>NZ_DHYG01000004.1 GCF_002414005.1 Psychrobacter sp. UBA5136
ATGCTTTTGCGGGTTCCCAAATTTTAAGCTCTTTCTTAATTTTTTGTATTTTGTATTTAAAAAAGCGCCTCAGAATATCTTTTGAGGCGCTTTTTTTATGAATTTCTTTGGTTGCAATCACTTATTATTCTAAAATCTTAACCATTGCGCGCGGCAATCCAAGTGTGGCCTGCGCATCATTCGCATTTAACCAATTAAGATTAATCTCTGCTGCTTGCAAAGCCTGAGTTAAAGCAATCACCTGCTCATTAGTTAAAGTCAGTGATTGCGGCGTTAAATACCAATGAAAATGGGTCAGTGAGTGTTTAATAGGCGCATCGTCTAATAACGTTTTACTGACTGCTTTTGCAACTAAATTATGCTTATCTAACCATTCATTGATAATCTGCTCAGCGGTGGTGAATTCTGTTTCGTATAGTTTTTCATTACTAGCAACCTTTAGAGTTTTACTAGTAGTCATGTCTTGTGTCTTACCAACTTTACCGTTAATTTTCTCTACAAACTGCAAGGGCAAACTCCACAAGCCGCCCCAAATGCCATTGTCAGGGCGCTGTAGCCACAGTATTTTGCCGTCCGTATCTTTAATTAATAGCGCATTGCTAAACTTACTTGGTTTGGGCTGTTTTTTAGCTTTGACAGGATAATCGGTTGCGCGTCCCTCAGCGTGGGCAATACAATCCTCTTGCAGCGGACATAACAGACAAGTAGGTTTGCTACGGGTGCATAAGGTTGCGCCCATATCCATCATGGCTTGCGCAAATAATCCTGAATTTTTCCTAGGCGTTAGACGCTCCGCCAACGCCCACAGCTCTTTGGTGGTGGCAGACTTGGTAATATCACCATCAATCGCCGCCCAGCGTGTCAGAACGCGTTTGACATTGCCATCACAAATCACGCCATATTTATGCAAGCCCATCGCCATAATCGCGCCAGCGGTCGACGGCCCAACGCCAGAAATCGCCTCCCAGCCTGCTAGCGTCTGCGGAAAGTCGCCAATTTCATCGATCACCGCAACCAACTGCTTTGCGCCTTTATGCAAATTACGTGCCCGCGCATAGTAGCCAAGCCCTGCCCAATGCGCCGCCACGCTATCCCAATCTGCTGCGGCTAAATCTTGCACGGTAGGAAAGGATGCCATAAAGCGCGCAAAGTAGGGCAGTACAGTGGTCACTTGCGTTTGCTGGAGCATGACTTCGGATAACCAAACAATATAAGGATTTGGCGTATCAGTTTGATGCTGTTGCCAAGGCAGGTCATGGCGACCATTAGTGTCAAACCAATCGAGAAGGCGCGGAGCGAAGGAGTTTAGGGAAGAGGTAGCGTGGTTAAAGGTAGTTTCAGAAGCGTTGGAATTGGCAGTTAGCTGGGTCATAGGCAATCATATCAAAATTGGTGGGCAAATTAGCAAACAAAAAGACGAGCAACCGAAATTGCTCATTAGTATATAAGGCCTAGAAAATGCTAAATAAAGAGAGACGGTCTAATATGGTCACGTCTTACTAAACCAGTGATGAGACCATTGGACTTTGGACTACAAAAGATTTTATAACCGTCTAATAGATAGGATTACTGCCCGATGTAAAAATACACTGCTATGCTTTTTCTTGGCGCTCTAGTAAGGCTTCAATAAACAATCTGATTTGCATGGCAGTCATTAAATAAGGGTTAAATTCGGCGTTTGGTGAAAATTTTAATATGTCTTCTTGACGCTGATTGCTAAGCGTTAAATACTGCATTGACCACTGACTCCAGCGTCGCTGTTCAATTTCGTGACATTCAACAATTCTTAAAGAAAAATGCCGCTCATCTTTAAGTAACTTTTGTAGCAAGGTATTAATGATGGGTCTTGAACCTTCAATAACTTGCAAAAAGTAATTTTCATTCATCACCAATGCACCAGTAATGCCATTATGCTCATTATTGCGCCGTGATTGCTCGAGGATTCTGGCCACTTCGATATTGGCATTATTAGGATTATAGGCGCTAATATACGTTAAGCGCACCAGAATCTGGGCGTCATTTTGCATAGGTAAGTTGTTGCTGTCTGGAAGCTTATCCAGTGCCGATTTCATGAGGTACTCCAGTTAATAATGTACTTTCTCACTTTAAATAAAAGCGTCATATGAAACAAGTAGGTTAAATGAGTAATCTTGTAGGTAGACTAATATAAAACCTATCGGAATTTGTAACCGCCAAACCTACTTCCGATTCTTCCGCGTTTTTAATCGGCGCAAGCGTTTTTCTTCCTCGCGGGCTTTTTTCTTTTCTTCAGCCGCAATGCGCTGCTCAGCGACGACGACTTCTTCAGCTTCTATCATTTCTGGCGTCTCAAGGGTAATACGCCCAAGCTTGCCACTACGCAGCTCGTTAATTAAAATCTCAGACATACGGTAAGTATCGACTTGATTGCCCGCGCGCACGCAGCCGCGATTGCGACCTGCCATTTCAAAAAATTCCCAGTCGGTCTTGGGTAGCTCGTCAATTTTATAGCGATTTTTTAGCAGCTCAGGATAAGCGCTTAGCAAATACTCAGCGGTATAACTGGCGACATCGGCGAAGTCAAACGCCGTATCACGAATACCGCCCGTCGCAGCCAAACGATAACCAGAATTTTCATTTTCAACCTTTGGCCACAGCATACCAGGGGTATCATAAAGCATGATGTCATCGTCGAGCTTAATCAGCTGCTGCGACTTGGTCACTGCAGGCTCATCGCCAGTTTTTGCCACCGCGCGCCCAGCTAAAGTATTAATTAAAGTAGATTTGCCAACGTTTGGAATACCCATAATCATGGCTTTGATTTGGCGACCGGTACCAACTTTATTGGGCACCATCTTTTTACACAGCGCGATGATATGTTTGACATCATCGGCTTTATTATTGTCGCAAGCGATGGCTTTGACGCCGTCTTGTTGCTCAAGATACTCCATCCAGGCTTGGGTCAGTTCAGGGTCAGCAAGGTCGGCTTTATTTAAGATTTTGATGACTGGTTTTTCGCCGCGAAGTGCCGCGACCATGGGGTTTTCGCTACTATAAGGGATACGCGCGTCAATCACTTCGATGACGACGTCCATCTGTGGCATGATCTCTTTGATTTCATTGCGGGCTTTGTTCATATGCCCCGGGAACCACTGAATATTTGCTCTCTTATCCATCTGTTTTTACAACCTTTTATAAAAAATGCTAAAAGTAAGACCAGCAGCGTCTACTTTTTAATGGCGTCCAGTTTACTACACAACCAGCGTCATCACCCAACGTTATCAAGTCGTCACGTTAACATTTCATGTAATGCTCAGGGCAGACTATCATTCAAATTCGTCTGCTCAATCCTGACGCGCTGGCGGCAGCGGTGCCAAATAACCGATCACCAATATTAAGCTACCTGCGCCAAGGAAGGAAATCACCCGCCAAATCGCCTCGGTCTGTGATAAATCGACCAAGACCAGTTTTAGCACCACAACGCCCAATAGACCAATGCCCATAAACCATAGCGTGTGCTGTCCATGACGGCTAGCGATAATAGTGGCGACCAAAGCAATAAGCGTCCATAAAATGGTCAATCCCGTCTGTACTTGCTCGCTACTCCAAGCGCCTCCTGTCATGTCGTATAAATCGCCAGTCCATAACGGTGTGCCAATAAAAGCATGCAGCGTTCTGACCAACATGCTAGAGCCTATCCAAAGACCAATCAGCGCTAAGACAATGAGTAGCATATCGTTTTTAGGAATGGCGGTTAATAGGTTTTTCGATTGCCTGCCAAATGGCTGACGAAATAAATATACGCCTAAGCTGTAAAAAACCACCAGCCACAACGTCACATCATATAAATTAAATAATGGAAAGTAGGGCAAGCCCCAAATCACACCATCATACGTAAAGTTGGTAAAAATCGCCCAGCCTAAGGTGATTGGGACAAATATTTTGGCGCTGTCTAATAATGCCTGATGCCAATCAAACCAAGAAGGCGCAAGTAGTGAGGCTGCTGCTTTCGATTGCGTATGTGATTGCGTGTTTGATTGCTCCTCACTGTATTGAGGCACGGCATGACGCTGTGTCCACCATAAGCCCGCTAGCATAAAGGCAACCGGCACTAAGATAGTCATCACGGCGTCCGAATCGGGCACTTGGTAATGAACCAGCTCTGCTAAAACGATAACGCCCGTGCCAAGCCAGCTTGCGCTATCAAAGCGTTTTAACTCAGCCTTTTTATGCCATGTTTTTAACCATAATTGCCCGGCCACTAACCAACCTATCAGTAAGGTGATAAATATTGGCCAATGAAACGTCGTCCATTGGTAGTCAAATTCATACTTTTGTGGCAATTGAAAGATCAGCATGGCATAAAATAACAACAGCAAACCATGACTAAACTGCCTAATCTCGCGCCACGCTTCATAGTGATTAATTGCCTGATAAACAATAAGGCTGGTTAACATCGCCAATCCTAGCAGCGCCGTCGTTGCTAAACGCCAGCTTGCAAACCATTGACCAAAGTCGATGACCAATACATACAGCAGCCAGCCCATGGCGGTGAGGGTCAGCAAACGTATCAGGGCGGGACGTTGCCAAGTCAGTGTAAACGCCATGCTTTGGCTATTGATACTGTTAAGCCACTGCTGAGCGGCGGTTTCGCTAAGACCTAAAGCTTTAGGATGTTCTGTCAGTATAGGATTGGCGTTAAGTTGGTGATTCGCGTCATCAATAGGCGAATTGCTGGCACGTAAGATAAACATCATGGCTAGGTAGCTGATAGCCGAAATTGTTAAAGCCAAGGTTGGATAATCTTGGTGGGCAAATGCCACGTTTATCATTAGCATCACGATACTGAGCAGCTGCAATAACAACCCAAACAATACCGACCACGCGCGTAGTGAGCGGCGGCCAAACCATACCAAGGCCAGCCCTTGTACCGACCAGCCAAAGGCGATCCATTCGGTATCGAGTGCCAGTGGAATCACCAAGGCTAAAAAGCCAAACCCTAGCGCCAGCATGCCTTCAGTAATTAAGGCATAACGCTGACTGCGCTGAATAAATAGCCAACCAAGACCTAGATAAACTGCTGCTAAAATGGCACTGGTGAAGGTCAACCCATTAGGAATAGCGTCTAACAGCGCCGCAAATAAACCAAAGGCCAGTATCGGCACGGAAAACAGCAAGCCGGTATTAATAGGGAATATATAGCTGTTGTTTCCCCAGTGAATTTTATTTACATCGTTTGGATGTTCTACAGTATCTGTATGAGCAAAATCTGCGTCATTAAGCGTGTTATAAGCGATGATTTGCTGCGCGTAGCGAATGACGACAAACAAATATAACATGACGTGCAGCGCAACCAGCAAGACCAATGACCAACGCTGCGCTTCAATAACAGCGCTTACATTTTCCGCTGCGCCCCAATAATATGCCAGCCCAAAGGTGACCATCACGCCGAGTAGATTAAGCATTTTCCAAGTGCGGTAGTGGGCGATGACCGCAATCGTGACGTTCAATAATAGATAGTAGCTAAACAAGGTCACTAAATTACCAATATCACTACTGGTCAATATCGGCGCAAAAAATCCACCAGACAGTGCCAACAATGCTAAAGGAAACGCGTTTTGGCGTACGGCGAGCGCAATGGTAATGGCTGACAATATGCCAAGTCCCATAAAGCTCGGCGCACTAGCCAGCACTTGATAGGCGCTATAAGCAAAAAAGGTCGTTAAATAAGCAATTGCTAAGCCTGCGCCTTGCAAGGTGATGCCATAAGCAAAACGGTTTTTGGCCAATTTTAAGCCTAGCGCCGCGAGCGCTAAGCCAATGATACCAATGCCAAGCAGCTTTACGGTAAGCGGGATTTCGATATAGTCGCTTAATAAGCGCAGTAATAACACCACACCGACGAGCAATACCAATACCCCAACACGCACGACCAAATTGCCACCAAAAAACCAGTTTTTAATAGAGTGCAGCAGTGAGGTCACAATAGGCAATGAGCGCTCGTCTGGCTCTATTACTGAGGTAGGTTTTTGCAGTTTTGGCAATTCTGTTTGCTTGGGCAGCTTAGGAGGATTTGATGCTAATGGCAGATTTTCTACAGGTTCGAGAGGGGAGTCATCAATAGATTCAGAAATCACTACAGCAGATGTAGGACTTTCTGCTGCTGCGCTTACGCTGTTTTTATACCGCTCAAGGTCAGCTTGTAGCTTTGCCATATCACGGCGCAATTGTCCGACTTGCTGGTTTATCTTGGCGTACAATATGACCACCACGATTAATAAAGCAATAAAAGCCAACCAGCCCAGCTGATTTATCAATAGATATAACATCCTCGTCACTCAATCCCGCTGATAATAAAGTGATAATGACGTTATTTGCTCATAAGCACAAGATTAGACATTGTAGTTATTGTATATGACGGCAAAAATAAGGGTCGCTCTCTTATAAAGCCACCCTTATTTTTTATCTTATCTTTTTTATTAACACTCATCATAAAGTATTTATAATAACGAGCGTTTATACCATCTGATTTATAGCAATTTTAAAATTATTGACCAAGATTGGTTTTCATAAATTCAAGCATGTTTTCCCAGCTTTGTTTGGCAGCGCTTTCGTTGTAGCCAAGGTCAACATCATTTTTGGCAGCGCGCTCATCGGCGTGCGGATTACTAAAGCCATGCTTAGCATCATCATACACATCAATCGTGTAGTCAACATCAGCAGCATCGAGCTCTGATTTTAGTTCTTCCACTGCATCCATTGATACCATTGAATCATCGCGACCATGCGCGACCAATACTTTGGCAGTAAAGTTTTTGTCCGCTGGCTGTTTGGCCGATAGATTGCCGTGGAAAGTGGCGACCGCTTTTAAGGGCATGCCTTCGCGTGCCATATCAAGGACGACTTTACCGCCAAAGCAATAGCCAATTGCCCCCAAATTGTTACCGTCAACCGCCAATTGATCACTAAAATCATTCAATATCAAGCGGCAGCGCTCCATTAACATATCTTGGTCAGCAAGCACTTGCTCCATCCACATGTTTGCCATCGCCGCATCGGTGGTCAATTTGCCGTCGCCGTAAACGTCCATTGCTACCGCCGCATAGCCCGCTTTGGCTAAGCGCTCAACGACAGATTTTGGATAATCAACCACGCCCCACCATTCTGGTGCAACCAAAATACCCGCTACCGGATTGTCTTCTGAGGCAGATTCGGGCAGTGCAACATAGCTTATAAGCTCGACGTTGTTTTCGGTGGTGCTGATTAATTCAAAGGTCTTAATTAACATATTATTGTCCTTTTTTCTGTTGTGAAGGTTATTTTTTAAATGGCTACTTTATAAATACCTACTTTATAAATGTTTATTTTATAAGTAACTGTTTTATAAATAATTGCTTTATAAGTATTAATTATCCATATTTTTGCTCAATCCTTTATTTACCCTTCCTACCTTAACGCCCAAGTTCGCCAAAAACAGCTATAATACTGTAACGCTCTTTATCAAAATGCTACGGCGACTTTATGACACTCAATTTGCTAAATCAATCTGAACCCAACTTAGCATCCGCTGCAGATTCCAAAACAAAAGCGGCTGCAGACTCAGCTGCGCAATCAACGGTGAGCTTATTTCCTAAAAATCAAGATCAAGCCAATGAAACGCTACGTCCACAGTTCTGGTCGCGCTTTACGCTGGCAGAATTAAACCACAGCGAATGGGAAGCACTATGCGATGGCTGCGGTAGCTGTTGCCTTATCAAATACATGGACGATGATAATGCGGATGACAGCAGCAATGAAGCAGAAATGGTCGAGTATACCGATGTCACGTGTCAGCTGATGGACTGTGCGACGGGTTATTGCCGGCATTACGCCACGCGCCAAGAGCATGTGCCAGACTGTATTCAATTGACTATGGAAAATCTGCCGCAAATGATGTGGTTGCCGTCGCACTGTGCGTATAAGCGCTTATATAAAGGACAGGATTTGCCAAGTTGGCATTTATTATTGACCGACGATGCGGCCGTCACGCAGCATCAAATGCGCGCCGCCAATGTCGGCGTAGCAGGGCGCTGTATTTCTGAAGTTGGCATGACTGATGAAGAGATGGAGATGCGCGTGGTAACGTGGGTCAAGCCTTAAACTGGTTTTTCTGCAAAGGCTTTAGGTTTTAGGCTGGATTTACACTTTGATAAATAATGCTATGTAATTTAGCAGCCGTATCCTCTTTTTTTTGAAATCCTCAGCTATTCCTTAGAATCCTGCGCGGCAGATTTGGCGCTTGCCTCGGCATCGGCTTTTGACTCAGCAAGTGGCGGGATAGGGATACCTTGCCGGATTTGCTTGGAGAATACGCGACTATTGATAGCGCTGTTTCCTGCCAGATTATCAAAACCGCGAACCTTTGGATTGATATGGGTGCGCTCGTACCAGGTGTCCATTGACCAAGGTTGACTGTCTTTTTCGGGATTGGCATCGAGCATACCGACATCGTATAAATAGTTTGGTAGCCAACCTGACACCCAAATCCGATAATCCCACGGCAAACGCTCGCCGCTGACAATACGCGCCATATAAAAGATAATATTGGTACAGTTACTAATCAAAGTGTTATACCACGCAGGCTCGGCGTTAAGCTCATCGGCGGCGGTTAAATAAGACTCGAACAATTCTTGAACTTCATGCTGCTGCAAATGGCTAATGGGAAATAAATACACTTGCTCGCCGCGGGCATTACTGCGGGTATAAATAATATCGCGTTCTTCTGCGGCAATCAGGCTAAGCTCATAACGCCTAAAAAATCCCGCCAATGCCGAAAACGACTCGCCTTCTTCCTTACGAATCTCAAACGAGAAGGCAAGCGGTCTATCATCTTCAAAGCGAAAGCTGACCAAAGTATGAGCAATCAGCGGCCCCATCCAATAAGAGTTGGTGACATCAACGCCAGACAGTTTTGACATATCAATGGTGCGCGTGTCCCAGTGTTCAGTCGCTTCTTTATCGGTACGCCAATCAAAGTTACGCACATTGGTTAACGTCACTAAGTCAGGATTGTTGGCATCACGGCTATAAGTAACTTGCTTGCTGACTTCCGCCATCCAGTCGCGGTCTTGTTTGGCTTCGATAGAGAAAAACCAGCCCAAACCGATAAACCAAATCGCCCCATATAGACCTATCAGCCATTTAACGGCTGATTTTTTATCAAGCGCTGTTGATTGGTTTAATTGCTTATCGCGCCAAATTTTGGAATTTTTTGTTGCATAACTTTTTGTTGCATAAGCTGCCTTAGCCAGCGCCGCTAAAATGCCGACTATAACAAGGGTCATAAGCCAGCTAATCGGTGAGCGCATTCCAAACTGATACCAAATCGCCAGCAGGAGCCAAACGGCGGATAAAATAAGCACAAGCGCAATGAAAAAACGTACGAGATGATAGCGCCAGTTAGATTTTGGCGGGTTGCTATGCGATAAGCCCGTCTTTAAATTATGACTGTCTGCGCCATTGTCTAAACGAGGAGTTTTTGAGGACGATGACAGTAA
This sequence comes from Psychrobacter sp. UBA5136, assembly GCF_002414005.1. Classification (GTDB taxonomy): domain Bacteria; phylum Pseudomonadota; class Gammaproteobacteria; order Pseudomonadales; family Moraxellaceae; genus Psychrobacter. Next base: position 9,516 of record NZ_DHYG01000004.1, read on the forward strand.
GCGAGAAAAAAAGGCACGTAACGACATAGGTTTGACTTTGAGGAATGAAGGCTTTGACCATAGCAAAGTTTGCAACACACTGACAATACAATTTGAGTGAATTTGTCGTTGAATGTCCGTAAGCCTTACGATAAAGTGAAAGTCATTAGGCTTGCTTATTTATAGATATTATTTGACCTATATGGATTATTCGACCGTGGTTTAGGTTGCATTTTAATCATATTCGGCCTGTTTTATTTTAGATTTTTATCCCCATCTATATTTAAGATTTTAATTGTTATTTACGTTATTGTTATGCACGTTAATGTTTGTCATTAACTATTTTTTTGACTATTGTTATTAACTAAAGAGGTTAAATCACATCATCATGTCTGAAGACGCTCCAAGCCCGAGTAGTTGGTCGATGCGCGGCTTAAAACGCTGGCTATCGACCGCCCCCGAAACCCGTGATGAACTGATACGTTTGGTGCAAGACTCGCGCCAGTTCTTAGAACCCGATACTGTGGATATGTTAGAAGGCGTGCTCGACCTGCCTGCAACGCAAGTCCGCGAAATTATGACCCCGCGCCCGCAAGTGGTAGGGCTGCACGAAAGTACCAGCTTAGCTGAAGTGATGGATATCATCCTTGAAACCACGCACTCGCGCTATCCGGTATTTGATAGCCAAGATGATGACGCCGTGATTGGTATTTTATTGGCAAAGGATTTAATTCCCATCCTCGTACATATGGTGCGTGACCAAGAAGATAGAATTGATAGTAAACGTTTAAGGGATCTTGTGCGCCAGCCGCTCTATATCAGCGAAACGGCGCGCTCCGATACCCTGCTACGCTCCTTGCAGCGCACCCAAGTGCATATGGCGATTGTCGTCGATGAGTTTGGTAATTTTGCTGGTGTCGTCACCATGGAAGATTTACTCGAGGAAATCGTCGGCGATATCGTCGATGAGCATGATGACTTTGATGAAGACAGTGACATTAATAATATTGTCGCTGACCCTGAAAAGCCAAATACCTGGCGCGTACAAGCATCGACGGTGATTGAAGACTGTAATGATGAGCTAGGTGCTCATTTTGACGATACCGATGTCGATACCATGGGCGGTTTGGTGATGCAAGCACTTGGTTACGTGGGAGATTTGGAAGGTGAAAGCGTGGTTATTGATGATTGGCAAATTACCATTACCGACGTTGAAGGACGCTTTATCCAAAATCTTGAGCTGACCAAAGTCCATCCTGATCAACAAATACTGATAGGCAGTCATTAATTTGTTATTGCTTAGCGCTGAACCAAAAAAACACGATTACGGTCGTGTTTTTTTTGTTTTTAAAATCGGCATTTTACAATGCAAATTACAACGCAAATTTACCCATTGAGAGTTGCAGACTGGTATCATGGGCAGGTTTAATTTTTAGCGTTCGATTTAGCGTAATTTGATTAGTTATCAATTAAGCACTGATTGTAACATTAAGCGGCAATTTTTAAGTTTTAATATGATTGAATAATAAGGTTTTGGATAACTGCTATGCGTCTGTCTACTGTTGATTTGCAAAAACGTCTAAACCCCGATAAGCCAAAGGGCCTACCGATGGTGTTGACTATATTGATTGCGTGGTTGGCAGGCGCCGTGTTTATCTTTGCGCTTGCGCCGTATGGTTTTTGGCCGATGGCTTTTATCTCGCCCGCTATTTTATATGCCTTACTAATGCCTGATATGAGTGGCAAGCGTGCGTTTGTTATTGGTCAGGCTTACGGCACTGGGCTTTGGTGCGTTGGAGCGTTTTGGCTTTACACCTCTATTCATGTTTATGGCGATACGCCGATATGGCTCGCGCTGATTATGATTGCGCTGATGGGCCTTGGCATGGGATTATTTCATGGCTTTTTGGCGCTGATTTTTAATCGGGTTGTCGGCAAGCAGCCGTTGTCATTTGCCGCGCTTTGGGTGCTGCAAGAATGGATGAAAACTTGGTTATTTACCGGCTTTCCATGGTTGTTTGTCGGTTATGCCTTTACTGAGCAATATTGGCTGTCGTCATTAGCGCCTGTTGCCGGCGTGTTTGCGATCTCTTTTGTCGCGGTGTTATTGGCCGCAAGTTTGGTTGAACTGTTGCGGCGCCGCGGCGGTTATATGATTCCTGCACTCGCATTATTGGTATTAAGCTGCGCTTTATGGCTGATAAATCCGCAATGGACAAAACCCAAAGGCACGCCTGATTTATCAGTGTCATTAATCCAAGGCAATATCCCGCAGGATTTAAAATGGCTCACCGAATATCAGGTAGAAACGCTAAAAATCTATGCCACGCTGACCAGTACAGAATGGGATAGAGATATGGTCTTGTGGCCTGAATCATCAATTCCGATGTTTCAGACCGAGGCGGTTGGCTTTATCAGTGAAATGGTCAAGATGGCCAAAGAGACGAATACCACGTGGGTCACTGGTATTCCTTATAAAGATGAAGCCGCTTTTGATAAAGCGCATGATAAATACCCGCCATTTTATAACAGTGTGGTTGCCCTGGGTGCGGATGCAGAAGGTCTGTATAAAAAGCAGCGCTTGGTCCCCTTTGGTGAATATATTCCGTTTGAGGGGCTACTAGATATTTTGCCCAATTTGGCTGGCAGCCAAGATATCATGAGCTATAGCCGCGGTAGTGAAAACCAATCACCATTACGCGTACGCGGTCATAATCTGGGCGCGGCGGTCTGCTATGAAGTGGCCTATCCTGATACCACGCGTAAAAACGCCATTAATACTGACTTTTTATTGACCATCTCCAACGATGCATGGTTTGGCAGCTCGGCAGGACCGCTGCAGCATTTGCAAATGGTACAAATGCGCGCGCTTGAAAACGGTCGCTGGTTTATGCGCGCGACCAATACGGGTGTCACGGCTATCATTGATCATAAAGGCCGTATCGTGAAGCGTGCGCCGCAGTTTGAGCGCACCGTTTTACGCGGTGATGTGCAAGCGCGCGTTGGCAACACGCCTTATATGCGCGCGGGTAATTATCCTATTTTAATCATTATTGCGCTTCTGCTATTATTAAGCTATCTTGGCAAGCGCGCGACCTCGCGGACGCGTTTGGTCAAATAAGAAAAAATGCTCATGGTGTTTGGTTGTAAATTTTTTTGCTAATAAACCCTTTAAATGGTTAAGGCTTTAACAAATCGATATAAATTGCGATATAATGGGCCAATATTTTAAATATTTTGTGCAAGGTGGATAAGGTATGTCAGAAGATATCGTTAAGAACAACCCCAAGAAAGAGACCCTATTTGCTTTAGGCGGTGTTGCCTTATTTTTAAGTATCGTCTTATTAATCGGCATTTCTGGCTATTTGCGTCCAGCAGGCGAGCATATCACGGCGGAGACTACCGACGCAGCTGCTGAAACAGAAGCGGCTACTGCTACTGATGAGGCCGCGCCAACTGAAACTGCTGCCGCGCCAGTAACCACTGGTACGCCTGCAACCGCACCTACTGAAAATCCAGCAGATGCTACCGTAACCCCAGCAGTCGACACTGATGGCGCTGTGGTTGCCGCTGAATCTGGCACAGCAACTGCTGAGGGCACCGTCAATCAAGCAGCAGTCGACGATGATGCGGATTTAACCGCAGAGCAAGCTGACGCTGATGCGGACGCTGGCAAGACTGAAAGAGCGACACCTGACGCTGCAGAGTAATCTCGCTATTAAGAGATTTTGTGATTAAGACCGACGACCATTTGTTGTGATGACGCTTTACGCTAGACGTTAAAAAAACTCTAGAAGCTAAACAAAAACCTGCGCTTGGTGAACTAAGCGCAGGTTTTTTTGTAGGTATTTGTGTAATTATTGGAAAACTTTTTCTTTACTTGACTATAACCAAGTGAAACAATAATGCGCCTATGTGACCGCTTAGCAAAATAATTAGGAGTTTGGTCGACATGACAGTGGTCTTTAAAGGAATAAAGTTATGAGCAGAGACTCAAAAGTAAATGTTAGTGATGCCGAATTGGCAGCGCTGGATAATGGGTTTATGGGGCACCCAAAGCCACTACGCCCGCTGTTTTTTACCGAAATGTGGGAACGCTTTTCTTATTATAGTATCCGTCCGTTATTGGTACTGTTTATGGTTGCAACCGTTGGTAGCGGCGGTTTTGGCTTTGATGAAGTCACCGCTTCTGCTATCTACGGTATTTTTGCCGGTTCATTATATTTAGCGGCGGTGCCGGGCGGCTGGCTCGCCGATAACTGGCTTGGTCAAGAGCGTGCCTTGTGGTGGGGCAGCGTGATTATTGCCCTTGGTCACTTGTGTATTGCGCTATCAGCCATATTTGGCATGACGCTGTTTTTTGTTGGTTTGATATGCATTGTGTTAGGGTCGGGGTTATTTAAAACCTGTATCTCCGTCATGGTAGGCGCCTTGTATAAAAAAGGCGACGTGCGCCGTGATGGCGGTTTTACCTTGTTTTACATGGGCATTAATATAGGTGCTCTATTGGCAGCGCTCATCGTTGGGGTATTTAAAGAAAAAGGCATGTGGCATGCAGGCTTTGGTGTCGGTGGCCTTGGTATGTTGGTGTCATTACTGATCTATCGTTTTTCTGCCCAAAAAACCTTGAAGCACTATGCACGAGCCAAAAATATCAAACCTGAGTGGGAGCATGCCAATGACCGCTATAACAATATCGGTCGCTGGGTTATCGGATTTTTGGTTTTATTGGCAGTGATTGTGGTTTTGGTTGCAAGCGGCATCGTACCGTTCAATCCTGAAATGGTCGCAGAGTATATGACCTATATCATTGCCGCGGTGGTGATAGGCTACTTTGCGGTCATGTTTGTCTCGCCTCGTCTTGATAAAACCGATAAGCTGCGCCTGCTCACTTGTTTTATTTTAATCATAGGTTCGACGCTATTTTGGTCAAGTTTTGAGCAGCAGCCAACGTCATTTAACTTATTTGCCGATCGTTATACTGACTTGAACGTCTTAGGGTTTGAGATACCCAGTATTTGGTTTCAGTCCTTAAATCCTTTGTTTATTTTACTGCTGGCGCCCATCGTTAGTATTATCTGGGTCAAGCTTGGTAAACGCGGTCTTGAGCCTAACAGTATGACTAAGTTTGCGCTCGGTATGTTGATTACCGCGGCAGGTTTTTCATTGATGATTTTTGCCTCAAAAAGCATCTTGAACAGCGACGGTAACTTAGCATCGCCGTTATGGCTCGTGGGCAGTTTATTACTACTTACCTTAGGCGAGTTGGCGCTGAGTCCGGTAGGTTTATCATCAATGACCAAACTTGCGCCAAAGGGCATGCAAGGACAAATGATGGGGCTGTTTTTTGCGTCGGTTGCCATGGGTAATTTGGTTGCAGCGTTTTTCGGTGGTCACGTTTCAGCGGATAAAATCGAGAGCTTACCGACGTTATTTACAACCATGACCATCTTTTTGGTGGCGACAGCAGTGGTATTATTGGTATTAGCCAAACCTATCAGTAATATGCTGTTAAAAAGTGAGCAAGCCGATAAAATGAGCTCATAAATAAAGCGCTAGCGGTATGGTTAGGTTTAATGAATAAAGGTTTAATTGAGCCAGTTTGAATAAACAGCCATACCTATAAACGGTAAAAGATAAGACGTGTTACCATAATCGGTAGCACGTTTTATTGTTTTAACGAGTGAGAAATTTCTTTTGGCCATTGAAAGCCTGCTATCTGCCCAAACATCTAGAGAGGGTCTGCTTTAATACTGTACTTTTTTAATACTATGCTTCTTTAATACTATGCTGTTATTAATAGCAGTTCGCTTAAATTATCTTCATTCATATAAATATAATTTTTAAAATATCAAACCGTTCCTATTCACCTATAACGCTTCACTTAACACTGATAAATTTTTTCGCGCAAATAAGACGACTATTCATAGTCTAGGCCGAGTCGCCTCACAGTCGTACTTTTCCAAAACCAATAAGGAAACTCTAATGAATAAACAGCACATTCATGACCGTATCGCAAGCTTACGTGAGCGCTTAGCAGCCCAAGATTTGACGGCGATTATCGTGCCGTCAGCAGACCCGCACTTATCTGAGTATTTGCCAGAATATTGGCAAGCGCGGTTATGGCTATCGGGCTTTACCGGTTCGGTTGGTACGTTGGTCGTTACTGCTGACTTTGCTGGCCTCTGGACGGACAGCCGCTACTGGGTACACGCCGCGTATCAGCTAGAAGGCACGGGTATTACTTTGGAAAAACTGGCTCCTGGGCAGCCAAATCATATCGATTGGCTAGCGCAGAACTTAGCGGAAGGCGATAGCGTGGCCGTCGATGGCAATGTATTGTCTATCGCCGAGCAAGACAGATTATTGAATGCCTTTGAGGCCAACGATATTACCTTAATTACTGAGCGTGATGTGTTGACGGATATATGGAACGAGCGTCCAGCACTGCCATCAGCACAGCTTTATCAACACGATGCGCAGTTTATCGATCAGTCTGCTGCTTCAAAACTTGCTGCCGTGCGCGCGGGTATGAAGGATGCAGGCGCAAGCCATCATTTGCTGTCAAGTTTAGATGATATTGCTTGGTTGACCAACTTGCGCGGCGCTGATGTCGATTATAACCCTGTGTTTTTGGCGCATATGCTCATTAGCGAAGATAAAGCGACCTTGTTTGTTGATAATAATAAAGTCAGTGACGAGATTGCTCAAAGCCTAAAAGACAGCGGTATCACGCTTGCGGATTATGAAGCCGTACAAGAGGCATTAGGCGCCCTTACGCCAGAAGATTTATTATTGTTAGACCCAAGTAAAGTGGCGGTAGGCACGTTATCAAAAATGGCCGATGATGTTGGCTTTATTGAGCAAATGGCGCCAAGTACGTTACTCAAATCGGTGAAATCTGCGGCGGATATCGAGCATGTACGCGAAGCCATGCGTCAAGATGGCGCGGCGTTAAGTGAGTTTTTTGCGGCTTTTGAAAAACGCCTAGCAAATGGTGAGCGTTTAAGTGAGTTAGATGTTGATAGTATGCTTATCGAAGTACGCAGTAAGCAGCCGCATTATGTCTCGCCAAGCTTCCCAACCATCGCAGGCTTTAATGAAAACGGCGCCTTGCCGCATTACCGTGCGACGCCAGAGAAATTCAGCTACTTTGATGTTGCTGAGGGCGAGGGCGGCTTATTGTTAATCGACTCAGGGGCGCAGTACCAAAACGGCACCACCGATATCACTCGTGTGGTCGGCATTGGACAAGTCAGTTCTGAGCATAAACGCGACTTTACCACGGTGTTAAAAGCCCACATTGCTTTGGCAAAAGCCCATTTCCCTGATGGCATTGCTTCACCACTCATCGATGCGATTTGCCGGGCGCCATTATGGCAAGCGCAAATGGATTATGGTCATGGTACCGGCCATGGCGTTGGTTATTTCTTAAACGTCCATGAAGGCCCGCAAGTGATTGCCTATAGTGCCAGCACGCCAAAAGAGCGCGCGATGAAAGCAGGCATGATATCGAGTAATGAGCCAGGTTTATACCGCGAAGGTAAATGGGGCATTCGTATCGAAAACTTGGTGGTCAATACGCCGGTGGCAAATCCTACAGAAACCGAGTTTGGCAAATTCCTATACTTTGAAACCATCACATATTGCCCAATTGACACCCGTTTGATTGAGCCGGCACTATTAACCCAAATCGAGATTGATTGGCTAAATGACTATCATAGCCAAGTCTATGCCGAGATAAAAGACCGCGTCGATGGTGCAGCGCTTGAGTGGTTAACTGAGCGTACCAAAGCCATTTAAATAGCGCTTTGTACTTTAATCAGCAAAAAAACTAGCAAAAAAAGCCCCGGCAATATTGTCGGGGCTTTTTAGGGTTTAATTCTTGGGTCACTTTTAATTTGATTCAAAAATCAAGCTATAGTCAGTTCAAAATAAA
>NZ_DHYG01000009.1 GCF_002414005.1 Psychrobacter sp. UBA5136
TGGTACCAAACGTGAAGACGTTCAACGTGGCCAAGTACTAGCGAAGCCAGGTTCAATCACCCCGCACACCAAATTTGACGCCGAAGTATACGTATTGTCAAAAGAAGAAGGTGGTCGTCATACCCCATTCTTGAATGGCTATCGTCCACAGTTCTACTTCCGTACCACTGACGTCACTGGCGCAATCCAATTACAAGACGGTACCGAAATGGTAATGCCTGGTGACAACGTTGAGATGGGCGTTGAGCTTATCCACCCGATCGCTATGGACAAAGGTCTTCGCTTTGCTATCCGTGAAGGCGGCCGTACTGTAGGTGCTGGTGTTGTTGCAAACGTAAACGACTAATCATCGTACTTTCAGCCTCGGCTGATTGATGATGACAGCGTTAAAAAGCCATCCTGAAAGGGGTGGCTTTTTTTTACTTAAAATAAGAGATTAAACGCCAATAATCATAAATATTTACGCTAACATAGCCGCTATTGTATAAGAAAAATAAAAGGAAAAGCTGTGTTTATTATTGAGAAGCTGCCAGCAAACACGTTAGAGCTGGAAAAAATGGTTCATGCAGTAGCTGCTATCGAAGCACTCGTGCAGCCGCAAGACGTATGGACTTATCAAACGTTAATTGAAATGCTTGAACAAAACAATATTCATATGCTAGTTGTTTATAAACAAGGAGAGCCAATCACTGCTAATAAAGTGATTGGTTATTGTTTATACCAAGTGTTGTTTGAGCAAGCAGAGATATTGCGTATTGGCACCCATCCTGACTATCAGCGCCAAGGTATCGCCGCGCAAGTTTTTGCTGCGTTACATACAGAGCTGATGAATAATCAGGTAGATAGCTTATTGTTAGAAGTGCGAGCAGATAATGCGCCTGCGATTGCTTTATATGAGCAGCAACAATTTACCGTCATTCATAAGCGTACAGGCTATTATCAACTGCCGCATCAGCCAGCCGTTGATGCGTTGATTATGCAGCGTGTTTATCATTAAACACTGGTGAATTATGGCGGGGTTAATTACACTTGTGGCGGTATTTTCTTTTTACAGATATCAATATTGGAGAGATAATTCTCATCCATCTTCATGCGCTCAAGCACTTCAATGCGTTCAGCCAACATCTCTATCATCAAACTGATAGTTGCTTGTTGCTTTTTGACTTGCGCAAGTTTTTGCTGCGTGAGGCTTAGCTGCAAATCAATATCAAGCTGCCCATCGTAATAATCATTAAGGCTGTCTTTGATTTCAGTCAAGGTAAAACCGATGGCTTGCGCGCTTTTAATCAGTTCGATACGCTCGACGCACTCGGGATGAAACTCGGTATAAAGCCGTGAGCCTGCTTGGCGTTTACGAGATTTCAATAATCCCAATTGATCATAATGACGAATCGTATCTTTGGTGGTATTGGCCTTTGCCGCCAGTGTGCCGATAAGTAAAAATGCTGTATCAGGTGCCATGATGACCTCGTAAGTAAAGAATCTAACTTACTTTATAGTTTTAATTGCCAAGGTTCTGGTTTATTAAGAAGAGAAACTGGTAAAGACTTATAAGCATCCTTTTGCCATTTAACGGCACGGCTGCCAATAAGAGTATCTAGCTCTAGCAAAAATTCAGCGCGTGGCAAGGTTTCAGCTCCCAAACTTAATAAATGCTCATTTGGCAACTGACAGTCTACTAATTTGACATTACTTTGAACGCATAAACGCATCAAGCCCCAAAAAGCAAGCTTTGAGGCATTCGATGCGACATGAAACATCGACTCGCCAAAATAAATGCCGCCTATTTTTAAGCCATATAAGCCGCCAATCAATTGCTGATTGTCATCCCAAACTTCAATACTATGGGCAAAGCCTTGGGCATGCAGCTTAGTATAAGCCTCAATCATCTCACTATGAATCCAAGTATGTTCGCCCTCGGGTAGCGTGTCATTGAAACCGTCACTACGCGGAAGGCTGCAAGCATGGATGACGTCATCGAAAGCATAGTTAAGAGTTATTTGCCAACGACTGCGCCCCGCTTGCTTGCGCAGCGATTTACTAGGTTTATAATCCGTTGGCACAATGACGCAGCGCGGCTCAGGACACCACCACGCGATAGGCTCATCTGCATTAAACCACGGAAATAGTCCCTGCGCATAAGCGGAAATCAGCGTTTCAGGCGCTAAATCACCGCCGATAGCAACGATGCCGATGCCATCAGAGTCAACCATTAACGGATCAGGGAAGTTATAACGCCCAAGACTTCTGATATTTTTACAAAAAGCCTCAGGTGTTATATCAGCCGCATTGGCATCAGTATCAATGCGGTCGTCTTTAGCAAAGTTGCTCATTTACGCTTCTTTATCTTCAGTCAATGTAGAGGCATAAGTGTGGTCGCGAGCAACGGTTTCGCCCATTGCATCCAAATATTTTTCGGCATCGAGCGCTGCCATACAGCCAGTACCCGCCGAGGTGATTGCTTGACGATAAACGTGATCGGCGACGTCACCTGCGGCAAATACGCCTTCGATACTGGTTTGGGTAGCATTGCCATTTAGACCGCTATTAACGATTAAATAGCCATCTTTCATGTCCAGCTGACCTTTGAATAAGTCTGTATTTGGTTTATGACCAATGGCGACAAACATGCCAAAAACGTCTAATTGCTTGGTGCTGCCATCAAGCATCGATTCGATGACCAAGCCATTGACGCCCATGTCATCGCCGACCACCTCGCGGACTTTATGGTTCCATTCGATTTTGACATTACCGTTTTTGGCTTTTTCAAACAGCTTATCTTGCAAGATTTTCTCAGCGCGTAGGCTGTCGCGGCGATGGACTAAGGTGACTTCAGAGGCGATATTTGATAAGTATAACGCTTCTTCAACGGCGGTATTACCTCCGCCAATAACGGCGACTTTTTGACCTTTATAAAAGAAGCCATCACAAGTGGCACAAGCTGATACGCCAAGGCCCCTAAATTTGCTTTCTGATTCTAAGCCCAAATACTGCGCAGAGGCGCCCGTTGAGATAATCAAGGCATCACACGTATAGCTGCCGTTATTACCGATTAGTGAAAAAGGACGCTCATTAAGATTGACATCATTGATGTGATCATAAACCAGCTCAGTACCAAAGCGCTCGGCATGGGCTTTCATACGATCCATCAGCGCAGGGCCCGTTAAGTCATGCGCATCGCCCGGCCAGTTGTCGACCTCGGTGGTGGTGGTTAGCTGCCCGCCAACCTCCAACCCTGTAACCATGACAGGTTTGAGATTAGCTCGCGCCGCATAGACCGCGGCGGCATAACCGGCAGGACCTGAGCCTAAAATAATCAGTTTTTCGTGGCGAGGAGCCGTGTTGTCAGTTGCCATAAAATTTCCTTGCTAGCTAAATGAAAATTGTAAAAATTAAAATAATAAAAAGGTGCCGAAAAAATGCTAAATGTTATAAAAGATACGCGCTAAAAGTCGCGATAAATAGGGTTTGTCTTAGTGCTGTGTGATAATAACATAAGGGCTGACGGCAAAAAGTGCAAGTTTGCTAAAATGAATATGGGTATCATTAGAATCAAAGCACGGTGTTTCTTTTATAGAGGGCTTACCATTATAAAAAACTTACTGTTATAGGGCGCTTATGATAAATCGGCACATGGCCATTTATTACGCAAACGTGTGGCTAATGTTAGATTAATAACCGCATTTTTTGCTAAAGCGCTCAACGATGCATTTTCTTATGCGCTTTCTTGCTAACACTGTCGCCACTACGCCTATGTATTTGTTATTATAAGAAGTTATGCGCGCGTAGTAGCGGTTCGACAATCTCTTAATTACATTGGCGCTCATCAGCAGGAAACCATGACAGCATGGTCAGCATGATTGGTTCTAATCATAAACTAGCAATCATTTGGTATTCATAACGAGTATTAACAACAAGGCAGATCTTACGTGATATCAGCACCACTTATTGAGTATTTAAAAAAGGGCGTATTTACCCTGCTTGGGCTAATACTGGCGGTTTATTTATTCGTCATCTTGATGACTTATACGGGTAATGATCCGAGCTGGTCGCACATCAGTAGTGACATGACCACCGTGAATAATATGGGCGGCGAGATGGGCGCGTGGCTGTCGGACTTGCTCTACAGCTTTTTTGGTTTTGGTGCCTGGTGGTTGCTGGCGTTTTTGGTTTATGAGTCGGTGCTGATTTGGTGGGACAATAAACCAACGTTTTGGTTATTGCGCTTGGTTGCCTATGTGTTTTTGCTATTGAGTGCCAGTGCCTTATTTGCGCAGTTGGTGGCGCTCGTGCAGCAAGTCGCGGACCCGATGACATCAGGACTCAAAGGGGTTGCTGGCGGCATTATTGGGCTTGAATTGCAGGCTCGTTTGGCGCAGCTGTTGTCACAGTGGGGCAGTGTGACATTTTTGACGGTGTTTGTCATTATTACCGCCACCTTTGCCTTTAATATTCATTGGCTGGCGATTTATGGGAAAATTAAGACATGGTCATGGCGCGACTCTAGAGCTAAAAACAACGATAGCAAACGCGACAATAGCAAACGAGACAACAGGCAAGCAGCTACTGCTGAACAGCTTATTGATGAAGGCGGTGCACACGGCGAAAAAACACCGCAAGAATACGAGCAATTGCCACTGGATTTAACGGCTGCTGACCATGGCAATCAGGCCCAAACAACAGATAAAAGTGGTCGTTTTAATAATGTATTGGCAGACTTTTTAGTGACGTCGGGGCTCGGTGCCAGCGTCAAAGCGTCTATATCAGCGGCGGCGGCAGCAGCCAATAACGCGGCGCAAGGTGAGCAATTACAAACGGCTGCTGCAAGCAATTTTACGCACGTTAACCAGCCTCAAGCGTCAACGTCTACTACAAGTCCTATTCCAGCTCCTGCGCGCAAAGTTGAACCAAGTTTTGCTTGGAATGATGCCGATACGGTCGATGATTTGTTGGCAAGCGAGGCCATTGCTGGGCAAGAGGCGTTTGTTTATGAGTCTGCTACAAATAAGCAAGGCTTAGATGCTCAGCCAATTAATGAATCTGATAATAATGGCTTCGACAATAATAAGTCTGCAACTGCGTCTAAGATTTCTAGTACAGATGAAACCACAAAAAGCGTCGATGCATTGGCGGATGCGTGGCTAGCAGAACATGCCGCTGTTCCCGTCACGCCTGAATTCACGCAAAATGAGCCGTTTATCGAAGCGCCAGTAGTAGAAACGACAGTTGCCGAGGAGCCAAGTCTAGTAGAGGATTCTTTAGATAATGACATTGATGATACGATGGAGGATTTTTCTGAAGCTTGGTCTATCGACGAAGCTGATTATTCAAATAATTCTGAGCCTTTAGTTCAAACTGAAGCAACTGAAACAACTGAAGTTACTGAAATAACTAAGGACTGGCGAACAGATAACGCTGCGGCAGTTGATGGAAGCCATGAAATTGATGAAGTCAGCGAAATTGCTGATATGACGCCGACCAACACACCGCCTGCCAATCCTACCAATCCTAAATTAGCGCCGACGGCAGATACTAGTACTTTAACGAAAAATACTACACCTGTGGCCGCTAAACCAACGGTAAGCTTTGCGGTGCCCGAAGGTGATAGCAGCAATCATATTACTGACATGATGCCAGATGATGAAGAGGCTCATGCGCCAGTGCTGCCCGATATTAGTGATGATGCGGCTTTTAGGCAAAAATCACGCTCGATGCAAACGGCCGCTTATCGCAGCAGTCTAACGCCTATTCCAGAGCTGTCGATTTTAGATAAGCCAGATCCTAATCGTAAGCCAAGCTATACGTTGGCGGAGCTTGAGCAGTTATCTGAATTATTAGAAATTAAGCTGCAAGAGTTTAATGTCAAAGCGGCGGTGGTTAATGCGATTCCAGGGCCAGTGGTAACGCGCTTTGAAGTAGAGCTTGCGCCTGGGGTTAAAGCCAGTAAGGTCACGGGCATTTCACGCGATTTGGCGCGTTCGCTATCGATGGCGTCCTTGCGTGTGGTCGAGGTCATCCCAGGTAAGCCGTATATCGGTATCGAAGTGCCCAACAAACAGCGTGAAATGGTGCGCTTGATTGAGCTATTAAATACGGAGAAATTTAAAGACCCCAAAGCGCAAATCAGCATGGCAATGGGTAAAGATATCGGCGGTAATCCGATTATTACCGACCTTGCGCGCGCGCCGCATATGCTCGTTGCGGGGACGACAGGCTCTGGTAAATCGGTCTTGGTCAACTCGATGCTGCTATCGATGTTGCTAAAATATACACCAAATGAGCTGCGCATGATTTTGATTGATCCAAAGCAGCTCGAGCTTGCTAATTATAATGATATTCCGCATCTGCTAACGCCCGTGGTCACCGATATGACCGAAGCCGCTAGCAGCTTGTCATGGTGCGTGGCGGAGATGGAGCGCCGTTATCAGCTGATGAGCTTGTTAAAAGTGCGTAAACTTAATGAGTTTAATAAAAAAGTCATCGCCGCCGAAAAAGCAGGCAAGCCCATGCTTGATCCTTTATGGCGGCCCAATGATAGTGTCAGCGTAAGCCAAGCGCCAAAGCTGAAAACCTTGCCGATGATTGTCATTGTCGCCGATGAGTTTGCCGATATGATTATGCAGGTGGGTAAGCAAGCTGAAGAGCTTATCACCCGTTTAGCGCAGAAATCGCGGGCTGCTGGTATTCACTTGATGCTTGCAACCCAGCGTCCGTCGGTTGACGTCATTACTGGCTTGATTAAAGCCAATATTCCCGTGCGTGCAGCACTGCGGGTAAACTCAAAGGTTGATTCTCGCACGATTTTGGATAGCGGCGGCGCAGAAGACATGCTTGGCAACGGTGATATGCTGTTTTTAGGGCCTGGCCAAATTGAGCCTGACCGTGTGCATGGTGCTTATGTCAGCGACGAAGAGGTCAACCGTGTTTGTGATGCGTGGCGGGAGCGCGGTGCGCCCGATTACATTGATAATATGGCTGGCAATTTTGAGTTATCGAGTCCGAGTAGCGGCGGTAGTGCGGCGAATGCGTCTGGCGAAGATGATGATTTATATAATGACGCAGTCGCCTTTATTATGGAAACGCGCAAAGTATCAGCGTCTAGTATCCAGCGTAAATTTAGCATTGGTTATAACCGCGCCGCGCGTATTGTCGACTCAATGGAAGAGGCTGGTTTGGTCAGCTCGATGGGCAAAAGTGGTAAGCGCGAGCTATTAATGTAGAGATTAATAGCTTTGATTAAATATTAAAAAGCGAGTGACGAAAGTGGCTCGCTTTTTTATAGGAAATAAAACAGCGCTAATACATAATAAATGACTACTTAGTTTACTTATCAATGATAAATCGTCATTTTTTATACTAAACTGGGGGTTGTTTATAAAACAAGTCGTTTATAAAACAAATAAGCACAAAGTGTAAAAAGTCTTAATTTATCACTCTCCAAGGAAGGGCAGTTATGTTTAAAGAATACACCCAGTATGATGCATTAGCGTTGGCAGCGTTGGTTAATGCAGGGGAAGTCAGCGCCAAAGAATTGTTAGATGCCGCCATCAATCAAGCCAATAAGCTTAATCCTAAATTAAACGCCATTATCCACCGCTTCGATGAGCGTGCCTACGCTGCTGCGCAAAAAGGCTTGCCAGCTGGCGTCTTTAACGGCGTACCTTATTTGCTCAAAGACCTATCGTTTCATTTTGAGGGTGAGCCGATTACCATGGGCAGTCGTAGCGTCAATGTCATGTCAGAAAGTGACAGCGAAATTGTCAAACGCATGAAAGCCACAGGCGTCAATACCTTTGGCAAAACCAATACGCCAGAATTTGGTTTGATTATTACCACTGAGCCCAAAGCGCACGGCGTCACGCATAATCCCTTTAAAAAAGGCTATAGCTCTGGTGGTTCATCAGGCGGTAGTGCCGCAGCCGTTTCAAGCGGTATCGTGCCGATGGCGGGCGCGGGCGATGGCGGTGGTTCGATACGTTTTCCGGCAGCTTGGTGCGGCGCCTTTGGATTTAAACCTAGCCGAGGCCGCAACCCCATGGGCCCAGAGCTTGGCGAAGGCTGGGAAGGGGCGGTCGCTGACCATGTGATTACGCGTAGTGTGCGTGATAGTGCGGCGATGCTTGATGCGACGAGCGGCGCGGAGATTGGTGCGCCTTATGTCATTGCGCCGCCCGATGGCACGTTTTTGCAAGCAGCGATGCGCGCGCCAAGACAATTAACCATCGCCCTGCATCAACAGCCACTGGTTGCCAATACCGAGGTCGATAAAGAAGTGCTTGCCGTACTAGAAAAAACGGCTAAGCAGCTAGAAGCGATGGGCCACCGCGTGGTACCAGCTGAGCCGAATATTAATACTGAGCAGTTTTGGCATGACTTTTTAGTGGTGGTCTGCGCCCATACCGCCTTTACCATTGACAATATCGAGCGCTGTTATGGCACGCAGCATATTCAAAACCTTGAGCCGCAAACTTATAATATGGCGATGCTTGGACGCTCATTGTCTGCCGTTGATTTGGCGCACGCTAAGCATGGCTGGCACGATAGCCAATACCAGACAGGCTTACTGCTTGAGACGTACGATATGATTTTGTGCCCAACCGTACCGACCCCTGCCGTCAAGCACGGCATGCTACCACCAAGCCGTATGGATGAGATGCTGATGCGTAGCGCAGGCCTGCTAAATAAAGGCTTTGATATGGGCAAATACGCTTTTAGCTCGGGCATGATTGAAAAGCTAAGCGCGCCAGTACTTGGTAAAATGGGCTTTACCATATTGGGTAATGTCACCGGCCTGCCAGCAATGTCGTTACCTGTCGGCATGAGCAAAAAAGGTTTGCCAATTGGTATGCAGCTGATCGGGCGCATGAACGATGAGACGACGCTATTTAGTATCGCGGGCGAGATGGAGCGGGCTGGCATGTTTACTAAACCCGCTTTTGAGAAGTAGGTTGATATTGTTAAAAGGAGTGTTGCTAAATGCCGTTTAGCAAAAGCGCTTTGATTAAAACACCTTTTGATTAAAGCACCTTAAACAAAACAGCATTTAGTCAAAGCGATAAATATCCATACCCAAACTGTGGTGCGCCATGCTTTGATGCACCACAGAAACGCGCTGACCCGCGCCTAAGGCAAAGAATAACGGCAATAGGTGCTCATCGCTTGGGTGAATGTCGCGAAAATTAGGATATTGCTGCCAATCTAAGGCGCTTGGAATGTCTGTTTTAAGCTGCTGTAATAACCAAACTTTAAAGTCTTTGGCTGCTGTATCGATACTTTCTGCTTGCCAACGTAAGGCTTGCAAGTTATGGGTGATATTGCCCGAGCCAATTAAAAGAACTTGCTCGGCGCGTAATTGCGCCAGTTGCGCGCCCAACTGGTAGCAGGCGATGCTGTCGTAATGACGCGGCAAGGATATTTGTACAATAGGAATATCGGCCTGCGGATACAAATGTAACAGGGGCGCCCATACCCCGTGATCACTAACACGTAAAGGGTTTACGCGGCAGGTGATACCGCGTGCTGTCAGCTGCTGTGCTAGGGTTTCGGCAAGCGCTGGCTGACCCGCTGCTGGATACTGCAAATCATAAAGCTCTGGCGCAAAACCTGAAAAATCATGCCATGTCTTTGGCTGCGGATTGCTGCTGATTTCAAGCTTAGCAGATTGCCAATGCGCCGACATAATGACGATGGCGCGCGGCTTAGGTAGGTTTTGACCGATACGTGCTAATGCGCTAGTGGTCGCCGACTGCTCGATGGCAAGCGTTGGCGCACCATGCGAGATAAACAGCGCGGGCAGGGTGGTAATCTTTGAGGGTGTTACGGCTTTTGATACCGCAGGCGCATCTGCCCAAGCAGCCGCTGCGGTAATTGGCACGGGCTTTGATGTGGTCATATTGTGGCGTTTGCCATCATTTTGCAGATGAGCAATCGCAGCTTTAGGTGTTGCAGGTTTAGGATATTTCATGGTGCATTTATTAGGGCGCGCGCCTATATTTCAATCTGTTTTGCTATCGCGTTTGCTACTGTTTTTTATATAGCGTGGCTTGCCTTTTATAGCAAGCAACCATTTTTTTAATGGTTTTTTATAAAGGTTTAATTACCGCGATGATAAGGATGGTTGTGATTGATACTCATCGCACGGTACAGCTGCTCCATTAATACCACACGCACCAATGGATGCGGCAGCGTCAGCGCAGATAACGACCATTTTACATCGGCTTTTGCCAACACTTCTGGCGATACGCCATCAGCGCCGCCGATAACCAGCGCAATATCATCGCCTTGCTGCATACCAGTGGCCAACTTGTCAGCCAACCCTTCGGTAGAGAGCATTTTGCCCTTTACATCCAGCACCCACAATTGCTCACGGCCAGCGGCGGCATGAGCGGCTAATATTGCCTGACCTTCTTGCTCGCGGTACTGCGCCAAATTGGCATCCGAGGGGTTTTTAGCCCGTTTTGCCGCAGCAATTTCTACGATTTCGGTACTTAGCATAGGCTGAATACGTTTGAAGTATTCATCAAAACCGCTTTGTACCCACTTGGGCATTTTATTGCCGACGGTTAATATTCTTACTTTCATAGACATACCACTTGATATTAAATTAAATGTAACAAAAAAAATCTGCGCTTAAGTTATTGTAACAAACTGACCTTTTACAAAGCGTGTTTTTATGCTTTACTAGCATTTGACAAACAGTTGTTCTTTATTGTATTAATTTTGCCTGTTAGGAATTTATCAGTAATAACGTAACGGACAATATTGGAAGGTCTTTATGCTGTAAGGTCTGTATGATAAAGCAAAAGAGTGCTTGTAACAGATCGCTTGAAATATTTTTAAACGAAAGGAGTCGTTCATGAACCGCACTATATCAAGTCTTCTAATCCTTGGCGCAGGGGCGCTGCTCTCTACCTCTGTGTTTGCAGCCTCTTTAAATGGGTCGCAGTGGCAAACCATCGATGATAAAACGGGTGAAAAAAAAGCCATTATTCAATTAACAGAAAACGGTGGTAAAGTCTCAGGAAAAATCATTAAGGTGCTCAATAAAGACAAAGCAGACGCGCTGTGCACCAAATGACCTGGTAGCCTAAAAAACAAACCGGTTGAAGGTTTGCAGATATTGTCAGGCTTAAAAGCAGACGGTAATAACCAATGGAGTGACGGTAAGCTGGTCGACCCTGAATCCGGAAAAACCTACTCTGGCAAGATTACGTTAAGTGATAATGGTCAAAGCTTAAAACTACGCGGCTATGTTGGTAGCCCAATCTTTGGGCGCTCGCAAACGTGGCAGCGGATTAAGTAATTTTTGTCACTGTGCTCATAAAAACAAAAGGATAGCGGATGGATACTGGCTATCCTTTTTTAATGTTTTAGTTTTGACGCATTTATCTTAAAACACTATATCAACGCTACAGTTATCATTTTAAAGACATCATTCCCATAACTGTTTCTAGTATTTTCATTTTGAAGCGCTCAAACCCCATGTTAAAGCGCTCACACCTTTTTTCTAACCATCATTTGTCATCAGCGGCTTAATCGTTTCTGATATGGTGTTATCTGCCAGTTGGTTGTCATTTTTATTGGTGGATGCCGTAGGTTTTTGAATAATCGTCAACGTAGCATCCGACTCAAGTATAATTGCTTCGATGACATCGAAACTGTTTATTCCTTTAGAGCGCATCGCACTTTCAAGCTCTTGACGCGTCAGACGCTCAGCGCGCATGGCCTCTGGCAAGTATTGCCCTTGATAAAAAACAATCCGCGGCTCCGATAAGATAAGACGACCAAAATCTGGGAACATAGAGGAGCATTTGGTCACTAAAAACTGGAGAAAATATAAAGTCACGATAGCGGCGCTACCTTCGATAAACGGGACTTCTTTGCGCAAAATCGTACCGGCGCTCAAGGAGCCGATCATTACCGTCACAATCCAGTCGAAGTTATTGAGCTGGGAGGTCGAGCGTTTGCCAAAAACCTTGGTAACTAACACAATTAGAATATACACCATGATCGCGGTTAGAATGATGCGTCCAAGTTTTTCTACATTGTCAAAAAGCAGCATGTCCATAAGCCAGATTCCTATCAATCCTATAAAACTGCCCTAGGTTATCTCATCTAGGCTATCTCATCTAGGTTATCTCACTGAGCATCTAATCGCGGCAGGCGCTCAAAGCGTTTTACGCTTGGCGGCTAGGTTTAGGGTCAAGGAGACGATTGATCAATAAAATGCTAATACGCGCGCTGACTAAGCTGAGCACCAATATCATCACCAATGCCGAAAGTAGAGGTAGCGGCTGCTGCATAGCCATCTCAGTTAATACCTCACGGCTCACCGCATCAAATAAAAACACCCATATCCCTAAAAAATAAATTATCGTCAGCAGCCAAACCACCGCCACGCCGCCAGCCGTTAAGCGATTGATTTCCCTTTTATCTAGGCCGCGCTGTTGATGTTTAACAAATTTATGCACCGCGATATAAGCGGCGACGATGATAGAGAGCACAGTGACCAGCTGTGAGTTTAAGGCGACTTTGGTTTGAAGCATCATAAATATGGCGCTGGCAAGCGTGTAACCAATGGCAAAGTAGCCAATATACTGCCCCATGTTAGGTTGTGTTGGTTTTGGTATAGTAGGCAGCGTATTACTTCCCGACAGACCGTCTTTTGACAGCCTAGGAGACTTGCTAAGCTGCATGGGTTTGCGTGACATAAAATGACCTTTATAAAGGAAAAGCATAGGGTTATTAAAACATAGTAAGCATGAACGCCACTTTTTATCAATGTTTTCTTGCTATCAACTTTTTTTTTACTATCAACGTTTTCTTGCTATCAATGCTGCGCCGTCCAATCTAACATGGTATCTAACACGGTGCGGGCACTATAAGCGTTAAGTGCTTGATCCGTATTAATCAGCCCGACCACCACATAATCCTGTCCAGACAAGCCTTTAACATAGCCTGCCATCGAGGTGACATTATTTAAGGTGCCGGTTTTTATCCAAGCGCGACCGATGGCTTGCGATTTTGGCAAGCGGTCACTATGAGCGCTAATCGTACCGCTGACGCCGGCAATACCTAGTGAGCTGACATAAGCATCAAAGCTCGGTTGCTTATAAGCGTAGGTCAACAGCTCGCTTAAATTGGCGGCACTGATGCTACAGTCGCGGCAAAGCCCTGAGCCATTGGTCAGATGCGGCGGCGGGGTAGTCAGGTTGGCCTGCCACCATTGATTAATCGTTTGTAGCGCTTGCGGATAGCTGATTGCTTTTGGCTGACCAAATTGATATAGGCTGGTTGCTTGATGATTACCTACTTTACCCGTATTAGCACTTTCTTTATTAGCATCTTTTTTATTAAGATCTGTTTTATAAGCACCTACAGATAACGCTACTTGTTCGGTCATCACGTTGTTAGAAAAGTGATTGATATCATAAATCTGCTGAGTAAGGTTTAAAGAAGGATAGCTGACAATGGGTAAGGGTGACACTGCAATAGCTGCCAAACCATGTGGCGATTTGGCCTGTTTATTGGCAGTGTTATGGGCACTATAGGGCATCTCTTGGCTGATGACCTTGCCGCTTAAGGTATTACCAAGCGATTGCCATTTAGACGCAATGACGCGGGCGGCAAAATCTTTGGCGTCAGGGTAGGCGACATAAAAGGCATGCTCACCGCAGCTGTCTGGTAAATTGGTATTGAGCGTCAATCGCGCCGTTTGCCACTGCGGCGCAATGCTATAGCGCGCTTGACCGCAGGCAGCCGAGCGTATATTTATCATACTTGGCAATTGATAGTTGGCCAATTGCGGCGTATAGGTCAGCTGCGCGCGCGTATTGTCTAGGGGATAGCTTTGGATACCAACAGTGCTAAAATTGACCAAAAAACCATCGGGGCTGGCGTTATAAGGGCGTAGCGGCGAGTTATCAAAGGCGGCAGGGTCTTTGGTGACATTTTTAAAGATGGCACTATCAACAATAATATCGCCGTTGATATGACGGATACTCGATTTTTGCACTTTATAAAGCAATTGCTGCAAGCGCTCGTGGGTCATTTTTGGGTCGCCACTGCCTTGGATAATCAAGTCGCCATAGAGCTTATCGCCAATAATAATACCAGTATGATAAACGCGGGTATGCCAAACAAAGTCAGCGCCCAAAGTGTCTAACGCAATAAAGCTTGGCACCAGTTTCATGGTGCTGGCAGGCGTGCGCGCAATATCGGCTTGATGGCTTAACAATGGTGAAAAAGAGATGTTAATAGCGGCATTGTTATTTTGGGGTTTAGCGCTGTTTTTTTTGCCGCTTTCATTAGCATTACCGCTAACATGGTTATGACGATTTTTAGCACTTACTAAAGCATTATCGGGCAGTAGCGATGGGATGCTCTCTAAACTTTGATAAGTATAAGGATCATCAGTATAAGCATGCAGCTGTCTGGCGTGCGCTTTAATGGTTTGTTTTTCAATCGTGATCAATGTGCTTTGGTGCACGGTAATTTCTTTAGCGTTATCATTAGCACTAGCATTATTGTTTTTAAGCGCTTGCTTTTCTATACTTTCAAGTCTAGCAGCGCCATCGTCAGTATTTAACGATTTTGGCGGATTATCCTTAGTGCTATCAATCACCTGAATGGGCGCGGGCAAACGACTGGCGTTTTTATCACCGACTGGGGCGATGACAATACTAATATCAGCGGCGCTTAAGTTTGCACGCGTAAGCGCCGACTGTATCGCTTCTGGCAAGACGGCTTGAGCGTACAGCGGCGTCAGCAGAGCACTGACCAGTAAGGCGAGCGTTGATAAACATTTGGCAGGTTGATTTAGCGTGCTTAGCTGTTTATTAAATAAATGCTTATTAAAAGGCGTTAATCTGGCAATGGTGCTAGGGTGGTTATCGGTTTTAGAAATGAGTAGCATGAGTGGTCTATCATCAGGTGGCAAAAACAGCCTATGGTAACATGAGTTGCGCTATTCGCGTAGCGTCAGCGTTTTTAGGTAGGTTCAGCGCTCGCGCAGATGTAAAAACGCCATTGCCGTCATAATGGCATCGTTATAGGCATCATGCGTGCCAAGCTCAGGAATCTCATAATGCGCTAAAATGTTGCTCAAATGCTGCGATTGATTGGGTATGCCCTGCGTACGATCGCCCATACGCCGACTATATAATTGCCGTATATCAATAACCCTATTCGGTAACGCCGTGCCCATATAGCGCTTGACCAAAGGATTTAAAAACCCTATATCTATCTGCGGGCAAAACCCAACTATCGGTCGATTGTCGATAAAGGGCAGTAGTAACGCCAGCATCTCATCGTAGCTCATACCACGCTCGACATCGGCAGTGCGCAGCCCATGAATCACAATGGTATCGCGGGTAGGCATCACCGGCGGCCGGCAAACCAGATGCAGACCATTACCCGTATTAATGCTATCACCATTGATATGAATGGCGGCAACAGACAGCAGATGATGCTTTTTTGGGTTAAGCCCCGTCATCTCGCAGTCAATTGCGACCCATTTATCAGCCAAAGGTTTATCAAACATCGATGCCAACTCAGGGCGCTGCAAGTGGGACTTTTGCCAATTGGATGACAACTGTTTTAGCCAACGCATCCTAATTTGCTCCCTTTTTGCTTCCCTTGTTTTGCTAAATGTTGACCAAGTTGCTTTAATCAAGTTGCTTTAATTAAATTCTAGCTGATAATGGCGACTCAGTTGACCTTTAAAGCTTTTGACCACGGCCAAACACTCTTTTAATAAATCTCGCTCAAGTGCCGATAACGTGGTCGGATCAACTTGCCGCGCATGCTTATCCTCTGTCGATAGCGCCACGGACAAACGCTGCGCCATAAAAAACTCTAACGCTTCAAGTAAGGTGTCCGCGCGCTGCTGGGTCAAGGCGCGTACTTGCACCAAGGCTTTTAGGCGCCCTTTGCTGCTCGGCGTAGCAAAAATATCGTTTTCTAATGCCAAGATACGAATACCATGGACCAGTGGAAAAATACCAGCCTTTTTAAGGTCGATGTCATAAGTGCTTGGTTTACCGCTCAGGCGCGGCAAAAACTTTTGCCACCATTGACTGACATCGCCAAATTGTAGAGCAGCACGAGCGAACTGGCGTACAAACATGAGATCTGATTGGCGATGGGCAATTTTTAAATGTTCGCGCACATCGGTCAGTAGCGCCTCATCGCCGCAGACGTATTCGCCATCGAATAGGGCCGATAAATAAACACTGTGTAGCGGGACGGTGTTTTTAAACCATAAGCTAATTTGCGCTTTAAACTGCTTGAGCGGCTGCCGCCACAGCGGATTGGTCATCATGATATTGCCATCGCATAGCGGATAACCCAGCTCTGCCAAGTGGTTGTTAAAGGTGTCAGCAAATTGTGCTAAGTCAGGATGGGTAAAGCCATCACGGATAATCAGCGCATTGTCTTGGTCAGTACGCATGATTTGCTCGCCGCGACCCTCTGAACCCATGACGATGACGCAGGTGTTTGTCATCACTTCCTCAGGCACGATAAGTTGCCATAGTTTGGTAAAGACTTGCGCATTGAGCGTTTGTACCATGCGGCTGACGTTGCCGATTTTTACCCCGTTTTGATGCTGCGCGCGGATATAACGTCCGATCAGCTCTACCGCGGTAGCTAAGTTTGGCAAGTCTTTTGCTTGTTCAATCTGAATACTAATCAATTGGGAATGATGGCCAATATGAGCAAGCATGTCGCTTTGCCCAAGCACGCCTGCCACCTCGCCATTGGCATCAATGACGGGCAGCCTATGGATACGGTAGCGGGTCATGGTCAATAGCGCATCGCCAATCTCAGCGTCGGCATCGATGGTGCGCAGATTAAAGTTCGCGTAGCGCTGGCAGGGTGTGCTAGCAGGATTTTGCTGGTCACTCACAGCGCGGCAGATATCGGTATCGGTTAACATGCCCAAACGATGACCAAGATCGCTGCTAGGTGGGTGAGATTTGCCATCACTTTGCGTTTGGGTGTTGTTTGATTCCAGCGATTGCGTATCGTCCAATTGCTCCAGCGCTTGCACCAATACATGCTTAAGGCCGGCCTTGGTCATGATGTGCGCCGCTTCATATAAGCTCCTATTGGCATCAATGATATGCACGGGCAATAAGCTCACCTCAATCACGGGCTGCAGCATGATTTGCTGTACTTCTTGCTGCTCGTTATAGCCATGATAGCTAGCCTCTAAGCTTTGCCCACTACGCCGCTGCTGCAATGCCTTTAATCGCTCAGGTAACTCTTCTGATAATAGCTGGCGCACCAAATGATTCTGCGCACTGATTTTGTCAACCGCTGCGCCATTTACTTGCAGGAGCAGCGTGTCTTCAACAGCCCGAAACTGATACGGCGATATCGTGTTTTTGTTTGTAGATGCGCCACTGGTTAGGATATTGTTTTTTTGCATACCCTCTTTTGTGAGTGATTCTGGTAGCCGCCGACTGTCAAACCAATCGTTGTTATTAAGATGATCGGTATGATTGCTGCCTAGATAAGCCGCGACAAACTCGCCATCAAGCAGCTGCTCAATTTGTCCTTTGAGAACCACATAAAAGTATTGCAAATCGTCCGCAGGCAAGCACTCGTCTTTAGCAAGATAACGGATTTGGGCATTTTTTCTGATACTTTGGCGTTCAGCGGCGCTTAACACATCAAAGGGCGGCTGGGTAAAATCAAGATGGGGCATGGCATCATCCTTGATGGCACATTTGACAAAAAGCTTAGGAGCAGGCGTTTTATTAATAATAAACAAGTCAAAAAAAAGTCGCGTTACGTTTAATATAGCACTATTTAGAAGAAAGCATGAGTAAGAAACCGCCAATAACCACAATACTATTATGGTTATTGGCGGTTTTCTGATACTATGTTGGCTATCAGCAATTATTTAGCCCCAAACGCTTAAACCTCTTGTTTGTTTTTAAACCAATTTTTGAGCAATATTTTAACTTTTAAGATAAATAGTTAAGCACCAAGCAATTGACGAATACGGCTAATCGCTTCGCGGCTTTCTTCAACGCTAGCAACCAAGGCGATACGCACATAACCTTGCCCAGGATTTTTACCATCGACCTCGCGTGACAAATAACGCCCAGCCAGCGCGTGGATGTTTGCCTGCTCATATAAGGCTTTGACAAAGATTTCGTCGTCGCCATTAAACTGCTCAGGCACTTTTACCCAAAAGTAAAATCCAGCCTTTGGCATACGTAAATCAAGTAATTCGCCAAGCTCTGACATCCATAAGGCAAATTTTTCTTGATAGAGTGCGCGATTTTGCGCCACGTGTTTTTCATCTTCCCAAGCGGCGATGGAGGCAAGCTGATGCGGTATTGGCATCGCGCAGCCTTGATAGGTGCGATATTGTAGATAAGCCTGCAATATATCGGCGTCACCGGCTACAAAGCCTGAACGCAGACCGGGCAAGTTTGAGCGTTTGGATAAAGAATGAAATACCACGCAATTTTTAAAGTCATGGCGACCGAGGGCTGCACAAGCTTGCAATAAACCAACCGGCGCGCTATCAAAATACAGCTCGCTATAACACTCGTCACTGGCAATGATAAAGCCATATTGGTCTGATAAACGAAATAGGTGCTCCCAGTCGTCCATGGTCATCACTGAACCCGTAGGATTGTTCGGGCTACAGATAAACAGGAGCTGCGTGCGCGTCCATACGTCTTTTGGCACCGCGCGGTAGTCACCTTTAAAATCATTATCGCTTGTGCATGGCATAAAATACGGCGCCGCTTGCGCCAGTATCGCCGCGCCCTCGTATATCTGATAAAACGGATTGGGCATGACTATGGTAGGCGGTTGATCGGCAGTTTCGACTACTATTTCTGTCTGAGGATGGTCAATAACGGCTTGTACTAAGCTAAAAATCGCCTCGCGCGTGCCCATCACGGGCAATACTTGGGTGTGGGGATCAACATGGTTTAAAAAGAAGCGCTTCTCTAACCAGTGAGCAATGGTTTGGCGCAGCTCAAACAGGCCATTTGTGCTTGGATATTGGCTTATTTTGTCCAAGTTTTCGCGTAATACGTCCAACACAAAGGCGGGCGGCGCATGTTTTGGTTCACCGATACCAAGCTTAATTTCGCTGTAATTAAGGGCTGGCGTACTATCGGCAAGCAAGGTTGCCATCTTAGCGAACGGGTAAGGGTGCAGCGACGTTAAGTTGTGATTCATAAGTAGGCTAACTATAATAGACAATTAATAATAAAGTTATAAAGAAAAATTACATTTGAGCAGTGTAGCACTTCTCTTATTTTTTGTCTTTTTCTTCTTATGCTTATCATTGTTACTCCAAATCCCAGTGAAAAGCAGCGGTCGAAAGCGACTTATAGTCCGTTCAAAATAAAATCGATACGGTAGTAGTTATGGGCGACTGATATAAATTTTCCTTGCTTGCTGCTATCACAGAGGCTACGAAAAATTCATTCCAGTCGCCCTGTATCTGTTTAAAGTGAAACCGCTATAGATAGTCGTTTTAATAACGGCGTGTTTTGAGCCACCATCAATTTTTATTGTGCTGCTAAGCATTGTTTATACTAAGTGTTGTTTAAACTAAGTGTTGTTTAAACTAAGTGTTGTTTAAACTAAGTGGTGTTTAAATTAAGTGTTGCTCCTACTAAGCACTGATTCTACTAAGCACTGATAAAACTGAAGTGGTGTAATTTTTAACCAAGCAAAAAATAACTGTCAGTAATAACGATAGATTAGTTTAAGGATACCTTGATATGTCTAGTGTTTTAAAAACTGATGAGCGCGGCGCTACAGATATCAATGAGCAACAATTTGATGGCAACCAGCGCGCTGAGTTGTACGAGCAACTCATACAGCGCGAGCATAGTTGGTGGCAGACGCGTCAGCAGCTGATTTTGTTAAAAGAGCGCCAGATGTTTTGGTTTGGGGACAACAGTTTGATGATGTGGCTGCTTTGGCAATTGGTCAGCTACGTCGTGGTGGCACTGATACTCATGCTGCTTAGCAGGCTGTTAAATATGTCATTGCCTTTGTGGCAATATATCACCTTATTTGCCATACAAACGCTGATTTTTATCGTCATGCTAGGGTTTAAAGGTCGATTTGCCAATCATTTGCAAAGTAAAATCAATCAGGCCGATGTGCTGCGTGAAGAAGTGTTAAATGAGATGACGATTTTGGCCGCCGACACTCTCTATCGTGACGTGCATGCCAAGGCACCGATTTCTTTACAACAAATCTATGAATACTACGATGCAGAATTTCATCTAGCAAGTTTGCAGCGCTTGCTCCAAAAAGAAGTCGATGCTGGGCGCTTGATGCTCGGGCAGCGGCAACTAGAAGCAGAGATTTTACCGTTAGAGCTTGCCGATGATGAGTTAAAAGAGCATGCAAGCGAGATGATATATAAAAGCGTGATATAAAGTGGACTATTTATAAAAGTTATTTGTTAAATATCTGCTGTAAAAATTACCTTTTGTCTTATAAAAAACGCTTTATCGTTAGAGAATGAATGATAAAGCGTTTTTCGTATTTATGACTGAGCTGTTAATTCTTAAATTTCTAACCATAAAAAGTTTGAGCATAAAGCATTTATATGGCAATTAACGATCGTTACGAATGCTAAGGCTTGCTATCAAGGCCGCTTTTAATGTCTCAAGTTTATCCGCCGATAATGCTTGATCGTTTTGATCACTGATATAAAACATATCTTCTGCGCGCTCACCTAACGTGGTGATACGGGCGGCATGTACCTCAATTTGTTGCTGTAAAAACACTTGCCCAACGCGCGCCAGTAAACCTGGTTGATCAAGCGTCTCTAAACTCATAATGTGCTGATTTGACGCCTCATTAAACTCAAAATTAATCGTTGTGGCAACATCAAAATGTCGCAGCTGGCGCGGAATTTTTCGTTGTATCAGTTTAGGAACGGTCGGGTTTTTAAAAGCGTCGATTAAACGCTGCTTGAGTTCTTGTTGGCTGTCCATATCGACCAGTAGCGTGCCGCTGCGATCGAGTAGCACGTAGGAATCCAAAGCAAAATCACGGGTTGCGGTGATAATGCGCGCATCCAACACATCTAAATTCATCTGATCAAAGACGGCCATAGTAACGGCAAATAAATTGACCTGATCTTGGGTATAAATAAACACCTGCACCGCATCAAGCGCCAGCTCGCGGTGCTCACGTAACACCACCAGCGGCGAACTGGTAGCATCAGAAGCGCGGCCAATGGGCGGATGGTTTAAGATAGCTTCGGTGTGCCACAAGATGTCTTCTACAACTTCTCGCAAAAAATACTCATCGCCCAAGTCATCCCATAGCCTTAAAACCTCGTCGCGATTCATGTGCTGATTGTCGACATTATCAAGCATCGCCAGTGCCTGTTTACGCGTGGCGCTAATCATATCTTGGCGGTTGGTCGGGGCGTCGATATCAGCGCGCAAGATACGCCGCGTTTGCGAATATAACTGCTTCATGAGGGTTGCGCGCCAGCTGTTCCAAAGCTGGGGATTGGTGGCGTTCATATCGGCGACCGTCAGTACGTACAGATGATTTAGGTGGGTGACATTCCCGACTAAATTGGCAAATAGCGTCACCACTTCTGGGTCCGAGATGTCTTTTTTTTGCGCTGTCATCGACATCAGCAAATGATAGCGGGTCAGCCAGCCGACCAAATGCGCGTCCGCTGTGCTCATACCATGCGCAAGACAAAACTCAATGGCTTCTGTTTCGCCAAGCTGACTGTGATTGCCGCCGCGACCTTTGGCAATATCATGAAACATCGCCGCGAGTACCAAAATCTCTTTGCGCTCGATACGCTGGAAAATAGAGCTGACCAGTGGAAAATCTTTATAAAAGCGCGGATCGGTAAAACGGTGCAAGATGCGAATCAAAAATAACGTATGCGCATCGACGGTATAACGATGAAATAAATCGTACTGCATCAGCCCCGTCACTTGCGCAAAAGCTGGGATATAGTTGCCCAATACGCCGTAGCGGTTCATGGTACGCAGGCGATGAAATAAATAATTTTGCTCTTTTAAATTGGCTAAAAACAGCGCTTGATGGGTTGGATTGTCCCTATAAACCTGATCGATACCGCGCGCGGCAATCTTTAGCGCGCGCAAGGTATGGGTGCGCACATTTTTAATGCCATATTGACCCATGAGCAAAAACATCTCTAAAATCGCCTCGGGATGCTGGGCAAAGACGCGGTGATGCGATATCGCAATTTGCTCGCCGACGCGGTTAAAACGGGCGTTAATCGGCTGCTTTTTTGGCCGTTCTTCATCGGGCAGCTGCGGCTCGATGATGGTCTCAAAGTAGTGATTGGTCAGCATTTCAGACAGCGTCGATATCTGCATGGCACAGCGATAATAATCGCGCATAAAGCGCTCAACCGCCGCGTTTGGTTGGTCGTCCGGCTGCGTTTCATAACCCATCATGTGCGCAATCTCTCGCTGATAATCAAACAACAACTTGTTTTCATTGCGTCCGGTCAGCTCATGTAAATAATGGCGGATTTGCCATAAATAGCCTTCGGCAAAATTTAGCTCATCGAACTCTTTTTCAGTCAAAAAGTTTTGTTGCACCAAGTCATAAAGCTTACTAACGCGAAAATAGCGCTTAGTCACCCAACCAATAATATGAATATCACGCAGACCACCGGGGGCAGTTTTAATATTAGGCTCAAGGTTATATTCGGTAGCATTGTGCTGCAAATAGCGCGCTTTTGCCTCTTCGATTTTCACCTCAAAAAAATCACGTGGCGACCACTGGGTATTGACAATTTTATGGGGCACATCTTGCAGCGCCTCATTGCCGATTAATAGCCGCGCTTCTAACAAGGCACTGGCAACCGAGTGATCCAGCGCCGCCTCCAAGCATTCGCTGACGCTGCGTACCGATAGGGCAGGCTCGAGCCCAATATCCCACAGTAGCGCCACTAAATTATCTATTTTCTCCCTGCTGTCGGCGTCAATCTCATTGGGCGTCAGCAGCAAAATATCGACATCTGAATAGAGTGACAACTCGCCGCGACCATAGCCGCCTGTCGCAAACAACGCCAAATCCGTTTTATCAAGCGCAAACCAGTTAAATAAAGCCATGAGCAAATCGTCGATGACGCAGGCACGCGCCGCCACCAATTGGCGAATATTGACGCCGCGTTCAAGCTCGCGGCTGATATCGTCATTGATTTGGATTAGCCATTCAGCAATATCAACTAAGGATGTGTCTATTGCCGCGCTAGTATTTGTCAAGGTTGGCATGGGCGTCAAATCGATGGTCGCGACATCACAAGTAAACATGAGTGTTATCCAGTAAAAGGGTGGTAAATAAAGACGGTAAAATGAATGTGTGAATGAAAACAGCAAGCTAAAAAATCAATATGGCGCACAGCCAATATGCCTGAATTATAAGGCAAAAAAAAGACCGCCTAAGCGATCTTTTTACGTATTACAGGTTACTGGGTCAAAAAACTTAAGTCTTCTTCAGGGCGACCGGTAAAGACTTCACAGCCATTGTCCGTCACTACCATGGTATGCTCCCACTGCGCTGATAGCTTGCGGTCTTTAGTAATCGCCGTCCATTCATCCGGTAAAATTTTAGTTTGCCACGTACCTTGGTTAATCATCGGTTCAATGGTAAAGGTCATGCCCGTTTTTAGCTCAAAACCCGTGCCTTTTTTACCATAGTGCATCACTTGCGGCTCGTGATGGAATTCATTGCTGATACCGTGACCACAAAATTCGCGCACAATACTAAAGCGCTCAGGCTCGACCACTTCTTGGATAGCCGCGCCGATATCACCCAAGCGCGCGCCGTTTTTGACCACACTCATACCCGCATAAAGCGCATCTTGCGCCACTTTGCAAATACGCTGCGCCATAATAGAGCCATTACCGACGATCCACATTTTTGACGTGTCACCGTAATAACCATCTTTAATAACCGTGACATCGATATTGATGATATCGCCATCTTTTAGCAGTTTGTTTTCAGATGGAATACCGTGGCACACCACATGATTAACCGAGGTACAGATAGATTTTGGGAAGCCATTGTAGTTAAGGGGCGCAGGAATCGCATCTTGCACATTAACGATATAGTCATGAGCGATTTGGTTTAATGCCTCGGTACTAACGCCCACTTTAACATGCTCATCGAGCATCACAAGGACATCACTGGCAAGTTTACCGGCCACGCGCATTTTTTCTATGGCTTCAGGAGATTGGATAAGGGATTTTTTAGTCATCATGGTCGTACTTATAGTTATAGAATTTAGAGACTAATTATAGCATAAACCTATCGTTTACTGCTTAAATGCGCGTTATTGAATATTTCAATCGTGTTGATATTACATAGTTTATAATAACTGTAGTGCTCAAGTTGGCTATTTCAAATTGACTGTATAGTCACAAGAATAAAAAGGATAAAGGAAAGAATCAGTTGAATATTACGGAATATATAAGTATCGTAATTTTGTTTGCTAAAAGGACTAGCAACTGTTTTTAGCGCTTATTGCAGGATGCGATCGCTAAGTTCTGTATATAAGTCATCTTAGGTAAGCCATTTAAAAACCTTATTTTCACAATAACAAGGATGTTGTTATGAGCCGAAAATCTTATCTTCGCGCGGCAGTCACGCCAAGCGCATTTCTGCCTACTCTAGGTGCTATTGGAGTCGGCGTTGTCATGATGGTAATGCAAACGACTTCTGCCCAAGCGGCGGGTCAATACTATAACTGTGCCAATCCGACTGGTTGCAAACTGGTCAGTAGCAAATCTTGGACTTCCAAGCATACCGATACTAAATATCCTATTGTTATGGCCCATGGTCTTGGCGGGTTTACCAAGGCTTTCGGGTTGATAGATTATTTTTATGGTATTCCTGAAACTTTGATGAGTGGCGGCAGTCAGGTCTATACGACCAAGACCTCCTCAGTGAATAATAGTGAGTTTCGCGGTGAGCAACTACTGCAACAAGTCAAAACCATCAGTGCCATCTCGGGCAGTCCCAAAGTTAATTTGCTTGGACATAGCCAAGGCGGAATTGATATCCGATATGTGGCTGGAGTAGCGCCAGAATATGTAGCGTCAGTCACAGCCATTGCCAGCCCAGAGCAAGGCTCAAAAATGGGCGATTGGGTCATCAAACAAGTCGTTGAAGGCAGCGCAAACGACGGTTATGGTGAAGGCGAGTTTAATGTGGGTTCGCAGATCGCACTGGGTTTTTTTAAGTTTGTCGGTGGCTTTATGGATATTAGCGCCGGTATAAGCTTTAAAGACTTACAACAGCAAGATGGCTGGAAAGCAGTCCAAGCATTATCGACCGATTATGCCGCTACATTTAATGCTAAATTTCCAGCAGCAATGCCGACTAGCTACTGTGGTCAGCCGGCAAATACCGAGGTCAACGGTATCAAATATTATTCTTTTAGCGGTATTGGTCGGGTAACCAATGGCCTTGATCCCAGTGATTACATGCTTGCGTTGACCGGAACAACGTTTGACGGAGATCCCAATGATGGTTTGGTATCGGCCTGCTCAAGCCGGCTCGGCTACGTAGTTCGTGATAACTACCGCATGAATCATTTAGATTCGGCCAATCAGGTACTGGGTTTAACCGCATGGGGACAGCCCGATCCAAAAACTTTGTACCGTGACCAAGTCAACCGCCTCAAAAAAGCCAATCTATAAAGTGCTTCGTAAAAATAACATAAGCCTGCTATTGCCTTGAGTGCGTCTGGTTTACAGGGCGTCTGGTTTATATAAAAACAGGGTCAATATCGTTGGCCCTGTTTTTTATCGCAAAAGTAGGTATAAACCGAGTTATTACAGAAGATATTTTTATTATGTCAAACAATCGCCGTTCGCCATCTTTGCTCACTGTTATTGTTATCGCCGTGATAATCGTTTTAGTCGTCGCAATTATTTGGTGGTTTAAGCCCAAGAATAATAGCAATATCAGTTCTGAAACAGATTCTACAGTGTTAAATAGCCAATTTAGCACTAGCGCGGTGGGCGAAGCAAATGTTAATAATGACGTTGGCACATTATCTAAGCAAAACGCCTCTAAGCAAAACGCTTCGCAATTTAAAACAGGCCTTGAGAATCTGCCGCGCTCCTTGCAGGGGACGGATGTCGATGGTGAGATTATCATTGATGAAAATAAGCAATTGGTCGTGACCGAAGGTCTGCGGCGCTTATTTGATTATTTTTTATCAGCCCTAGGCGAAGAGGATGAAGCCGTCATTTATGCGCGCGTGGAGAGCTATATCCGCAGTCACACGCCAGAGCCTGCCGCGAGCCAAGCGATGACGATATTTGACCAGTATATTGCCTATCTAAAAGCGATACCTGCAATAGAAAGCCATTATGGCAATCTACAACTACAAGCGACCAAAGATGGCGAGCTAGATTTAAACGCGGTGGCGCAGCAGCGGCAAGATGTGGCCAAATTACGCCAGCAGCATTTTGCTAAAGCCACCATTAAAGCCTTTTTTGGCGCAGAAGATGAATACGATGATTATAGTATTGCGATGGTAAAAATTAACCAAGATAAGCAGCTGTCTGCTGCCCAAAAAGAAGCGGCAAAGCAAGATTATATTAGCCGAATGCCGGACAACACGATTAAGGCTAATATTGCCCAGCAAGCCAATCTTGATGAGTTAATCGTTCGTACAGAGCAGCTGCAAGCACAGGGCGCAACGGCTGAAGAATTATACAATATGCGTCGCGAGTTGGTCGGCGCGCCCGCAGCGGCAAGGCTTGCGCAAGTCGATCAACAAGACGCTGACTTTGATCAACGCTTTAAGCAGTATCAAACACAAAAACGGCAGCTGCTCAGGCAAAATGCAGATAGAGCCCAAGCACAAACTCAAATCAAACAAATCGAGCAGCAATTATTTAATGAAAGCGAGCGTAAACGTTTGGCAGGCTATGCCGCTTTACAACAACAAAAAGCCAAAATGCTAAATGAGTAGCGGCTAAGCGCTAGCAGGTAATACTTTTACTCACAAGCTCTATTAGCAAAAAAGCTATAAAGTAGAACAAATCACGCGGTAATTGACACTCAATCTATAATGACAGTCGGCTATGCTTTGTGCATAATGGCGGCATTGTTTGAATTAATAAATAGTTTAAATTAATGAATAAAGCAATAAAATAATCACAATAAAAATTGACTTTTAAAAGAACAGATAATGTCTGTTTTTTATTTTAAAGTTAATCCTTTGAGGAGTTTATATGAAAAACATGACTAAAATGATGATGGCTGCCACCCTTGCTGTTGGTACACTTGCTGCAGCAGGTTGCCAAACGACTACCCCTAGTGTCACCGCTCCAGTAACGCAGCCAATTACCGTTGATGCGCTACAAGCGTATAACTGGCAGCTTGTCGATGCCAAACGCACCAATGGCGACAAAGTAAGCCAATTATTCTTTGATCCAGCCAAACCATTAACGCTAAAGTTCTTTAAAGACGGTACGACCAACCGCGTAACCTTTGCCAACACTTGTAATAACATGGGCGCTAGCTATAGCGTGGTGAATGGCAATGTCGTATTGGGTAATGTGATGTCAACGATGATGGCATGCCCAGAACCACAAGCAAGCTTCGATACGGCAACGATGGCGACGGTCCAAGGTAAATACAGCATCAATAAAAACGCCAATAACACGCCTATCTTGACCATTACCAATAGCAATCAAGTTGCTCATTTTAAAGCGGTTGCTAAATAATTTAATCGTTTTAAAGCCTGATAATTTAAAAATGCCTCACTAAACAGTGGGGCATTTTTTTATTCAAAAATTGTCATGCTTTCCGCTACACTGTCATGAGTTGAAGGTAAATTATTCAGGTTATTAGGATAATTCTTATGCCATCAATTTTTTAACCTTCAAAACCTTTATCTCGCATTTATCAACGCTTTATCGGACGTCACTTATGTTAAAAACCTTTGTAGCAAAATCATCTGTCAATCTGCGCACGATAATGGGCGCCATTGCGCTAACGGCTTTTAACTTGTTGACAGGGTGTCAGACATTGCCAACTACGATGACTAAAGCGAAACAAGCATCTGTTGATATGAGTGCAGCTAACCCGCCAACGGCGCGCATGCCAGTGATAGATCGGCAAGGGCGCATTGCTTATGTCGAAGAGCAGGGATCCGGCGCGGCAAAGATATCAACGCTATATAGTATCCGTCCTGATGGTAGCGAGCGCCAACAGATAGATCAGATAAATGGTTATATCTATGCGCCAGCGTGGTCAGCAGGTGGTCAAATGCTCGCCTACAGCAAACAAGCGCCGCGCCAGTCTCCAAAGATTTATCTTTATGATGTCAAAAGCAGCAGCCACAAACTGGTGGTAAATACTGAGGGCAGTAACTTATCAGCGTCAT
Source organism: Psychrobacter sp. UBA5136 (assembly GCF_002414005.1). Classification (GTDB taxonomy): domain Bacteria; phylum Pseudomonadota; class Gammaproteobacteria; order Pseudomonadales; family Moraxellaceae; genus Psychrobacter. Next base: position 28,415 of record NZ_DHYG01000009.1, read on the forward strand.
TTTCACCGGATGGGCAAAAACTTCTCTATAGCTCAACCGTCGGCGGCAATGCTGATATCTATGAGATGCGCTTAAGTGACGGTCATACCAAACAGCTCACCACCTTGCCGAGCACGGAGGTGCAACCAAGCTACGCAAGCGATGGGCAAAGCTTTGTTTATACCAGCGACAAAGTCCGCGCTGGTCAGCCAAGCATTTATCGCTATCACTTTGCTACGGGTAAGGCGACGCTGATACCGACCGCAGGCTATGCCGCCAGTCCACAACTGAGCTTGGACGGTCAGTATTTGGCCTATCTAAATGGTCGTAAGGCGGCGGTGATGACGCTTGCTACCGGGCAGGTGATTAATCTGGCAGAAACAGGACTTGATGAGCCCGCGCGACTGTCGCCTTCTGGGCAATATGCCGTTTATCCGACAAAGCTGTCGCAAGTGGACGGTCAAAGCGGTGGCAGCTTAGTCATTCATTCTTTAGCAGGCAATTCAAGTTACGCGATTAGCAGTAAAACGGGCGGAGTGGTGCGCTCACCGATTTGGGGTCGGTAAAAAATTTTTAATCTAAAGGTAAATGGCATGGCTCACAAAAAAGCCAACCTAACGCAAAAAACCTGCCCCGTGGGCCAGCGTCTGTTTAGCTGGCGTAAGAAGTGGAAAATGGATTGGGAGCAGGTGATTTTTTGTTCTGAGAAGTGTCGACATGCAAAAATAAAAAACGTCTAACCCCAAAATAAGATTCAGCCGACACACTTATATCGGCTGAATCTTATTTTTATACTTTTATTTTTGACTACTATTGACGTTTAAAATCCAATGATTCATCGTTGTCGATGACGCCATTCAAATTTTCATCAAATTGTAGCGTTAGGATGCTACCCGCCACCCGTGTATTTCGACTCATGGGGTCTGAGAATCCAGATTCTCCGTTACCATCATAACGTTGGCTAGTAGTTAACATACCTAAATTATCGATAGAATAATCGCCCCATTCCATGCCGCTAAATGGCTCATAGGCAACAAACGGTGCTTTTTCATCGACTTCTAGTTGCACATAGGTGCCATTTTCAAAGAAGATTAATTTCAATAATTCATGATCTGTTTCTTCGTTGCTCCAAATCCCTAAGACGTTTTCAGACTTCGATTTTGAGAATGTATAATACTCATGACTGTCTATCACACCATTATCGTTTTCATCAACACCAAGAGTGAGGGTGTTGTTAACTACTTTAACAGTTCTTAAGATATTATCTGACAGCCCAGATGTGCCATTATTATCGAAGGTTTGACTGGTTATTAGGGTACTATTTTTGCCTATAGAGTATTTACCCCACTCCATACCATTACCTGGCTCGATCGAAGATCGACCATCATCTACTTGCATTTGCAGATAAGTGCCATCTTCTAAGAAAGCTAGGGCTGATAGTTCATTATTCGCTGGGTTCGCTTCCCAAAGTCCTAAAAGGTCTTTTGGATCGATTTCGTCATCAGGTCTGACATCAACAATCGCTCTTGAAAAATCAAAAGACTCATCGCTATCTATTATGCCATTCTGATTCTTATCCACTTCAATAGCGAGCATATTATCCTCAGATAACCGAGCGTAACGCGTACGCGGCTCTGATAACCCACTGCTACCATTAGCGTCGAAGATTTGACTGGTTTCTAATAATCCAGTGCTATTATCAACGGTATATTTACCCCATTCCATACCGTTTTCGGGATTGTTTAAGGATTTTTCTTCATCAACTTGGACATGAATATAAGTACCATCTTCAAAGAAAGCCACTGATTCTAACGCTTCGTCCGACTCTTCACCTTTCCAGTACCCTACGATTCCTTTAGGTTTGGTCTCTGAGAATTTATAGACTTCATTGCTTTCAATGACGCCATTGTTATTTTCATCTACTTCTAGTATGAGTTTGCCATTAGTTACCCGAGCATGACGGGGAATCGCATCTGACAAGCCAGAATTGCCGTTTTTATCGAAAATAGTCTCGGTTGTTAGTTTGCCTGTTCTGTTGTTAATACTGTATTTTCCCCACTCCATGCCATTTTCAGGATCATTCATTGACTTTCCATCATTGACTTGGGCTTGCACATAAGTGCCATCATCTAAGAAAGCAATGGTTGATAAATCGCTATCCACATCATCACTACTCCATAACCCAACGATTTTAGTGTTGATGTCTGGCTGCGGAAGAGGTTGAGAAGAATCGGAGTCATCATTACATCCTTGTAATAACAAAGAAGTAAGAATAGTCAGTAATGCTAATTTGAATGATTTCATTTTTTATCTCTCCTTGAATGAAAAATGTAAAATCTTACCACTTTAAACCCGACGTCCTTATTCCTCCCTAAATTTAAGGATATAGTCGATACACTTTAGAAGCGATATAGTGCTACTGGTATAAATTTTCCTTGCTTGCTGTTGCCACAGAGGCTGCGAAAAATTCATCCCAGTAGCACATGACTATTAGCATATCGATTTTATATCGAACTTACTATATTCTATATATAGAATATATAAATGATTTTTTATGAATATATCAAATATTTTTACCTATTCCAACTAAAAAAAGAAATTCTTGTTAAATAAGTAAAGAAAAAATATTGAATAAAAAATTGGATAAGGCGCAGAGGTGGAAAAAGGCTGTTTCAAACAAGCTTATTAATAGGATTGACTATTATAGTTATTATAAGAATTGACTCATAGTTCGAAGGATTTACTGGCATGACGTAGTAAGTAAAGCTAAAACAAGAATTAGTAGATAGATGATACGTCAATAAAGTACCGCCACCTCAATAAAATACCGCCACCTTTTTAAACTCAATGTATAAGAGGAGATGAAGATGTAGCGGTACTTTAGCTATATGTTATAAAAATCCTAATGTGCTTGTTTTTTAGCAAAGATATTTGCCACGAGCGCCCCACTAAAATTGTGCCAAACACTAAATATCGCACTAGGTAGAGCAGCAACGGGATTAAAATAAGTAGCGGCAAGGGCGGCGCCAAGTCCAGAGTTTTGCATACCTACTTCAACCATAATCGCTCGGCGCTGCTTCTCAGTAAAACCTGACAAGCGAGCGATTAAATACCCCAAGGTATAACCCATCATATTGTGCAAGGCCACTACGATAAATACGATAACACCACTATCCAAAATAGTCGCTTTAGAAACCGCAACTACGGCAGCTATGATAATTGAGATACCTAATACCGAAATCATAGGCAATATCTCAATAGCAAACTCAATTTTCTTACCCAAAAATCTATGGAAAATAATACCCAATAGTATCGGTAAGATGACTATTTTAGTAATCGTCATCATCATATTGACCAAATCAATATCAATCAGCTGACCGGCAAACACATTTAACAAAACGGGCGTTAAAAACGGCGCAAGCAAAGTAGATATAGAGGTGATAGCAACACTTAAAGCCACATCGCCTTTAGCTAAGAAGGTAATCACATTGCTGGACGTGCCACCCGGACAACAGCCAACTAAAATAACCCCAACCGCTATTAGAGGATCAAGGTTAAAAACCATCGTCAAACAGTAGGCAATCAGCGGCATTAGCGTAAATTGTGCTATGAGGCCTACCAATACAGGCTTGGGTCGCTTGATGATTTCTACGAAGTCTTCCGCCTTTAGAGTCATGCCCATACCAAACATGATGATACCAAGTATGGGAACAATCAAAAAAGCCAACGATGCGAAGAATTCAGGAAAAATGAATCCTAAGACGGCGCTAACCAATGCCCAAATTGCAAAAGTTTTACCAATCCAACTAGAAATTAGAGCGATCTGTTTCATAACGTTTCTCAAAACTATAAAGTAAGCATCAATTTATCATTAATGTCGTCAGTAAATGATAAAAGTATTTTTTTAGCAAGCTAGCGATAAGTTTGCTCAAATAAAGCGCGTGGTTATTTTATAAAAAAATGGCGTACTCATATTAAATAAGTACGCCAAAAAATATCCATAAGACATCTACGAGTCAGTTGATTTTAAAACCCTACAAATTCGGATTCAACCACTTCTCAGCAGTCTTGATATCCCAGCCTTTACGCTCAGCATAGCTTTCTAACTGGTCACGGTCGATTTTACCGACGTTAAAGTATTCACTATCCGGATGCGAGTAATAAAAACCGCTGACCGAGGACGCAGGCCACATCGCAAAGCTTTCCGTGAGCTTAGTACCAATAGCATCGCCCGTACCAATCCATTCAAATAATTTGCCTTTTTCGGTATGCTCAGGACAGGCAGGGTAGCCAGGAGCAGGGCGGATACCGACGTATTTTTCTTTAATCATCTCATCATTGGTTAGGTTTTCTTCAGCTTGATAGCCCCAATATTCTTTACGAATCCGCTCATGCAAATGCTCGGCAAAAGCTTCGGCTAGACGGTCAGATAAGGCCTGTACCATGATGGCATTATAGTCGTCGCCAGCTTCTTTGTACTTTTCAGCAAGTGCTTCTGTGCCAACGATGGAAACCGTAAAACCGCCAAGATAATCGGTATGCGTCTTTGATGGTGAGATAAAATCCGCCAAGCTAAAGTTTGGCTTACCGCTCGCTTTGTCGCTTTGCTGACGTAAATGCTCGAACTGATATTTTGCCGTGCCACCCTCAGTCGGTGCTTTATCATAGACGGTGACGGTATCCGCGCCCGTACGGCGGGCGGGCATGAGTTTAAACACCCCTTTGGCAACGATTAATTTTTCATCAATCATCTTTTGCATCAAGTCATTGGCATTGTTAAATAAATCGCGCGCTGCTTCGCCAACCACGTCATCTTGTAAGATTTTTGGATATTTACCAGCCAATCCCCACGAGATAAAGAACGGTGTCCAATCGATATAAGGCAGCAGGTTAGTGATGGGATAATCTTCAAGGATGACTTGACCAAGTTTGTTTGGCACAGGCGGTACGTAGTTGTCCCAATCGTACTGAAAACCAAGCTCGATAGCATCGGCATAAGAGATTTTTGCCGCTTTTGGCTGACGTTTGGCTAAGCGCTCGCGTACTTTAATATATTCTTCGCGCGTTTCATCGATAAGGCTCTGGCGGTGCTCTTGTGATAGTAATTTTGTCACGATACCCACTGAGCGTGAAGCGTCTGATACATAAATAACCGCATCGTTTTGATATTGTGGCTCGACTTTAACGGCCGTATGCGCTTTAGAGGTTGTGGCACCGCCAATCATGAGTGGCAATGTCATGCCGCGCTCTTGCATTTGCTTGGCGACATACACCATTTCATCAAGGCTTGGCGTGATGAGGCCTGATAGCCCAATGATATCGACTTCCTCTTTGATGGCGGTATCGAGGATTTTTTCACAGGGCACCATTACGCCCAAATCAAGGATTTCATAGCCGTTACAGCCGAGGACCACGCCGACGATATTTTTACCGATATCATGGACGTCGCCTTTGACCGTTGCCATGAGGATTTTACCTTTCTTTTCGCCCTCGACTTTTTCCGCCTCAATATACGGGTTGAGCCAAGCGACCGACTGCTTCATAACGCGCGCAGACTTGACCACTTGCGGTAGGAACATTTTACCAGCGCCAAATAAGTCGCCGACGATATTCATACCGTCCATTAGCGGCCCTTCGATAACGTCGAGCGGTTTGGGATATTTCTCCCACGCTTCTTTGGTATCAGCGTCAATAAAAGTAGTGATGCCTTTTACCAGCGCATGCGCAATACGCTCCTCCACCGTGCCTTCGCGCCATGACATATCGACCGCGCTGTCTTTTTTCTTGCCGCCGTCTTGATAGCTTTCGGCAATGGTCATTAAACGTTCGGTTGCCTCTTGGCCACTTTCGCCTTGGTTACGGTTTAGCATCACATCTTCGATGGCATTACGCGCTTCGATAGGAATATCGTCATAAACCTCAAGCATCGCTGGGTTAACAATACCCATCGTCAGACCATTTTTGATCGCATGATAAAGGAATACCGAGTTAATGGCTTCACGAATCGGGTTACCGCGGAAACTAAAGGAGACGTTGGACACGCCGCCCGATACCATGGCATTGGGAAGGTTATCGGTAATCCATTTGGTCGCATTGATAAAGTCAGCGCCGTAGTTATTGTGCTCAGTGATACCGGTTGCAACCGCAAAGATGTTGGGGTCAAAAATGATATCTTCAGATGGGAAGCCTACTTCATTGACCAAGATATCGTAGCTGCGCTGACAAATCTCGATTTTGCGCTCGTAAGTGTCGGCTTGTCCGTCTTCATCAAACGCCATAACGATAATCGCCGCACCGTAGCGCATACAAAGCTTGGCGCGCTCCATGAATTCAGCTTTACCTTCTTTTAGGGAGATGGAGTTGACGACAGATTTACCTTGAATGCGCTTAAGCCCTTCTTCGATAATGTCCCATTTTGACGAGTCAATCATCAAGGGTACGCGGCTGATATCCGGCTCACCCGATACCAAATTAACGAAATGAATCATCGCCTGCTTGGAGTCGAGCATGCCCTCATCCATGTTAATATCGACGATTTGCGCGCCGCCTTCGACTTGGTCGCGGGCGACATCGAGTGCCTCGGTATAGGCTTCGGTCTTAATCAGGCGCAGGAATTTTTTTGAACCGGTAACGTTGGTACGCTCACCGACGTTGACGAACAGACTATCAGGGGTAATGGTAAATGGCTCAAGTCCCGATAAGCGGCAGGCAGGGGCAATCTCAGGAATCACGCGCGGTGGATAATTGGCAACCATATCGGCAATGAGGCGAATGTGCTCAGGTGTCGTACCGCAGCAGCCGCCAACGATGTTTAAAATACCCGCTTTAGCAAAACCTTCCAGCAGAGCGGCGGTTTGCTCTGGCGTTTCATCATACTCACCAAATTCATTGGGCAGACCAGCGTTTGGATGCGCGGAGACATAAGTATCAGCAATATTTGATAACGTTTGAATATGCGGACGCAATGCCTCAGCGCCTAGCGCGCAGTTAAAGCCAACCGATATCGGCTTAGCATGGCGAATCGAATTATAAAACGCTTCTGCCGTCTGACCTGATAAGGTGCGACCTGACGCATCGGTAATCGTCCCTGAAATCATAATCGGCAATTCAAAACCAATGTCCTCAAAAATGCCTGTCACGGCAAAGATGGCGGCCTTGGCATTGAGCGTATCAAAAATGGTTTCGATTAAGAGGATATCGACGCCGCCTTCTATTAAGGCTAGCGCCGCTTCACGATAATTTAGCACCAGCTCATCAAAGGTAATATTACGAAAGGCTGGGTCATTAACATCGGGCGATAGCGAGCAAGTACGCGATGTCGGTCCAATGACGCCTGCGACAAAGCGCGGCTTCTCTGGGGTTTTGACCGTAAATTCGTCGGCGGCTTCGCGCGCAATTTGCGCAGCCGTTTTATTTAGCTCTGGCACCAGATACTGCATATCATAGTCGGCCATCGACAGGCGCGTACCATTAAAACTATTGGTCTCAATAATATCGGCACCCGCCTCAAGGTGGGCGCGATGAATCTCTTTAATCATCTGCGGCTGCGTGAGCACCAGCAAATCGTTATTGCCGCGCACATCTTGCTTAATATCGGCAAAACGCTCACCGCGATAATCTGCTTCCTCTAACTTAAAGGTCTGAATATGGGTGCCCATCGCGCCATCTAACATCATAATCCGCGCCGCCAACTGCTCAGTAATACGAGCGCGCGCGGTTAGCTGCTGCGCTTTATAAGGAAATACGTCAGGCGGCGTCAAAATAAAGTCACTAGCCGTGCTTGATACCCTGGCTGCATTAGAATTAGCATTGGTATTGGCGACACCAGAATGATTATGAGAACAGGTCGGCGAGGTGGTGGTGTTTTGAGTCATAGGAGTGCTGCTTATAGAGTCTAGATGATAAGAAGAAGTAGAAATAAAAGTCGTTCGAGGTTTAAAACCTTAGTTTTGTAAAAGGCTAGGGCGTGAAAATAATACAACCAATAAAATAGCGGCTTAAAAACCAATAAGCAAATCTGGATTATTCTAGCATGAAATGCCTAACCTTCGCGGGATTGTACTTATTCCGCTTTGGCAATACGTCTATGGCTATGGCATTTAAACGTATGGTATTTAAACGCATAAAGAATTGGGTGTTTTCCTAGCTTGTTTTGGCATTAAAAGTCTCACCATGGCATCAAATTTTATGGCATAACGCTACTTGGTACAAATGAATTTCCTTTTTCTCGGAGAATGCATAAAGCTTTGCTTTGCCTCATCGCTACGGGATGGCATTTTGATAAAGTAAGAGTTAGAAGCGCAGGCAGAACTTACACCCATACTACAAAAAATAGCGTAAATGCGAATTGATAACCTTCCAACCTCTGTTAATTTGATTTTAGAAGGCCTAAGATTTTTTAAGCGATGCTTATTATTAAAAGTTAAGGGTTTTACTCGCAAGCAGTTAAATCAAGTGGTTAAATATCAAACCCGAATATCTAAAAACTAGCCAACCATGTAAGCAGTAAGTAGTAAGCAGTGGTTTTAAGGAAAGGCAATAAGGACAAAGCTATGAAACTGATCAGATAAACCTCCCTTCATAAATTATCTACCCTAAAGGAGTGCCTTATGTTAAAGGGAAATTTACTATTTATCGCCGTCGTTGTCGCTGCTATGTCACTGGCAGCTTGTAACGATAAAGAAGCGGCGCCTGAGCCAGTTGAGCCACAAACGACCACTGACGTTGCCGCTCAGCCAAAAACTAAGCTAAAAAATACGCCAGACGTTGCCCCTAAAGCAGTGGCCGAGACTAATAATACTATGCCTAATAATGTCATACCTGTAGATGCTGCAGCAACGCAGAGCATTGGTGAACTGGCAGCAGGCAATGAAAATCTCGCCGTCCTAACTGAAGCGCTACAAGCAGCTGATCTGGATGACATGATGAAGGCAGAAGGACAGTACACGGTTTTTGCGCCAACGGATGACGCCTTTGCAGCTTTATTGACCAAACTGAACGTCACCAAAGAAGAGCTATTAACCAATAAAGAGGTGCTTAACAGCGTGCTGACTTATCACGTTGTACCTATGGTGGTGAAGGCAGCCGATATCCCTTATGGTAGTGACATCGAAACAGCAAACGGTCAAACCTTCTCAATTAGCGATGCTAACGTGATTACGGATGCCAGTGGCCATACTACCAATATCGTTGAAACAGATATGATGGTAAGTAATGGCGTGGTTCATATTATTGACAATGTGCTATTACCTAACTAAGCATAAATAGGATTATATTTCCATTTTCATAGGAAAATTAAGCGCATAAAAAACCCGAGGCCATTGTCTCGGGTTCTTGCTTTTATCGCTGCTTTTAATGTTGTTAATATCAATATTATCAGTGCGGCTTAGATAACACTACAGCCGCGTGGATTATAGACGCTCTTTATGTAGTGGGTCTTGTGCTGACATTTTTTGTTGCTGCTTTAAATGACGCTCTTCCCAATAAGGCGCGTTTTTGATACCGAATTTTGCGGGATCAAACGTGTAGTGCTGCACGCCAGCTTTACGCTGTGCTTCATAGTCTTTAAGCATCGTGAGCGTTGGACGCGCCACAAAGAAGATGACCAGAATACCAACGATATTTAGCCAAGCCATCAGACCAACACCAATATCACCAATTGCCCAAATATAACCCGCTGAGTTAAGGCCACCGTAAGCGACCATCACCATGATTAAGACTTTAACTAAGAATAGACCAGTCTTGTTGGCACCGCGGCTGATAAAGCGCGTCAAATAAGCGACGTTTACTTCGGCGATATAGTAGTAAGCCAAGATGGTGGTAAAGGCAAAGAAGAATACCGCGATAGCAATAAAGGTATTACCAAACTGACCGTATACCGATTCCATCGCCATTTGGGTAAAGGCCGGCGAGTTAATCTCAACACCAGCGGCGACATTTTGTACGATAAATTGACCGTCAGGTAGCGTACCTTGGATGTTATAAGTGCCCATGGTCAAAATCATAAAGGCAGTTGCAGAACAAACCAATAAGGTATCAACATAGACTGAAAATGCCTGTACCAAACCTTGCTGTGAGGGATGCTCAACTTCGGCAGCACCAGCAGCGTGAGGGCCTGTACCTTGACCGGCTTCGTTAGAGTAAATACCCCGTTTTACCCCCCAACCGATGGCGGCACCAAAACCTGCTTGCGCGGTAAAGGCATCACTAATGATGGTGCCAAATACTTGTGGAATCATCTCGTAGTTGGTAAACATGATGACGAGTGCTAGGCCAATGTAACCGAGAGCCATAAAAGGAACCGCAAACTCGGTAAAGGTTGCGATACGCTTAATACCACCAAAGATAATCACCGCTAGTACCACTAGAATGATACCCAAGGCGATAAGACGCATAGAGCCGACTTCTAAGCTACCGACACTCATCATTGTGCCTTCGCCCATCACCTGTGCAAAAGCATTGATAACGCCGTTTGCTTGCACACCCGGTAAGAACATACCACAGGCTAAGATAGACGCGATGGCAAAGATAACGCCGTACCAGCGTTGACCAAGCGCGCGCTCAAAGTAATAAGCAGGACCACCGCGATACTCGCCTGTTACCACGTCTTTTTCTTTATAAATCTGTGCAAGGGTTGACTCGACATAGGCGGTCGATGCGCCTAAAAACGCCACAACCCACATCCAAAATACGGCGCCAGGACCACCAAAACCGATAGCGGCGGCTACCCCTGCGATGTTACCCATACCAACGCGTCCCGCCAAGGAGACGGCGAGCGCCTGAAATGATGAAATACCCTGTGCACTTGACTTACCCTTAAAGAGTAAGCTGATCATTTCACTGAATAAACGTACTTGTACAAAGCGCGTCATGATGGAATAAAATAAACCTGCGCCCAAGCATAAATAAACCAATGCTGGGCTCCAGATAATTCCGTTTACTAAATTAACTAAACCTTCCATATGTATATTCCTAGTACTGTCTCAAAGTGACTATATATGATGATGCTAAGAGTAAGTGTGCTAGTTAATTTCCTTATTAAAGCCAACCACTCAAATAATCTGCATGCACTTAAACGTAGCGGACAATTCTCCGTACAGCTCAAGTTTCATACGCGCTTAGCCACCAAGGATGGACTGTAGTTGTCTGTTATAATATTAAATAGCCATCATTACGCTGATGGTACTTAATTTGCTATGAGCCGTACCGGTTGGCTACACTTATAGGGTAGGGTAATAAAGCAAGCTGCACTCGTCTACTGATCCTTTTTCATGAGGCATTAGCGACTTGCTAATATCAAAATGGCAATAAGTCCACTACCAAATGTATTCAAACCGTACGGCTACGTAACTGCAATTTGCCATATTTTTTAAGCAATTACTAGAATTTTCTTTATAAGAACGTTCATAGCTGAGGATTTTTTTTCTGCTTAATTGACAGTAAAAACTGATAAAAAGCCATAATTGTCCAGTCTTTTTAACCATTTTTCGATCAGGGTTAAAAATAGCATCGTTATGAAACTGGTGGAAAACGTCTAAAAGTCAGCGAAAGCCTTGCGAGGCGTGGCGCTTTGCGGTTGTGTTTTGGTAACGGTGAATTGTAAAAGTAACGTTATGGCGCCATTATTAGCACAACATATCGCCGGTGCCAGTTTTTGAGCTAGGAATTGTAGGGCATGAATTGTAGGCCATAAAATTGTAGGCTGTAAAAGGTAGCAGGCGATAAAATAAAAGCTTATATAAATGGCTAAGATTAAAAAAACGCTTAAAAAACGTCTTATTTGTTATTTATCTTTATTAGGAGAGTCAACGATGACGCGTAAATCTTTTGTAAAACCTATGTTGCTATCAGCCGTACTAGCCACCTCTACCGTTGGTTTGAGCGGTTGTGGTTATAACAATTTGCAAGCGCAAGATGAACAGGTCACCGCTTCATGGTCAGAAGTTGTCAACCAATACCAGCGCCGTGCGGACTTGGTGCCAAACTTAGTCAAAGTTGTAAAGCAATATGCCGAGCAAGAACAAGAAGTATTTACCCAAGTCGCTGCGGCGCGCTCACAAGCGGGTGGTATCACTGTCACGCCAGAGCTGCTCAATGACCCTGAAGCGATGGAGCGTTATGCCGCCGCCCAAGAACAGATGACAGGCGCACTATCACGCCTTATGGCAGTCTCTGAGCGTTATCCTGAGCTAAAGTCTGATGCGTTGTTCCAAGATTTGCAGGCGCAGCTTGAAGGGACGGAAAACCGTATCACTGTCGCGCGCAACCGTTATATCCAAGAAGTCCAAGGCTATAACACCACGGTGCGCCAGTTCCCAACCAATATTACTGCCAAAGTATTTGGTATGGAGCCGAAGCCAAACTTTAGCGTCGCAAATGAGAAAGAGATATCGACTGCGCCAAGTGTAAACTTCGGTGATGATAATGCGCAAACGGCTCAGTAAAGCCAAATTTTAAGCTTCTGATGTGCATACGTGTAAATAACGCTGCGTGTTTATAGTCTGATTATTGGATTAAAATGATGGGGCGACTTAAACGCAAATGGTTTTTTACCCGTCGCTTTACAGCAGTTGGTTTTGCCGTCATTAATTTAGTACAGATGTTATTTGAGGTGGTATAGATTAGATGAATCATTCAAAAGCACTCTTGTCCGCATTATTATTCACCTTAAGCATTGGAAGCGGCTCGCTATCGCATGCTGCGCCTAATGCTGATGCTAATAATAGTGCGGCTGTCGCTACCGATAGCACCTCGAGCCTGCAAAGCCGTAGTGTCGAGGATTTAGTGGCCATTGCAAAAGCGGGCGAGTCTAACGAAGCCATCAACGATGCCGTTTTGGGTAACGACGCGATTAATGACGCCATCATTGGCAATGATGCTATTAATCCCAATGCTGCTAATGTTAACAATAGCAATACAACCAATTCGCAAGCGTCTAATCGACCGCCTGTCCAGTCAAGCGCCCAAAGTGTCGATGCAGACAAGCTCATATTAAACAACCCTGTCGTTGACCAAGCCAATATCTTAAACCCGCAGGAAAAACAACGCTTAGAGGCGCAGCTTAGAGGTATTTATCAAAAAGGTTTGGCGCAAGCCGCGGTTGTGATTGTGCCGACGACCAATGGTATGCCTATCTTTGACTACGCCTTGCAGGTTGCCGAAAAATGGCAGCTTGGCAATAAAGACATTGATGATGGTTTGCTAATGGTCGTTGCCGTCAATGACCGAGATATGTATATTTTAACCGGTTACGGATTAGAGGGCGTGTTGCCCGACTCTGCGGTAAACCGGATTATCCGTGAAGATATCACACCGTTATTTAAGCAAAATAACTATGGCGCTGGGATATTGGCAGGAGTTGGCGCCCTGCAAGCGCGACTAACCGCTGATCCAGAAGTATTGGCGCGCGCCGATGCGCAAGCGGCTGAACGCCGTCAAGGCCAAAATGATATGGGTGATAACCCGTCGCCCGTGTTTTTATTCGTCATGGCTATGGTATTTGGTAGCTTTATCACCAGTATCTTTGGGCGCATCTTTGGTTCTATCTTGACCGCTGGCGGTTTTTTTGCCGGCTCGCTTGCCATGGGCGGCGGCTTCTTTATGACACTGATTATGGCGATATTTATATGGCTGTTTTTGATTTCGCGCGGCTCAGGCGGCGGCCGTGGAGGACGCGGCGGTGGCGGCGGTATGGTGTTCTTACCCGGCATGGGCGGCGGTAGTGGTGGCTTCGGCGGTGGTGGTTTTGGCGGCGGCGGCTTCGGGGGCGGCGGCGGTGGTTTCGGCGGCGGCGGCGCTGGCGGCTCGTGGTAAATGCTTGTTAGACTTGAACATTAGATGACTGCCAGCAATGGCGTACTTGAGGAAATAAAATAATGGTAAAAAGCAATCCGTCGCAGGCAAGTTTTGCTCGTTGGTGGCGTCAAGTACTGTTTGTCCCCATGCTCCATAGCAAATGGCTGACGCCCGCTGCCAAAGCTCGGCTTACAGAGCAGGTGGCGCTCGCTGAACGTGGCCATCGCGGCGAGGTATTTTTGATTATCGAAAATCACTTACCGATTCACGATGCCTATCATTTTGATTGCCGTGACCGTGCGATAGATTTGTTTAGTGAATATCGCGTTTGGGATACTGAAGAAAACACCGGCGTTTTGATCTATGTCAATATTTGCGAGCACAAGCTAGAAATCGTTGCTGATCGCGGTATCAGCACCCATGTCAGCCCAACCGTTTGGCGCGCCATGTGTGAAAAAGCCGCCTCGGGTATTGCCAATCAAAAAACTGAAGAGAGCCTAGCTGAATTATTGGATGAGGTGGGTCAGTTATTGCGTCAGTATTATCATCTTGAGCATGACCCCGCTGGTAATGAGCTGTCCGATACCGTGGTATTTTTAAAATAGCAGTTATAAAAATAAAGTAGACTTAGTCTTAAACAAATGACAACGGGGAAACCATGATTGAGCTCATTAAGAAATTACCAAAAGCAGAACTGCATTTACATATCGAAGGCTCATTAGAACCAGAGCTGATGTTTAGATTGGCCAAAAAAAATGACATACAGATTCCCTATAAAGACATAGAAGATGTGCGCCGCGCCTACAATTTTACCAATCTACAAACCTTTTTAGATATCTACTACGCAGGCGCCAATGTCCTGATTACCAAAGACGACTTTTATGATTTGACGTGGGAATATATTTTAAAATGTGTGGAAGATAACGTCGTCCATACAGAGATATTTTTTGATCCGCAAACCCATACCGCAAGAGGCGTTGAGTTCGCTACGGTCATTACGGGTATCAAAGAAGCACTTGCCGATGCCAAAGAAAAATTCGGCATCACTTCTTGTATCATCATGTGTTTTTTGCGCCATTTATCCCAAGACGATGCGTTTGACACGTTAGAAGAAGCGCTGAAATTCAAAGACGATATTATCGGTGTCGGTCTTGATTCTTCAGAATTGGGCAACCCGCCTGCCAAATTTAAAGACGTCTTTAAAAAGGCCAAAGAAGCGGGCTTTAAGTTGGTGGCTCATGCGGGGGAGGAGGCCGATTTTTCTTATATTTACGAAGCCTTAGATCTACTAGCAATTAATCGCATCGATCATGGGGTGCAATCGATAAAAAGCGCGGCGTTGATGCAGCGCTTAAAAGACGAGCAAATGCCGCTGACGGTTTGTCCCAACTCTAACATTGAATTAAAAGTGTTTGAGAATTATAAACAGCACAATATCAAAGAGCTGTTAGATTATGGCTTAAATGTCAGCGTCAATTCCGATGATCCCGCCTATTTTAAGGGCTATATGAATCAAAACTTTATCAATATATGTGAAAACCTGCCGCTAACAGAAGAGGATATTATCACTTTGGTAAAAAACTCCTTTAGATCTTCCTTTATTAGCGATGCGTTAAAAGAAAAATACTTAGCGCAGGTGGATCTTGCCCTCCAATAAAAATGTTTGAGTAAATTTTTTATCATTAAGGCTGAATGATTATTATAAATCGTTCAGCCTTTTCCTTTTACAGCATATTTTTTAACGCAAGACATTTACACAGCGGTGATTTTTTAGATTAGGGCGTGTTGAACATTGGATATAAATTTCTGGCAAAAAAAATAGCGAACG
>NZ_DHYG01000066.1 GCF_002414005.1 Psychrobacter sp. UBA5136
AAGCATATGCTTACACGCATTGACGTTTGAACCTCTTACTAACCTAGGGTCAATCTGCGATTATACTTGTACGGCTCGATTGAACGAAACGGTTCATAGGTACTAGGGATTGGTACTTTAAAGGTCGCATCAGGGATAGGTGGTTTGTTGATTAGGGATGATAAGGCTGGATGCCTGAACGTTATAAGATGCTCCGGGATTAAGTATCTGATAACATTAACATGGATGGTTAGTGATAAAAGCCGCATAATGCTTGTCGTTATGCGGCTTTGTTACGTCTGCAATAGCTTTTAATCCAAAAACTTTATTAAAATCAATCCAAAAAAAAGGTCAGTAGTTTGCGCTACTGACCTTTTTAATTAGGCGAAAATATTATCGGCCATAAACCGTTGTTCTTCGCCTAACTAGCATATATTTTACACTTATACGTCTTACGCTAATCTTAAAAAAGATTAGTGCTCAACGCCACCAGCGCCATGGATATGACCGTGGTTTAGTTCGTCTTCAGTGGCTGCGCGTACTTCTTGGATTTCTACATCAAACGTCAAACGCTTACCAGCTAAAGGATGGTTTGCATCAACCGTTACTTCTTTGTCGTTTACATCAGTAACGGTAACGAGCATGACTTGACCGCCAGCTTCTGACTGAAATTGCATACCAGGCTGGATATCATCAACGCCTTGGAAGTTTTCACGTGGTACACGTTGTACCGCTTGTTCTTGGTATTCACCGTAGCCGTCAGCAGGCTCTACAACGGCATTGACTCTTTCGCCAGCAGATTTGCCTTCTAGTTGTTGCTCAAGACCTGGGATGATGTTGCTATGGCCATGCAAATACGCAAGCGGTTGACCTTCTGGAGACTGGTCAAGGATATTGCCTTCGTCGTCTTTTAGGGTGTAGTTAAACTTGACGGCAGTGTCTTTTGCGATAGTAGTCATAAATTATCCTAAATATGTCGTTATTGAAATTTAAATACGGTTGCAATAAACCTAAAAAAGCCAATCAGCCAGCCAAATAGCCACGTCATTAGTTAATTATCATCAGTTTATTAAGGTAACTTTAGCAGTTAGCATCTTTAATTGCGATGCCTGCCAGTGGTTTCAAGGTTAAAATCTGAAAAAATAGCAATTATTCGGCGAATTAATGTAAATAAATATGATTTTTGCAGTTTTTACTATTGGTAAAGGTTAGCGGGTAAAGTTTGCCAGTTGCGTTTTTGCATAATGACTTCTACCATAGGCATAAACATAAGGATAAGACATATTATGACTTCCTCTTCTCAAACTTTGCCTTCTTATACTGCAAATCTGCAAACGTCTGGCATTTATTACCAGTTTAATTTTGCGCGCTTTTTAGAGCATTTGGTCGATGTATCGCTCACCTTTGCCGCGGGTACTGACGCGCCAAGTTTGTGGCTGCCTGCTTGGATACCGGGTAGCTATTTGATGCGCGAATTTGCCCGTAATATTACCGCGCTGCACTATGAGATTTTAGATAGCCAAAGTGCGGACAGTGATAAAAAAACAGAGACTTATCGTGCACAAAAAACTGATAAAAATACCTGGCAGCTACCACAAGTGCAGGCAGGACAAAGCGTACGCGTCCATTATGAAGTGTATTGTTATGATTTATCTGTGCGTACTGCGTATGTCGACCAGCAGCGGTTTTATGGTAATTTTACTTCGCTTGCCTTAGCGATTGAGGGACAAGAACAAAAAGCAGTAGCAGTTGATTTAATCGTGCCAGCGGCATTTTTAGCAGACAAAGATGCTAGCCGTGTGCGTTTGGCGTGTGGACTAAAAACCACGCCATCACAGGATAATGGGCAACAAATATATAAGCTGCAAGCGGATAGCTATCACGAGCTGATCGATTATCCGTTTGAGATTGCCGAACAAAATAGCTTTGATTTTATTATTCAAGATGAGAAGCACCAGACGCTCAGTCATCATTTTTATCTATCGGGCAAGCATAGCGCCAATATGGGCCGCTTGCAGCAAGACGTCACCCAAATCTGTCAGACCTATCTAGATTGGCTTGGCGATGCGCCATTTAACGACTATACCTTTATGACTTTTGCTAGTGGGCAGGATTACGGCGGTCTTGAACACATCAATTCGACCAGTTTGATTACCCCGCGTCGCGATTTACCCAGTGCTGATGAGCCAACAGTGCCAAGTAGCGATTATCAGCGCTTTTTGGGCTTATGCAGCCACGAGTATTTTCATGCCTGGTGGGTAAAAACCGTGCGGCCAGATGTGATGCTAAATGTTGATCTACGAAAGGAGGCCTTTACGCCATTGCTCTGGATATTTGAAGGCTTTACCTCTTATATCGATGATTTTATGTTGCAAGCATCAGGCGTCATTGATAAGGCAAGCTATCTAAAATTGCTCGCCGAACAAATCAATCGCTATTATCAAACCCCAGGGCGCGCGCATCAAAGCGTTGCCGAGTCGAGCTTTGATGCGTGGATTAAGCTGTATCGCGCTGATGAAAACACCGGCAATGCGGGTATCAGCTACTATAATAAAGGCGCATTGGTGGCATTATGCTTAGATTTAACCTTGCTGGCAAAAAGTGGTGGTCGTCATCGGCTGTTTGATGTCGTCGAAGCCTTTTATAGCCAAGCTAAGCAAAATAACAATAAACGTATCGGTATCAGTAGTGCTGATATGGGGACTGTTATCGGGCAATTTATGCCACGAGCGGATTGGGAGGAGTTTGAGCGCCGTTATGTCAATGGCGTAGAAGAGTTGCCCATTGAGTCGCTGCTCGCGGCCAATGGTATTAAAATGCATACCAACACTAAAGAAACAGCGGACAAAAATATACCATGGGGTATGCGCTGTAATGAGACATCGCTTGGTCTCAAGGTTAATCGCGTAAGCCGTGACAGTGCCGCTGCCAAAGCAGGCATCTCAGCGCATGATGTCATCGTCGCCATTGACGGTATTAAAGCAGATACCAAGCAATTAGTAACGCTCAGTAATGTCATGCGCCCTGTGCAATGTCATTTATTTCGCCGTGATGAGTTGATGATGGTTGAAGTTTTACCTAAGGATTTGAGCGCTAAAGATGCGCAGAACGATATTGAAAACGCATTTCCACATGGTGTCAGCTTACGTTTGGCAAGGGCGAGTAGCGACTGCGAAGACGACGTTGATGCTGCAGAGTATGCCAATACTGAAAACACTTGGCTGAGTGCAATAGCGCGCTATCAGAATTCATAGATAAAAATATTAAAAAGCATTAGACAGTAAAAAACCCTTGCCAAGTACGCGGCTTAGCAAGGGTTTACATATCTAATGCTTAGAGGTTTACAGGCAAAGAGGATGCCGTTACAACCATTTAACTTTAAGATTTAACTTTCTCTTTAACCGTTTCTTCTTTAACCGCTTCTTTATCTCCAATAACAGCGTCATCAGTAACCGCTGCATTATTATCTTTACTCATATGAGCGGCAATCCAGCTTTGCATCAGCTCAATCTCAGGCTGCTGGGCATCGATAATGTCCTGTGCTAATTTGCGCATCTCTTCATCCGTACCGTATTGAAGCTGTACCTTTGCCATGTCGACTGCGCCAATATGATGCGGCAGCATACCGCGCGCAAATGCCATATCGGCTACCGGCTCTGCAATACCAAGCATCATGTCACTGTGCATGGTATTCATTCCTTTTGCATACGCCGCTTGCATGGCTTCGGTATTGGGTTTGGGTTTGGGCACATCGGGATGGCTGGCTAGCCATTTATTCATGATATCGATTTCAACTTGCTGCGCGTCGATGATGTCTTGCGCAAGCTTGCGCATCGCCTCATCAGTACCGTATTTTAGCTCAATCTTTGCCATGTCTATCGCGCCGCGATGATGCCCGAGCATGCCTTTGGCAAAAGCGGTATCAGGATCGTTATAACCCATACCAACCATCATCTCATTATGCATACTGGTCATCGCCTTCGTATAGTCTTTGAGCATGTCCGTCATTTCTGCTTTGTCTGTCGCATCACCGCTTTCGCTCATATCGTGGCCGCCATGGACATCCATTTCATCAGTATTTTCAGGCGTCTCAGGCGTGGTCTGTGTGGCTTCCTCTATCGGTATCACCTCGCTATCATCGGTTGTTGGCTGGCAAGCACTTAGCAGCATGACAGCAGCAAGGCTGGTAGCAAACAAAGTAAAACGACGAGAGGCAATCATGACATATCCTTACTATCAAATAAAACAGGAAATAAGCTAAACAAGAAGCAAGATAAAAATAGGCAAATTATGATAAATATAAAACGTGCAAATAGCGCGCGGTTAGCAAAGTTAGCGCAGTTTTGAATCTTAACAGATAAACCTTGCTCGTTCGAGACGCTACGTTTAATAAGACGTAATCTCTTTAATAAGAGCAAAGTCCAATAATAGAAGCTGACAAGGTTTAAAGCAGCTAACAAGGTTTAAGTTATGACGCTAACAACCTAATCGATAATTCCTAACTGCCGACAGCGCTCGCTATTTAAGTGAATACGCACAAATTCACCAGCGCCAAGCGCCCCAAGCTCGAATCCCGCTACCGACCAACGGATAAGACGCAAACAAGGCAGTCCTACATGAGCCGTCATGCGCCTTACTTGGCGATTTTTGCCTTCATAAATGGTCAACATCAGCCATGACGTTGGCACGCTTTTACGCTCACGGATGGGCGGATCGCGCTGCCATAACGCAATCGGCAAATCGGCTTCATCGACCAGCCGCGCAATAGCTGGCAAGGTTTTGCCATCTTTTAAATGGACTCCCGCAGCCAACTCCTTTAATTGAGCATCACTTACTAAACCTTCTACTTGTACCAAATAGGTTTTACCTTGCTTTTGCTTGTTTTGCGCGAAATTCTTAGCTGATGGCGGCTGGGTAATGGCTTTATTCACCCGTCCGTCACTGGTCAAAATCAACAAGCCTTCTGAGGTTGCATCGAGTCGACCGGCAACGCGCAGCGATTTATCGGTGAAATACTGCGATAGGGTGGTGTGGTCATTATTGCTGTCATCACGAAACTGACTTTGGACGCCGTAAGGTTTGTTAAATAAAATCAGGCTAGAGGTCGGCATAAAATAGCAATTCCCAAAAATAAAATGTTTAAAACAGCTGGTGCGTTCAGCAATCTAAGGAAGTTAAGGCTAACATTAAAAAGCAGGATGTTATTAAAAGATGAAGAAGCTCAAATAATAAAGCTAAGCGCACGTTTTATAAGTAATAAACGCTGCTTGATATAACCTTATTATTATTGTGGTATTTATCATATTGATAGGTAAAAACCGCGTATGCAAAAGAAAAATTATCAGCCAGACTTTAATCTTAGTACAATATTTAAGATAAATGGTGAAATTTACCTATTACTTAACTTATGGCATCTATAGGAATGATGAATTTTAATTAAATTATTTTTGTAATTTTACTTTCTACAATGATGTTTTATTTTGCGGGCAAATGGCTAAATGAATTTGCCGTCTGTTAATTTTATTTTATATAAATATTAACAATACTATATAAACCATCTTTATGGTTTATTCTTAGAACGACTATACATCATTTTTTAAGCACACTGGTTTATCTGCATTTTTACATAAATTGATGGCGTTTATACCGCTACAATACTGTCCTATTAAAGCCAAAATATCATAGTTAGCATAAAGAATGTCAAGGATGCTTGCGCTAACAAATATATAAATACTAAATAAATAATACTATCAAGGAGTCTGATCCTATGCCATATGATAAGGTTATCGTACCAAGAGACGGCGAAAAAATAACCGTCAACGCTGATTTGTCGCTAAATGTACCCAACCATCCCATTACTCCCTTTATCGAAGGTGATGGCATCGGTGTGGATATCACGCCTGTCATGATTAAGGTGGTCGATGCGGCCGTGTCAAAAGCCTATAAAGGCAAAAAATCTATTGTTTGGATGGAAGTCTATTGCGGTGAAAAGGCTGCTAAAATTTACGATGGCGAGTACATGCCAACCGAAACGCTTGAGATTTTACGCGAGTATGTCATAAGCATTAAAGGTCCATTAACCACGCCAGTTGGCGGTGGTATGCGCTCATTAAATGTGGCTTTACGTCAAGAGCTTGACCTCTATGTCTGTCAGCGTCCAGTGCGTTGGTTTGAGGGCGTGCCAAGTCCTGTCAATAGCCCAGAGCTGACCGACATGGTTATTTTCCGCGAAAACTCAGAAGATATTTATGCCGGTATCGAGTGGAAAGCGGGCAGTGATGATGCCAAAAAAGTCATCAAATTTCTAAAAGAAGAAATGGGCGTGACCAAAATCCGCTTTTCAGAGGACTGCGGTATCGGCATCAAACCCGTATCAAAAGAAGGCTCGCAGCGCCTCGTCCGTAAAGCCATTCAGCATGCCGTCGACAATGATTTACCCAGTGTCACCCTCGTACACAAAGGTAATATCATGAAATTTACCGAAGGCGCGTTTAAAGAGTGGGGCTACGAGCTTGCCGCTGAGCGTTTTGGTGCTGAATTGCTCGATGGTGGCCCTTGGATGACGATGAAAAACCCAAAAACGGGTAATGACATTATTATCAAAGACGTCATCGCTGATGCTTTTTTGCAACAAATCCTTATGCGTCCTGCTGAATATTCGGTTGTCGCGACGTTAAACTTAAACGGTGATTATATCTCTGATGCGCTAGCGGCTGAAGTTGGCGGTATCGGTATTGCGCCGGGTGCCAATAAAGGCGGCTCAATCGCTGTTTATGAGGCCACTCACGGCACAGCGCCTAAATATGCCGGTCAAGATAAAGTCAATCCGGGTTCCCTAATTTTGTCCGCAGAAATGATGTTACGTGATATGGGCTGGACGGAAGCCGCTGACCTGGTTATCGCAGGTATCAAAGGGGCGATTAAAAACAAAACCGTGACTTATGACTTTGAGCGCTTAATGCCGGACGCTATCTTGCTCAGTAGCTCGGAGTTTGGTAAAGCCATTATTAAGCACATGGATGCTTAAACGCTTTTCTTACTTGTAGAGCAAATAATAAACCATCTATATTTTTATAGGTGGTTTTTTTGTGCTTATGGTTTTTTATACTTTTTATTGAATGATAAACTTAGTTGTCCTTTTTACCGCGATTTTTACCGCTGCCATTCGCCGTCCACTTGACGACCGACAGGCTAGTTGAAGCCAGCAAACCCAGCACTAAATAGCCGATTAACGCATGTAAGCTTGCCAATACCCGGCTGATACCCTGCGGCCGAAAATCTCCGTAGCCTGTCGAGGTAAAAGTGACGACGGCATAGTAGCAGCAGGCCCAAAAATCTTGCGTAATGGGATTACCATCGAGTGTGGTGTCCACGATGCCAACTTCATAGTAAAGCGCTGAGAAGGTGAGCAAAAATAAAAAGACGTTGAGCGTTGTCATCGCAAGCTCTTTCCATAAGTTGCCATCATTGCCATAGATGCGCTGCAATGTACTAAACAGTGACCACATAAAAATAGCACAAAATGGGAAGGCAAGGCCAATGGTGATTGCATCGCGCCAAATATTATCAGGTAAAAAGCGCGTCAGTAAGTACCATAAGCTACCAACGAGGACAAAAATAAAGAGAGTGCCTCTAGCTGTGGTTATTTTTTCTAGCATGATAGGGCCTCATCCATGTATTTAATGTTACGCTTAATTACGCTTATCAATAGCTCAAGATTGATTTTAACATTGGACGCTATTTAACAATAGAGGTAACAATAGGGGTCAGGACTTTTTTACATTGGGCATGGTTGTATGGTTGGTGGATGCACTTTAAAATTTATACCAGTCGCACATCATTACTAGTGTATTGATTTTATCTTGAACTGACTATAAGTGGGTTATCTTGACAACTTTGCGCCGCACAGCAACCATAAAAACGCCCCAATAGCCTAGGTCTATTGGGGCGCTTGCTTTAAGCTAACTTTAGCAAAGTTTGTGAAGTCAGCTTAGTTTCAGTCGTAGCGACTGCAACGAAGCATCTATTACAAAGAAGCAATGGCCTCGTTAAACAAAGTACTTGGACGCATGGCTTTTTCAGCTAACGCTTCATCGGCAAAGTAATAGCCTTTTAGATCCATCGGCTGACCCTGAACTGCATTAAGCTGCTCAACGATCGCGGCTTCATTGTCTTCAAGTGTTTGAGCTAGCGGCGCAAACTGTGCTTTTAGCTCGCTATTTTCATCTTGTGCAGCTAATTCTTCAGCCCAGTATTTTGCCAGATAGAAATGGCTACCACGGTTATCCAGCTCGCCCGTTTTACGTGATGGCGATTTGTCATTTAACAGCAGCTTTTCAGTGGCTCTATCGAGCGCATCTGCCAATACTTGCGCCTTAGCGTTACCATCGTTCTTAGCCAAATGCTCTAAAGATTCGGTTAAAGCTAAGAACTCACCGAGAGAGTCCCAACGTAGATGGTTTTCTTCAAGTAGCTGTTGTACGTGTTTTGGTGCTGAACCGCCTGCACCTGTTTCAAACAAACCGCCGCCTTTCATTAACGGTACAACCGACAGCATTTTAGCACTGGTACCCAATTCTAAAATTGGGAACAAATCGGTTAGGTAATCACGCAAGATATTACCAGTCGCCGAAATCGTATCTAGACCGCGAGCAACACGCTCTAAGGTATAACGCATGGCGCGAACTTGCGACATGATTTCAATGTGCAGACCGTCGGTATTGTGATCTTTTAAATAGGTTCTCACCTTTTTAATCAGCTCATTTTCATGTGGACGGTATGGGTCGAGCCAAAAGACGACAGGGGTATTTGATTCGCGGGCGCGGCGTACGGCAAGCTTCACCCAATCTTGGATAGGGGCATCTTTGGTCTGACACATGCGCCAGATATCGCCCTTTTCAACACGCTGCTCAAGCAAGACTTCACCTGAGTCAACATCGACAATACGCGCCACACCCGTGTCGCTAGATTCAAAGGTTTTATCGTGCGAGCCGTATTCTTCTGCTTTTTGCGCCATCAGGCCAACGTTTGGCACCGTACCCATCGTGGTTGGGTCAAAGTTACCATGCCATTTACAGAAGTTAATCATCTCTTGGTAAATACGCGCAAAGGTTGATTCTGGCATGACCGCTTTACAGTCATATAATTTGCCATCAGCGCCCCACATTTTACCGCCATTACGAATCATCGCTGGCATAGACGCATCGACAATCACATCACTTGGAGAATGGAAGTTGGTGATGCCTTTTGATGAATCAACCATCGCTAGGCGTGGACGATGCACTTGGCAGGCATGTAAGTCGCGCTCAATCTCTTCACGCAAGCTGGCTGGCAATTCGGCGATTTTTTCGTACAAGCTTGCCATACCGTTATTGACGTTAATACCCAGCTCGTCAAATAACGCGCCATGTTTTTGGAAGGCGTCTTTATAATAAATGCGCACCGCGTGACCAAAGACGATAGGATGCGATACCTTCATCATGGTGGCTTTTACGTGTAGGGAAAATAAAATACCGGCTTCGCGGCAATCTTCCATTTCACGCTCATAAAATTCGAGCAGCGCTTTTTTGCTCATAAACATCAAGTCGATGACTTCTTTATCAAGCAACTCAATTTTTGGTTTTAACACCTTGGTCGTACCATCTTCGAGCAACAGCTCCATACGAACGGTACGCGCTTTATCTAAGGTCAGTGATTGCTCACCATCATAAAAGTCGCCGCTGTGCATGTGCGACACGTGGGTTTGTGACCACTGTTTCCATTCGCCCATCGAATGCGGATGCTTGCGCGCGTAGTTTTTAACTGCTTTTGGCGCGCGGCGGTCTGAGTTCCCTTCACGTAATACTGGATTTACCGAGCTGCCGAGGCTTTTGCCATAACGACGACGGATTTCTTCTTCTTCCTCAGTTTTTGGCTCATCTGGAAAATCAGGAATCGCGTAGCCCTTACCTTGTAGCTCTTTGATAGCTGCTTTTAGCTGCTGTACAGAGGCACTGATATTCGGCAATTTGATGATATTGGCGTTTGGATCTTGGGTCAATTCACCCAGCTCAGCGAGGCTATTAGGGACGCGCTGCTCTTCGGTTAAGTATTCTGGAAATTCAGCCAACACACGCGCAGCAACAGAGATATCACTGGTTTCAACGTCGATGCCTGCTGTTTGCGTAAAGGCTTTTACAATAGGCAAAAATGATAAGGTTGCAAGCGCTGGGGCTTCGTCAGTTTTTGTATAAATAATTTTTGACATATTAGTAGGTTATTCCTTGTTGTCATTAATGAGGTCAATAAGGCTGGGGAAACAGTTAATAGCGCTACCCAGCCTTTATACCATAATGGGCTACGGGGTTGGTTCGAGGTTCAATCGAGATCCAAATACACAGGCGTCTTTTATCGCCATTCTTGAGCGGGTCTGACTGCTAGAAAAATATTTTGTTGGCAGTCATCTGCTTTTATTTGCCTTTAGTAATAATTTGCCTTATCAAGCGCCATCTTTATTAGAGGTGGCTATCAAAGGCTCACAATCAAAAGGCTATTACTAATAAGTTATTAATAAAAAGTTATTACTAAAAATTCATGCTGACCATCTACTTAGTGCGCCCAAGTGGCAACAATCTAAGAGCGAATGGCTGACGCGATATTATAGTTGATCCACTATAAATACGATACGATGTCAATCTTGTATATTGAACTAAGTATACTATTTTCGCTCATACCTTATGTATCTGAATTATATTAAGCTAATAATAGCCTTATTCTACCAGTCCTCAGCGCCAATATCATCTTTTGCGTGCAATTAGCGCGCTTTTAGTCCTATTTTTTGCCTTTGTGGGCTTGTTTGTTAAATGATGCGCTTGTCGATGCGCTTATCAAGATGTTTATTCTTCACATTATCTGTTTCTACAACGCTAATTTCAACGAAAGCTACCTCTACGCTCTATAAATAAAACGACCAGTTAAGCTACCAGTCTCGCTGTGCCACTTTTAGAAGAACCTAACTGTATGCGTGCTTAATAAAAGCATTTTCAGCATGCGATAATTCTCTGTATTTTTTGCAATTTGAATTTTTGCAAATTGTGACAGCAAAAACGTTGAAATTTGATAGGGTAAATCATAAAGATCAATGAATTAAAGAAAAATTCTAAAAAAACAGTGTGGTGATGATGACTTTACAATACGCATTACTTAATGATAATAGCTGGCAAGCAATGGCTCACTGGCAAACGCCAGACACGCCTTTTATGACATTTGAGTTTTGGCAGGCGCTTAATGATACAGAGGCTATCGGCGAAAAAGCGGGCTGGTTACCGATTTACGTCTTAATCTATCGTCCAAATAAGACAAATGATGATATTGACGACAGTAATGCTGATGATATTAATGATAGTAGTCCAGCGCAGCCAACGCTTTCTTCAGCACAAATAGGGCAGCCTGTTGCGGTCATGCCGGTTTTTATCAAAGGTCATCATCAAGGAGAGTTTGTGTTTGACCA
This sequence comes from Psychrobacter sp. UBA5136, assembly GCF_002414005.1. Lineage (GTDB taxonomy): Bacteria > Pseudomonadota > Gammaproteobacteria > Pseudomonadales > Moraxellaceae > Psychrobacter. The sequence continues at coordinate 11,468 of NZ_DHYG01000066.1, forward strand.
TGCGTGGGCACAAGCGTACGCGCAATATGGCCTTGATTATTATCCGCGTTTGGTGACCAGCGCGCCGTATACTCCCGTGACTGGCCAGCGCTTGTGGCTGGCAGAAGGTGAGGCGCTAAATGCAGATATTTTAAAAACAGCTATCGCAGGGGTAGATGACATTGCTCAGCAAGTCGACGCCTCTGGCTGGCATGGTTTATTTGTGACGCCTGAGCTGGCGGCTATTGCTAACGCGTCAATGCCAACCGATATCGATATAGAAATGGCGCTTCATAGTCGAGAAAATGGTGTGGCGGCAGAGCTGATTAAATTACCAATACTTGAGCGACAAGGCTGCCAGTTTTTATGGCAAAATAAAAATCTTGGTCAAAATAACGAGAAATTTTCCGACTTTGATGCTTTTTTGGCAACCTTTCGAGCCAAAAAACGCAAAACCGTGCGCGCTGAGCGGCGTAAAGTCGCTGAGCAAGGCATCAGCTGTCAACGTAAATGCGGTAACGCTATCACTGCAGAAGATTGGCAGACGTTTTATCATTGTTATGTGATGACCTACGCGGTACGTGGGCAGCAGCCTTATTTAACGCTAGATTTTTTTAAAAAATTAGCGGCTAGCATACCTGAGCATTTAATGCTCGCGCAAGCGCTTGATGCCAATAGTGAGATTATCGCCAGCAGTTTGTTTTTCTACGATAAACCGAATAGTAAAAATGCCACGCTTTATGGCCGTTATTGGGGCGCGCTGGGTGAGTATGATAGTTTGCACTTTGAGCTGTGTTATTATCAAGGTATCGAGTTTGCGATTGAGCAAGGATTGACGTATTTTGATCCGGGCACCCAAGGTGAGCACAAGCTAGTTCGCGGCTTTATGCCGACCAAAACTCACTCGTTGCATCGTATTTATGATGGGCGTTTTATCCCAGCGATTAGCAATTTTTGCGTAAAAGACCGCATGCATATGGCGCAGTATTGCAAGCAGGCCTTTGAAGCCTTGCCGTTTAATATTGATAATATGCCGATGTTTGATAATACTGATTAAACCTCGATAGTTTTTTTGCTAATCTTTGTCCAATGTCTTCCTACCTAATACTTTTCTATCAGCTGTAAACTATGACTCCTCATTTTCCTCGTTCTGCCCCGTTATCCGCTCCTGCTGAGCTAGTCGATTTTCTCAATACCGAAGGGTCGCTGACGGCCATGCTGGAAGTAAGAGCAGGGCAGCCGTTACGTGTCGAGCGCAGTTTTGAGGGCTATCGGTTATTATCCTTGGCGCAAAAAAAGCAGTTGGGTATGCAAGGTGCGGCGTTAAACCATCCATTGTTGGCGTGGGTACGTGAGTCGCAGTTGTATGGCAATAGTGAGCAGCCGTGGGTGCAAGCTCAAAGTATTTTTCCTTTGATCAGTTTAAAAGGGTGCGCCCGCCGTTTACAGCAGCTAAAAAGCACACCGATTGGCTATGTGTTATTTAAGCGTAGCCGCACTTTGCCCAATCGACGTGCTATCGAACAGACGGCAGATGGCTGGCAACGGCAGACGCTGTATGATTGGTACGGGCGAAAAATACTGATTAGTGAGACTTTCCTAGCAGCGTTTTTAGCTAATGAGGGTTAAATAGTTACAATGAAGGTTGATATATAAAATCAGTAAGTCGTTTATTTTATTGCGCATTTATTTTCCTAACAGCGCCATTTAAATTCTTCAGCTTACAGTGAGGCTTTTTTGCGCTCACAGGCCAAAGTTTCATGCTACACTTAATCCATAGCGATGATATCGATGCCTTTATATATCGAATTTATTGCCAAACCAGACAAGCTCTTAACAGGTCGATTGCCTTTGTTTGTCTACTTCAAGCTTCTTTTGCTACTCACTTCTTTTCAATGAAAGTCACCACTAACGACAGTCACTACTTAGGACCTCACTATGTTTAAAGATATTTCTCTCAAAGAATTTGATCCAGTACTTGCTGAAGCCATGGCTGCTGAAAGCGTTCGTCAAGAAAATCACATTGAGCTTATTGCATCAGAAAACTACTGCTCGCAAGCAGTGATGGAAGCACAAGGCACCGACCTGACCAATAAATACGCTGAAGGCTATCCTGGCAAGCGTTATTATGGTGGCTGTGAACATGTCGACGTGGTTGAGCAATTGGCTATTGACCGTGCCAAAGAATTGTTTGGCGCTGAGTACGCCAACGTCCAGCCGCACTCGGGCAGTCAAGCAAACTCGGCGGTATTTTTAGCACTACTTGAAGCGAACGATACGGTACTTGGTATGAGCCTAGACGCGGGTGGTCACTTGACGCACGGCGCGCATATCAACTTTTCAGGTTTGAATTACAACGCGGTACAGTATGGTTTGGTTGAAGAAACGGGCCTGATCGATTATGACGAAGTTGAGCGTTTGGCAAAAGAGCACAAACCTAAAATGATTATTGCTGGTTTTTCAGCGTATTCACAAGTGATCGATTGGGCGCGTTTCCGTAAAATCGCTGACGAAGTTGGCGCTTACCTGTTAGTAGATATGGCGCACGTTGCAGGGTTGGTCGCTGGTGGTGTTTATCCAAACCCAGTCCCATTTGCCGATGTGGTTACAACGACGACGCACAAAACGCTACGTGGCCCGCGCTCAGGAATGATTTTAGCGCGTGATGAAAAACTGGCGAAAAAGCTAAACTCTGGTGTATTCCCAGGCAATCAAGGTGGTCCATTGATGCACGTCATCGCGGCAAAAGCGGTTTGCTTTAAAGAAGCGCTAGAAGATAACTTCAAAACTTATCAGCAGCAAGTGGTTAAAAACGCCAAAGCAATGGCAAAAGTGATTCAAGAACGCGGCTATGAAATCATCTCTGGCGGCACTGAAAACCATCTGATGCTTATCAGCTTGGTTAAGCAAGAGATGACCGGTAAAGAAGCCGACAAATGGCTTGGTGACGCGCACATCACGGTCAATAAAAACGCTGTGCCAAACGATCCAAAATCGCCATTTGTCACCTCTGGTATCCGTATCGGTACGCCAGCAATTACCACGCGCGGCTTTAACGAAGCACAAGCGGGCGAGTTGGCAGGCTGGATTTGTGACGTGCTAGACAGCCGCGGTGACGAGAAAGTCGCTGCTGAAGTACGCGCTAAAGTAGAAGCCATCTGTAAAGAGCTACCAGTTTACGAAAAAAACCAGTAATTTTTATTTGGTGAGTTTCAAAATTTAGAGAGAAAAAAACCGCTTAGCTTTGCTAGGCGGTTTTTTATTGTCTAGACAATAATGTAGAAGATTAAAACGGCAACTTGGTAAATATCTGCAAGATGGTGGCGTTAACGATATCGACAAAGAACGCCCCAACCATTGGTACAATCAAAAATGCCTTGTGTGATGGCAAATAGCGATCGGTAACCGCCTGCATATTGGCAATTGCCGTCGGCGTTGCGCCCATACCAAAACCGCAATGCCCTGCTGATAACACCGCGGCGTCATAGTCTTTACCCATGACTTTAAAGGTAATAAAGTAAGCGTAGGCAATCATCAGCATTGTTTGCACCAGTAAGATAATTAATACCGGCCCTGCTAAGTCAGTCAACTGCCAAAGTTTTAATGACAATAACGCCATCGCTAAGAACAGACTCAAAGAAGCGTTACCAATGACGTCGATAGCACGGTCAAACATATCAAAATTAAACACCATGGTTAAGGTATTACGCAAAATCACACCGCCGGCCAGTGCCCATACGAAAGTCGGCAGCTCAAACCACGTATCCTCCGCCACCAACGTCATAATGTCAGCAAAAGCCAAGGCGGCAGCAAACAATGCCAACGATTCAATGGTAGAGGAGGCGGTGATCAGACGAATATTATCCGGCTTTTCAAACATCTCTTTATTGCCGTGTACTTCTTCTTCGTTGTGCTTGGTGCTATATAGTGATTGCTCGCTGGCAAGTCGTTCAACGTCACTTGGATTTGGATTAACCGCCGCTGGTTTTAAACCCAGTTTTTGAATCAAACGGCGTGCAACCGGACCGCCAATGACGCCGCCTGCAACCAAACCATAAGTGGCGACCGCGATACCAAGGGTCGTGGCACCAACCACGCCATACTGCTCTTCTAGGGTAATACCCCAAGCGCCTGCGGTACCGTGGCCACCGGTCAGAGCGATTGAACCTGTCACTAGACCTAGCAGCGGGTCAAGTCCAAGCACGCTCGCCATTGCCATGCCCACGGCGTCTTGTAAAATGATAAACACTGATACCACGACGGTAAAAATCAATAATGGGGAGCCGCCTGCTTTTAACCTACCAAAGTCGGCGCTCAGCCCGATAGAGGCAAAAAACATCAGCATGGTTGCGGTTTGCAGTCCTTGATGGAAGTTAAAGCTATAGCCCCAAATGATATTAAGAATATAGACGACAATCGCTGCGACCAAACCACCGGCTACTGGCTCAGGAATATTGAAATCTTCTAAAAACTTAATCCGTTTGACTAAAAAGCGTCCAAGCAACAGCACTAATGTGGCTAATATCAAGGTATAGTAGCCGTTTAGGGTGATTTCCATATGTTAATCCTTTCTATAAATATAAATTCACCTAAATTCGGGATAAAGCTGGTTTTATCTCGAATTTAGGTTCTGGTCGTCTTGCCATTTTGCATTGGCACGGCTTTTTATAACGAGCCTATTATTAAGCAAAATAATTTTTATATGGCATATATAACATATTTATTCGTAATAAAAAAACGTCAGCAATTAAGCTGACGTTTTTTATAAATTATACTCGAGGTTGAGTAATAAATTGTAGTGAAGAAGTAATGCGTTAGGCGCGCGTTTCGCCGTGACCGTAGACAATCCACTTTTGTGAAGTTAAGCCTTCGAGCCCAACCGGTCCGCGAGCATGAATCTTATCGGTTGAAATACCGATTTCGGCACCAAGTCCGTATTCAAACCCATCGGCGAAACGGCTAGAGGCGTTAATCATAACGCTTGCTGAATCGACTTCGCGGATAAAGCGTTGCGACTTGGTATAATTATCGGTAATGATCACGTCGGTATGATGACTGCCGTGGGTATTGATATGCTCAATCGCCTCGTCAATGCCAGATACGACTTTCACCGCTAAAATGGGCGCAAGATATTCGGTATCCCAATCTTCGCTAGTCGCCGCTGATAAATGGCCTTGAAGAACCGCATTATCCTTTAAGATAGCCTGCGACTTATCATCAAGGCGCAGTTGCATGGCATCATCGGCTTTTACGATGGCTTCAGCAATTTTTGGCAATAACTCACTGGCGACTGCCTCATCTACTAACAGTGTCTCCATAGTATTACAGGTGCCGTAGCGATGGGTTTTGGCATTGACGCTGACTTTAATCGCCGTTTCTGCATCGGCGTCGCTATCGATAAAGGTATGACAATTACCATCCAAATGCTTAATCACAGGGACGCGCGCATCGCGGCTGATACGTTCAATCAAGCCTTTACCGCCGCGTGGCACGATGACATCGACATAGTCTGTCATGGTGATGAGCTCGCCAACGGCCGCGCGGTCGGTAGTTTCTAATACTTGCACGCTATGCTCGGACAGACCGACCTTTTTTAAACCTTGTAAAATACATTTTGCAATTGCTTGATTGGACTCAAAGGCTTCAGAGCCACCGCGTAAGATGATAGCGTTACCAGATTTTAGCGCCAGCGAGGCGGCCTCTAAAGTGACATTGGGACGCGACTCATAAATCATACCGACCACGCCAAGCGGCACGCGCATTTTACCCAAATGAATACCCGATGGTCGATAAGTCATATCGGTGACTTCACCAATAGGATCGGGTAGGGCGGCGACATCTTTTAAACCTTGTAGCATACCGTCGAAGCGCGCGTCATTTAACTCTAGGCGGTCGAGCAAGGCGGCGTCTAAGTCGTTTTTTTGTCCGTTATCCATGTCGATTTTGTTGGCTGCCAAGATGTCTGCTTTGGCATTTTTTAATGCATCATAAATCGCCATTAACGCTGAATTTTTATCCCCCGTATTGGCAGCAGCAAGCGCTCGCGATGCTGCACGTGCTTGCTTGCCGACCATCTGCATATAAGCGGTAACATCTGTGGTATTCGATTGCGTCATAAATTAACGTCCTTATATCATCAAGAATTACAAAAAACTGTTGTTTAGCGCCCTGATGGCACTCTGCTATTTAACATAGAGGAGATGGGGGCGATAGTAAAGTCGATTTTGTGAACACAGACCGTTTATCAAGCACGGCAGAGTTTTTTTAACTTTATTTTAAGGTTACTAACTTTTCTTGTTTCTAACTTTTACGGTATTTAATAAGTCATCAACCGTCAAAAAATAGTTTGCTGTTACGTGTTTTTAACAGAACTGCGCTGTAACTGCTAAGGTAGTCACTATAAATCGTGAGTATAGTGGGTGCTAAGAAAGTGGATCAATAAGCTATCGTAATAGCATAGCAATTGATTCGTGTAGTAAAGTGATAAATGTTAAAAAGATTAATAGATTAATAGATTAATGACTCATGATGGAGAATAAAATGGCTATTAAAAATAAAGCGTATAAAAACTGGTTGACGGTAGGCTTGGTGGCAGCAGCTCTAAGCGTCAGCGCGTGCGGTAAAAAAGACGATGCGCCGATGGACGCTGAGCCAGCAGCCGACGCGCAAACAGCGGTAGAAAATGATGCTACTGGCGTCGCTACGGCGAACAGCACCGATGGCGTTGCTACTGCGGGCGGCACCGATGATGTTGGCGTTGCTAGCGCGAATGAACCAGCTACCGTAACAGGCAATGTAACCAACGATACTAACACTACTAATGCCAATAGCAATGCTACTGATGGTATGGCGGTTGGTGAAAATGATGATGTTGGGGTAGCAACAGCTGATGATGCAGAGGTACTTGATGGTACTGAAAGCGAAGAGCATATCTCGACTTACTAGTTTTCATCTGCTCGCTTTATAGGATTAGACAGAGCTAGTTTTATATCGCTAGCATCGACCGATTAAGTCAGCAGATAAAACAGCGCTGATGGTGTTAAGATGATAAAATGAGGTCCATAACTGATTGTGCGTTATGGGCCTTATTTTTTAGTCGATACCTAACCAGTAAAAAGGCAGGGTTTGCCTTTTTGTTGCATTATAGGCGACAATGGCGCACTTTTTTATTCATGCTTTTTTATTCATATTTATTGGAAGTCTGCTAAACCATGCTTGATACTGCAAAGAATCCGACTCGGCCTATCGCCTTAGATTTACAAGACGTCCATAAAAGCTACGGCTCGCTGGCCGTGCTAAAAGGGGTGTCGCTCACCGCTTATGATGGCGATGTTATCTCTATCTTAGGCTCGTCTGGCTCCGGTAAGTCAACCTTATTGCGCTGTATTAATCTGCTCGAAAAGCCCAATCAGGGCCGTATCATCATCGGTAATGACGAGCTGATGTTAAAGCCTGCCAAATCAGGCGAATTGCAGGCGGCAGATATTAAGCAGTTAGAAAGCTTACGCGCGCGCGTGGGTTTTGTTTTTCAAAACTTTAATCTTTGGCCGCACAAGACCATTTTGCAAAACATCATCGAGGGGCCAACGCAAGTCTTAAAAATTAAGAAAGACCAGGCGATTAGCGATGCAGAAAAACTGCTCGATAAAGTCGGTTTACTCGATAAAAAAGACGCTTATCCGGCGAATTTGTCGGGCGGACAGCGTCAGCGTGTGGCGATAGCGCGCGCCCTTGCCATGCAGCCGCAGGTGTTATTGTTTGATGAGCCGACCTCAGCACTCGATCCTGAGCTGGTCAATGAAGTGCTTGCCGTCATGCGCGAGCTGGCAGCAGAAGGGCGCACCATGCTTATCGTCACCCACGAGATGCGTTTTGCCCGTGAAGTATCAAGCAAGGTGGTGTTCCTGCATCAAGGCGTGATTGAAGAGATTGGTACGCCTGAGCAAGTTTTTGACAATCCGACATCTGAGCGCGTCAAAGACTTTATGGCATCCCATCGTCAAAACGCATAAACAGTTTTTAATGACTTCAGTGTAAGTGAGCCTTTAAATACCTTCGTTTACTATTATTTGTTTCCTTTAAAGATAGTTAAAAGGTTTAAAACGCCAAAATGAAGCCTCGGTAACTTTCTTAGGGTTTTTATTACTCAATAATCACAGACAGTATGCAAAACGTTTGTTTTTGATATTTGAGTCAGGTATTATCAAAAGGTTTACAGGTAGGCGTGAGTGACGCCTGCTTGTGTCTTCTGTTCATTGACTTGCTTATCTGGCAGGGACGTCAGAGAACAAAATATCAGAACCCTATATTAAAAACCCCATCAGAATTTAAGGAATGTATGATGTCGAATTCTCGCCTATTGTGGTCATCGCTGACCGTCACCGCCGCGCTTATGCTTGGCGCTTGTAGTCAGCCTGCCGATGACGCCGCTGATACCAACGCTGATGCCTCTGCTACAGAAACGGCTGGCAAGACCATTCGTATCGCCACCGAGGGCGCTTACCCTCCTTTTAACTATACCAATGCCGACGGCAGCTTGGCGGGTTTTGATATCGACGTCGCCAATGCGTTATGTGCGCAGATGCAAGCCAAATGTGAGATTGTCGCCCAAGATTGGGACGGGATTATCCCAGGCCTATTGGCGCAAAAATATGATGCCGTCATCGCTGGTATGTCTATCACTGATGAGCGTAAAGAAAAGGTCGATTTTAGCGAGCCTTACTTTGCCAATACCATGGTGTGGCTAACCGATACCAACGGCAAGTTTGACCCCAAAGCCATTAAAAACCTAACCCTTGGTGGTCAGCGCTCAACGACACCTGGCGCTTACTTACAAGACAATTATGAAGGCAAAGACGGCAACACCGTTAAGCTCTATGACAATTATGACAATGCCTACTTGGACCTAAAATCTGGTCGTAGTGATGCGGTGCTTGCTGAAAAAGTTTCTGCCAAATCATGGCTAGCAGACAACCCTGAAGGTTTTGGTATCGTGGGTGATGAGATTGATAATGACGATAATATTGCCATTGCTGTCCGTAAAGGCGATCCAATCAAAGACGACTTTAATAAAGCGCTGAGCGAAATCCGTAGTAACGGTGAGCTTGCCCGTCTTGAACAGGAAAACTTCGATCAGTAATGGGCTTGATGCGCTTTGAGATAGTCTTTCACCAATCGTGCAATCAATAGGCGGTTTCGATAAGCGTTAAGCCATAAATAACTGGTTCATCCATTGCGGACTAATAAATAGCTGGTAAATATATTAAGGAAAACCCCTATGATTACTTCAATGACCTCATCAATGAGCAAAAAAGCGCTATGGCTTGCGCCCCTTAGTGCGGCGGTGCTGATGCTTTCTGCTTGTAACAACAGCTCCACGCCAGCAGACAGCGCGGATACGGCTGCGGCTAGTGACGCGCCGTTACACATAAAAATCGCCACAGAATCAAGCTATAAGCCTTTTAGCTATACCGACGCCGATGGCAAATTAATCGGCTATGAGATTGAGCTGGTCGATGCGCTATGTGCGCAAATGAAAGCTGAGTGCGAAGTCATCTCGCAGGATTGGGACGGCCTCATTCCAGGACTCAATGCGAAGAAGTTTGACGCGGCCATCGCTGGCATGACCATTACGCCTGAGCGCCAAGAAGTCGTAGAATTTAGCGACCCTTACTTTTATACCGGTATTATCTTAATCGGTAAAAAAGGCGATGATATTACGGTAGATAATCTAAAAGGTCAGCCGATTGCGTCACAGCGCTCAACGGTTGCCTCACAATATCTGCAAGAAAAACATGCCGACTCTGACATCAAACTTTATGACACTCAGGACAACGCTTACTTAGACCTAACCTCAGGCCGCGTGCGTGCCATGATGTCTGATAAAGTAACCGGTATCGATTGGCTAAAAACCGATGCTGGTAAAGACTATGAAGTCAAAGGACAAGAAATCAGCACCAGCAATGATGCCATGGGTATTGCTTTTCGTAAAGGCGATCCATTGGTTGCCAAGTTTAATAAAGCCTTGGCTGAGCTAAAAGACAATGGCACTTATGATCAAATTACCGGTAGCTACTTTGGTACCAGCTCGACGGCAGCGGCGCAACAAGCAGCAGCTACCGACGGTGTCAAAGAAGTCGTGGTCGTTGACGATGGGAATGTCGATGCCAATGCAGTGATCGCAAACGAAGAGCAAGCAGAAGCGGCTACTAATTAATAGCGTTTTCTATAATAGTCTATGAGATAAGCGCCGATTTTAATAAAGCACGTTTTAACCAAAGCGTGCTTTCACCCGTTTATAGTATTTTACTCAGTGAAAATACTGATTAATAATTTCAAGTCACAATTTTCAGTAACAGTATTTTAAGCCACGATTCAAAGTAACAATACTTAAGTAACAATATCAAGGATGATTATGAGCAACCATCTTGTCCCCGCCAATGTATTTAGCCCGTCTGCTATCATTTCGTCATCCAGCAAACGTTTTTTAAAACCAAAATCAATGCTAGTCATGGCTGCACTGTTGGCGTTGGCAGGTTGTAGCAATGGTCAAAATGAAGCTAACGAAAGCGCCAGCTCGGATGCGACTAAAGCGTCAGAAACGGCTGAAAATGATACTGCTGCGTCTGATGATGATAACGTACTACGTATCGGTACCGAAGGCGCTTATGCACCCTTTAACTATACCAATGCTGATGGCACGCTTGGCGGCTTCGATGTTGAGATTGCCAATGCTATTTGTGCTGATTTGCAGATGACCTGTGAAATCATGGCGCAAGATTGGGATGGCATCATTCCTGGTCTTAAAGCAGGAAAATATGACGCTATCGTTGCGGCGATGTCGGTGACGCCTGAGCGCGCGAAGCAAGTGGCCTTTACCGATCCTTACTTTAGTAATACCTTGGTGTTTTTAGCCAAAAAAGACAGCAGCTTTGACCCCGCCAATAGCAGCGATATCAATGCGCATTCTATTGCCGCCCAGCGCTCGACCATCTCCTCGCAGTGGTTAGAAAACGCCTATCCAAAAGCCAATATGAAGCTCTATGATACCTTAAGCAATGCGTTTTTGGATTTAGGTTCTGGTCGCGTCGATGCCATGATTTCTGACAAATTGCCGGCGCTAGAGTGGCTTGGCTCACCGTCAGGTAGCAACTATGCAATAAAAGGCGATGAGATTGATATCAACGATAACTTTGCGATTGCCGTGCGTCCTAACGATGAAGCGCTGCAAGCCAAAATCAATCAAGCATTGGCCAATATAAAGTCCAACGGCACGTATGATAAAATCAATCAAAAATATTTTGCCGTGCCAGCTAATGCGACCACCACTGAGACAGCATCAACCGAACCAGCGGCAGAGAATGCAGCGCAATAAGCGCTTATTGTCATCGCTATATTAATCATGGTTTTCCCTATTTAATGGTAAACGTGACGCTATGTAAGCATAAGGGCATTACCATTATGGTTATGTCTTTTTTGCTTTTATAACGACTTATCGCGCTTTTTGTCCATCATTAAGTGCCAACTTTTATCAAATCTGGCTGATTTATTGACTATTTATCCTGATAAGTGGCTATTTAGACAGCGCTTTTACGCGTGAGTATTAACATAGCGGCTAGCGAATATGATAAAATCAGCGCTCATTTCTACTGTGTCAATTTCCGTGGCTATAATCGTATGAATATCACGTCAATCTATGACGCAAAGGGCCAATCTATTTGGTTCATAATACGTTTATCAGCAGCGCTCAGCTATTGATGCTGATTCTTTTAACTCATATTGTGCAATTTGCTAATATAAAGAGACTGAGTGGATAATTGTGTTTGATTTACAAGGATTTGGCGCGCTATTACTAAGCGGCGCTACCGTCACGATAAAGCTTGCGTTGACCAGTCTGGTCATCGGCATGGCGTTAGGCTTGCTTGGCGCGACCGCAAAGATGTCCAATATCTGGCTGCTGCGTAAGCTTGCGACGGTTTATACCGCCACGATGCGCGGTATCCCTGAGCTGCTACTGGTGCTGTTTATTTATTACGGCGGCTCCATATTGCTCATGAGCATCCTCAAAAAGTTCGGCTATAACGACTATATCGAGATTAGCGCATTTTGGGGCGGGGTGATGGCGTTATCGATTGCTTTTGGTGCTTATGCGACCGAAATTTTTCGCATGTCCATTCAAGAGATTCCGGTAGGGCAACGAGAAGCGGCGCAAGCGATTGGCATGCGACCATTGCAAACCTTTTATCGTATTACCTTGCCGCAGGTTTGGCAAATTGCTTTGCCCGGTCTGGGCAATTTGTTTTTGGTATTGCTCAAAGATACGGCCTTGGTGTCGGTCGTCGGTCTAAAGGACATCATGTATCAGTCGTCGCGCGCGGCGCAGTCAACACAGCAGCCGTTTACCTTTTATATGGCAGCGGCGATTATTTATTTGGGTCTGACCATGTTGATTACTGGCTTTATGATGTGGCTTGAGTGGCGCGCCAATCCGGCGGCGCGTTATGCTAAAAAGCTCAGCCGTCAAACCAGCCATCATCAAACCACTCAAAGTCAATCGACCATAGGGTAGAGGAGAGATACTATGGATTGGAATTGGCAGGTCATTTTTGACCATATCCCTGATTTAATGGGCGGCGCGGTATTGACCGTCCAGCTCGTGGTGTTCTCGGGTATTATCGGGTTATTTTTTGGTTTGATTTTGGCATTACTGCGCCTGTCTAAAAATTGGTTGGTGCAAGTCTTACCATTTTTATATATCTTCTTTTTCCGTGGCACGCCGCTACTGGTACAGATATTTTTGATTTATTATGGTCTTGGGCAGTTTGAAGCGGTGCGTAACTCATTCTTATGGGAGCCAGTTTTAAGCCAAGCTTACTGGTGTGCCATCATCGCCTTTACCCTTAATACCAGTGCTTATTTGGCAGAGATTATTCGCGGTGCGATTCAAAATATTCCGGTGGGCGAGCTTGAAGCCGCTGATGCCATTGGTATGTCCAAATGGCAGAAGTTAACGCGCATCACCTTACCGCGTGCTTTTGGCATTGTGATACCTGCCTACAGTAATGAAGTCATCTTTATGCTTAAAGGTAGTGCGCTGGCATCAACCATTGCTTTGATGGATATCACTGGCGTCGCCCGTACGATTAGTGCGCGCACTTATACCCTAATGGAATTGTTCTTTGCTGCTGGTATCGTTTATCTGCTGCTGTCGTGGGTGATTTTATTTAGCTTTAGATTGTTTGAAAAACGCATGAATCGTCATGCCAGCTACGTGCCACCAGATGTGGTCACCAATACCATTCCTTAAAAGTAGGCAAGGCAAGATAAAAAAGCTATAGTTATCATAAATTCCAAAAACATGCCGTAAGGAAACAGTATGAGCTCATCGCCCCATATGTCCATCGCCAACGCTATTATTGGTAGCGTGCAAGATACTGATAGCGCCAATAATACTAATAGTGATACTAGCATTAATAATAGCGAACGTCTGCGCGCTTCTATTGGTAAAGTCGTCTGCGTTGGCCGTAACTATGCCGCCCATGCGCAGGAATTGGGCAATGAAGTGCCTAACGCCCCGATGCTATTTATGAAGCCTGCCTCTTCGGTAGTGTCCATCCGTCATGACATTGAGCGGCCAAATCCTGCTATGTATGGTGAAACCCATTACGAAACTGAGCTGTGTATTCAGCTAGCAGCAGACTTATCAAAAGCCACGCTTGCAGAGGCCAAGCAAGCCATTGGCGGCGTAACCTTGGGGCTTGATTTGACCTTGCGTGAGCTACAAACTGAGCTAAAAGCAAAAGGCCATCCGTGGGAGCGCGCTAAGTGCTTCGATGGCGCTTGCGTACTTGCTGACTGGCTCGACCCGCAAACGTTTGGCGATTTTAAAAACGTGCATTATCAGCTGTTTATCAATGATGCGCTCAAGCAAGACGGCGATAGCGCCTTGATGCTATTTCCCGTTTACGAGTTATTGGTCAATATCAGTCACGCCTTTAGTTTGCAAGCAGGCGACGTCATCATGACAGGGACGCCAAGCGGCGTTGGCGTATTACAAGCAGGTGATGCGTTGACTTTAAAATTAGGCGCTCATGAATGGCAAGCACAGGTTAAATAAATTTTTGATTGTCTGTTTAATCTAGCTATTTTGATAAATAAAAAAACCTCAGAGTAAATCTGAGGTTTTTTTATTGATAAGTTTTTCGCAGCAATACTGTACCCGCATTAGAAATACATTTATAAAAAACAGTACTTTGCTTGCTTGCAACCATTCTAACCATAAAAATACCTGACAGTTCAATCATTTTCTTCTGTTTATGCCATTTACAGGCTAGTATGGCAAATATCCTTAATCGCTTAATGTAGCCAAATTATGCCCAGTCCAAAATCTTTAGACACCAAACACGATTTATTTGCGGCGTCTCGGCGTCCATTTGATGATGAATCGGGTACTGATACAGACTTTCAAGGCGATGTTTATGAAGCGTTGGCGAAACTTGAATATATTTATGTCGATGAGCTGACCGCCGAAAATGTCGCTGACAGCGATACAAAACCGCATCAGTCCCTCTCGTTAGTTGATTTCTTTGAAGGCTTGGCGCAGCTTGCCACCATGGGCGTGGTTGAAGTCACGGATATTGTCGAAGCTATCCACCGTGAGATTCTGCTGCGACCGTTAGGACGGTTTAATAAAGGCAAGCTTGATAAAGACAATCTTGAGCATTGGCAGCGCGGTATCACGGGACGCATTTATGGCACGGTACGCCAAACGATGCAGTTGGTCGGCAATAATCTCGCCATAGGGCTGCGTCTGTATAACACGATGTTAAAACCCAAAAAGATACAGCCCTTGCCTTTAAACTTGCGCCGCGTGGTGAATATCTTAAATGGCGTCATGGGCGATCACCTTATCACCCATCATAACCCATTGGCAGTGTCGATGGTGCTATACGATAAAGACAACCGTGTGCAAAATGGCGCGCTAGCAGGGCGGGTGATTGTGTTATGTCACGGGCTTTGTATGAGTCACTTAAGCTGGCAGGTAGCGGGCGAAAACAATCTGGGCACAACGCTGGTCAGCACGCTGCCAAACACCACGGTTTTATATGTAAACTACAATACCGGTCGGCGTATCTCCAGTAACGGGCGTAGGTTTGCCAAGGTTTTGCAAGATTTGGTTGAAGAAAATCCAGACATTACTCAGCTTGATTTAATCGGGCATAGCATGGGCGGTTTATTAAGTCGTAGCGCGCTGTTTTATGGTAAAGAGCAGGGTTTTAGCTGGGTTAAGCGCGTGGGCAATCTGGTTACTTTGGGCACGCCGCATCATGGTGCAAGCTTGGAGCGAATTGGTAATTTTGTGCAATACAAAATCGCGAAGCTGCCTTTTGCGGGTTCGTTGGCGAAATTGGGCGACTTACGTAGCGCTGGTATTATTGACCTACGTTATGGCAGTATTCGCGACGCAGACTGGAAATTTTTAGAGGAGCGCAGCGTGCTACCGGCAGAGTTTCGCCATCCGGCGCGTCTGCCTTTGCATGTAAATACCTATTTGGTCGCGGCAGCTTTGCTTGAAACCCATTATGAAAATAAAACCTCCAGTTTATTGGGTGATGGATTGGTTTCCGTGGAATCGGCGCTCGGCGAATACTCCGAAGAGCATACGCTGAGCGTGCCAGAGGGTCATAAAGCGATATTTTACGGCGTCAATCACATGAACTTAATCTATAACGATAGGGTACATGAGCAAGTGACTGATTGGTTATTGGCCAATCAACTAGGCGATGCTCATGACGCCAAATATGCGCTTGATAGTCGTATCTATTCTTATCCACAAGATTTTGAGGTCGAGATTTAAGCGTTAAAAACAATAAACCCTCAAGCATCACACTTGAGGGTTTATTAAATATTTAAATAAGTTATAGGCTACTCAGCAAAAATTGCCGCTACATCGTCTTTATTAAATTTATAGATTTCACCGCAAAAGCCGCAGTCCATCTCAAACGTACCACCTTGCTCGTCGACGATATCCAAGGCTTCGGTTTCGCCGATTTGCTCAATCGCCATTTCGCACTTCTCGCGTGAGCACGTACAACCAAAGGAAAGCGGCACTGGCTCAGGGGCAACGACTTTTTCCTCGTTGTACAAGCGGTATAGAATCTCATTGGCATCAAGCGTGGTCAGCTCTTCTGCTTTTAGCGTGCGCGTCAGCACACTTAAGCGCGTCCATAAATCATCATCAATACCAGCGTCTTGGTTTTGCTCGACTTCATAAGTTTCTGCAGCGGTACGAGGCAGCATTTGTACCAAGATACCACCCGCTTGCAGACCATCAGAGGCCAAATTAATCAGCGTTGGAATTTGCGCCGATTGTTTTTGATAATGCGCTAAGCAGTCGGCCAAGTTGTCATGGCTGCGCTCAACGATACCTTGATACGGCTCGCCGCCATCAGGCTGGATATTGATAAACAACACGCCTTGACCAGCCGCGCCGAGCTCAGCAAAAGCGTCTTTGGCATGGATCATATTGTCCCACGCTTGCACTTGTTCGTCGGTGTCGCTTTTCCAGCTGGCAAGGGCACGGATGATACCATCTTGGTCGCATTCTGCCATTGCCCAATTGAGTAGGCTGTCGCTGTCTGATGATTGTAATTGAATCGATAAGCGACCATTAATTTTAACGGTACTGATCAGCAAACTTGCAGCTGTCAGCATTTCACCCAACAAGCGCTTAATGGCTTCAGGATAAGGTTTTTGCGCAATCGTCTGCGCATAGCTGCGCGATAGGCGCACCACGTCACCGCGCACCGGTGAGTCTTCGATAAAAAAGCGTTGGCGTACGTCGTTATCGCGGTGGCTGCTGGGCGCTTGGCGGTCGGTATTTGGGACTTGGGTATCTTGTGTCATAGGTCATAACTAGTATTAAGAAGTTGTTAGCTTTATGGGGATTCATTAGGATTTATCAATCATAGCGGTTAGATTATTGGCTTAATTTCAATAATTTATAAGTGGACGCTTTAAAATATCAGCCTCATTAAAAAAAGTTTACCCCCACTGCGCAAATTGTTGTACAGTAACATTAAGTTGCATAGTGATAAATAACTGCAACAGCATGGATGCATGGCGGCAAAGTTAACCAACGGCTTAGATAGGCTTAAATAAAGTCAAATAGTGGCTTAAACAGCGCCAAAGTCCCCTCTCAATTCTGTGAAAATGTGATAAAAGGATGTATCTCATGACCTACTTAATCTCTAAACCCTTGACGCTGGTTGCTTTTATGGCCTTGGGCTTGGCGGGCTGTAATAATAGCAATCAAACCAACACCGAAGCGGCGCCAGCAGATGGGCCTGCTACGACTGAGACCACTGAACAGACAGGAAATGCTAACGGCACGCTACAAAAAATCAAAGAATCAGGTACGATCGTAGTCGGGCACCGTGATTCTTCTATTCCATTTTCTTACATTGCTGACGATCCAAACCAGCCGATTGGCTATGCGCACGATTTAGAAATGAAAGTGGTTGATGCGGTTAAGCAAAAGCTCAACATGCCAGATTTAAACGTCCGTTACAACCTTATCACCTCACAAACCCGTATTCCTCTTGTGCAAAACGGTACCGTTGATTTTGAATGTGGCTCGACCACCAATAATGAAGAGCGCCAAAAACAAGTCGCCTTCTCAAACGGTTTCTTTGAAATTGGCACGCGTTTACTGACCAAAAAAGACTCAGGCATTCAAGATTTTGAAGACTTAAAAGGTAAAACCTTGGTCACTACCGCTGGAACGACCTCAGAACGTTATATCCGTGAATACAACGACAAAAATAAAATGGACATCAATGTCATCTCGGCAAAAGACCATGGCGAAGCCTTCCTTATGTTAGAAAATGGCCGTGCCGATGCCTTTATGATGGATGATGTCCTGCTAGCGGGCGAAAAAGCCAAAGCCAAAAATCCTGATGACTGGGTGATTGTTGGCACGCCGCAATCGTTTGAGATTTATGGTTGTATGATGCGTAAAGATGACCCTGAATTCAAAGCCGTAGTCGATGAGGCGCTTGCCAATGTCTTTAGCTCAGGTGAGATTAATGGCATTTATGACAAATGGTTTATGAACCCAATCCCACCAAAAAATGTCAATCTAAACTTTGAGATGTCAGATAACTTAAAAGCCTTGATTGCCAATCCGCACGATAGCGCGCAGCCAAAAGAAGCAACTGCCCAGTAATGATAGTCCCTCAACATAGCTTGCTGGCGCGCTTGGACTGATATATCACTCTGGCGCGTTGGCTTTTTACTCATGGCTTGGAGAGACAATCATGAATTATAGCTGGAACTGGGGTGTGCTCTTTGAGCAAACCGGTATCGGTAACGAGCTTTACTTGCATTGGATGGTGACCGGACTTGGCTGGCTGCTGTTGATTGGCAGTATCGCCTGGGCGATTGCCATGGTGATTGGTACTGTTTTGGGCATCATGCGTACCCTGCCCAATAAAGCCGCTCGTAGCATTGGCACCGCTTATGTGACTTTTTTTCGTAATATTCCTCTTCTCGTACAATTATTCTTTTGGTTTTATATTGCCCCCGGTTGGCTGACGCCCGCGCTACAAGACTGGTGGTATAAAGATTTATCGCCCAACACCTCAGCCATGCTGTCTGCCAGTATTGGTTTGGGTTTATTTACCGCCGCGCGTATCGTTGAGCAGGTGCGAACCGGCATCGAGTCCTTACCTGAAGGACAAGTTAATGCCGCTTATGCGCTCGGTTTTACGATTCCGCAAGCGTATAAAGAGGTGCTACTGCCGCAGGCGTTTCGGATCATCTTGCCGCCGCTCAGCTCTGAGCTGACCAACTGCTTTAAAAACGCTTCGGTGGCGTCGCTCGTTGGCGTGATGGAGCTGATTAGCCAAACCAAAACCATCAGTGAATATACCCAAAACAGCCTCGAGATTTATACTTATGCGACTATTATCTATCTGGTCTTCAATCTATCGTTAATTGCCATTATGGGACTGATTGAGCGTAAACTGCGTGTACCTGGGCTGATTGCAGGGAGTCAAAAATGAACATGATGACCGAACTTGCAACAGCGTACCCAGGCTTAATGGGCGGTATGCTGACCACTTTAAAGGTGCTATTTCTTGCTATCTTAGGGGGTATCAGCTTAGGCACGGTATTGGCTTTAATGCGTTTGTCTGGCATCAAAGCGCTAGAAGTCCCCGCAAAACTATACGTCAATTATTTTCGTTCTGTGCCATTACTACTGGTGCTACTGTGGTTTTATTTTGCCGTGCCGATGATATATTTTTGGCTAGCGGGTAAATATCTACAACTCGATACCGCGTTTACCTCGTGTGTGGTCGCCTTTATGATGTTTGAAGCAGCGTACTTCTCAGAGGTAGTGCGCGCGGGTATCCAATCGATTGGTAGCGGGCAGGTCAATGCCGCAAAGGCACTTGGCATGACCTATGGACAAACCATGCGTTTGGTTATTTTGCCGCAAGCGTTTCGCAAAATGCTGCCGCTGATTTTGCAGCAATGTATTATTTTATTTCAAGATACGACGCTGGTTTTCGCCATTGGGTTGACGGATTTTTTCCGCGCCGCTTACGTCCGTGGAGAGCTGATGGGCTTACTGACGCCTTATATTTTAGGCGCGGGGGCTATTTATTTTATTATCAGCTTAAGTGCCTCTATCGGCGTGCAGCAATTGCAAAAACGTTTAAGGTTTTAAGGTAAATTTGGCGCAGTATTTTACTATTAAGATGTAATTTAATAATTATGAAAAAAAGTGATTAGGAGCCAGTGATGAATGAGTCAGTGATAAATGAGCCAGTGATAAACAATGCTGACACATATATAAATGAATTTGGCGGACTGGTCACCGACAATGGTCATGCAAGCGCTGAGATCGTCATCAAAATGACTGACGTCAGTAAATGGTACGGCGACTTTCAGGTGCTAACGGACTGTACCGCTCACGTGCATAAAGGCGATGTGGTGGTGGTTTGTGGTCCATCGGGTAGTGGTAAGTCGACGCTTATTAAAACCGTTAATGGTCTTGAGCCTTTTCAAAAAGGCGATATCATGGTTAATGGTATCTCAGTTGGCGCGGCAAAAACCAACTTGCCCAAACTTCGTAGCAGTGTTGGGATGGTATTTCAGCATTTTGAGCTGTTTCCGCATCTGACCATTATTGATAACTTAACGGTCGCGCAAATCAAAGTGCTAGGCCGTAAAGAAGATGAGGCTAAGCAAAAAGGCATGGCGTATCTAGACCGTGTTGGGCTGACGGTGCAAGCAGCAAAGTATCCAGCAGAACTGTCTGGCGGTCAGCAGCAGCGCGTGGCAATTGCGCGCGCGCTAGCGATGGATCCAGTAGCGATGCTGTTTGACGAGCCAACCTCCGCCCTTGATCCAGAAATGATTCAAGAGGTGCTCGATGTGATGGTTGAGCTGACCCGCGATGGTATGACTATGATGTGTGTAACCCATGAGATGGGCTTTGCCAGTCAGGTTGCCAATCGCATTATCTTTATGGATGAAGGGCATATCGTTGAAAACTGTAGCAAAGATGAGTTTTTTGAGGGCGCAAAAAGCGATCGCGCGCAACTGTTCTTATCAAAGATTCTCAATCATTAAAATTCAGTACTGTGATTTAAGTGTCTGGCAAAGCGTCTTTTATAGGCGCTTTTTTTTATGCAGTAAAATGCCGATAAATTGTTTTAGACAGGCGTAATATGAAGATGACTGGCTCGGCGCGCGAATAGGTGAGTGCATGGCTGTTTACTGATACAATAGCGGTCAATATGTTAAGAATTAAAATAATTCATAAACGATATTGGAGTAAATATGAGTGTAGAAAATCAATCGGCAGGTATTGTCATTATTGGCGCAGGCTTGGCAGGATGGCACGTTGTTGACGCCATTCGCACAAAAGATAAAGATATTCCCATTACCCTAATCACGGCTGATAATGGCGATCGTTATCATAAGCCGATGCTAACGATGGCAATTAGCCAACAAAAAAATGCCTCGGACTTGGTACGGGCGACTGGTAGCGATGCCGCAGAGGCGGCGCAAGTGACGTTACTTGCCAATACGCAAGTGACCGATATTGACCCTGACAGCCAAACCTTGCAACTTATCTCAGCGCTGCGCTCCGACCCTGTTTATACCAATTATGCGACTATCAGCTATGACAAGCTGGTACTGGCGATGGGCGCGCACCCTATTTTTCCAAAAAGCCTGCCCGAAGATTTGGTTTGGCATGTTAACCATATCGAGCGTTTTGGGCAGCTGCAAGAAAAGCTTGCCGCTGGCAGTCAACGCGTTGCTATCGTTGGTGCTGGCATGGTTGGGACGGAGATTGCTGAGGATTTATTAAAAGCGGGTCATGAAGTCACGCTGATCGATTTAAACGATGCGCCGCTCTCGCAAATGCTACCAGCAAAAGCGACCGCCCGTATTGCCAAAGCAGTACAGTCACAAGGGATTCACTTTTTAGGCGGTTATCAAGTATCGAATGTCACGCGTCATAGTGACGGCAAACTACAAGTCAGCTATGCGCCAGTAGCAGCTACTGACAGTGATGCGGCGCAGCAGCCTGAACCGTTAATCGTTGACCATGTCATTGCTAGTACGGGCTTGACGGTTGATGATAAATTGCCAACCGCGGCAGGGGTTGAGTTTAACCGGCGCACGGGCATTGTGGTTGATGCCTCAACGCTACGCACTCATGCGTCCAATGTTTACGCGATTGGCGATTGTATGTCGATCAATGGCGTTGCTTGCCGTTATGTGGCGCCACTACGTGCGCAGGCAGCGACAATTGCTGATGATATCTTGGGTCACGAGCACAGCGGCTATGATCATAAGCCGCCGATGATTCGCTTAAAAAATAAAGCCATTTCGGTGATGGTAACTGGCGTACCGCAAGCTGCTGGCAATTGGCAAGTAGCTACTGAAACGGATGATGAGCTGGTCATGAACTTACTTGATGAGAACAAGGTTATCAGCGCAACGGTGACGATTAAAGCGCCGCCAACGGTTAAAGCTTAATCGTTGCAGGGTTAACTCTTAACCTTAATTTTGTCTTAATTTCTGCCAAAAAGCCAGCTGCGTAGCAATGCATGACTGGCTTTTTATATAGACAGTGCAAAATAAAGTCGTCCGGTTAATAACCACGTGCTACTGGTATAAATTTTCCTTGCTTGCTGCTAAACAGAGGCGGCGAAAAATTCATCCCAGTAGCACGTTATCAAGTCTGGATCGATTCTAAAGAGAAACGCTTATATTCAAGCACGCCGTATTTTATGCTATCTTTTACTAAACTAGTATCTTTAGCAATTAATTTAAATGATACATATTGTATTGCTATTATTGACAGCCTTCGATTTAAGGCGGTATAGTAGCTAACGCTCGTCAAGGCCTATTCAAGGAAGAAAGAATAGACGACAAGCGAAAAATCAGCACCATAAAAAGTAAAACGAAAGGACTCGTTATGACGCGAACTATTGACTTCGATAGCATTTTAAACAACATACCCACCGTTAATATGGGCGCACGCTCAGCAAATGCGCCGCTCAGCCAAAGTTATGACAAAGGCCCTGATGTGCCGCTGATTGAGGCGACCATCGGTGACTTCTTTGATGCCATTGTGTCCAAATATCCTGAGCGAGAAGCGCTGGTCGTGCGTCATCAAAATATCCGCTGGACGTATCGCGAGTTGCAACAGCAAGTCAACCAGCTCGCTAGTAGCATGATTGAGATGGGGCTTGAGATTGGCGATCGCATCGGTATCTGGTCGCACAACAACGCCGAGTGGCTTTTGATGCAATTAGCAACGGCAAAAGTTGGCGTTATCCTTGTCAATATCAATCCTGCTTACCGCACCTTTGAGCTGCAATATGCACTCAATAAATTGGGTTGTTCAGCGCTTGTCCTTATGCGCCATTTTAAAAGCAGTGATTATGCGCAGTTAATCCGTGAGCTCTGTCCTGAGATTTATCATAAAGACTATACCCAGCTTGATTTGGTCGAGATTCCAACCATCGAGCGTATTATTTGGATTGATGAGCCGGACTCTGATGAAGAGTTTGGTTTTATGCAAAAATTCTCTGCTTGGATGGCGGAGGGTGATGCCAACGATCCACGCGTTGCCGAGCGTCAGGCGCAGCTTAAAAACACCGACGCTATTAACGTGCAATTCACCAGCGGCACGACAGGCACGCCAAAAGGCGCGACACTAAGCCATCGTAATATTCTAAATAACGGTTATTTTATCGGTGAGGCCATGAATCTCACCTTTGAGGATAGACTGTGCATTCCAGTACCTTTATACCATTGCTTCGGTATGGTGCTCGGCAATTTAGCGATTTTGACGCATGGCGGTTGTATCGTTTATCCGAATGATGGTTTTGAGCCATTGTCCGTCTTGCAGGCGGTTGAAGAAGAGAAATGTACCGCTTTGCATGGCGTACCAACGATGTTTATCGCCGAGCTTGACCATCCTGAATTTGAAAACTTTGATTTATCGACCTTGCGCACTGGCATTATGGCAGGCTCCAGCTGCCCGATTGAAGTCATGCGCCGCGTTATTGATAAAATGCACATGAAAGAGGTGACCATTGCTTACGGCATGACCGAAACCAGTCCGGTTTCTTGCCAGACCAATGAGCATACGCCGCTTGAGAAGCAAGTATCGACCGTTGGTTTGGTGCAGCCTGCGCTTGAAGTCAAAGTCGTCGATACCGAAACGGGCGAGATTGTCCCCTTAGGGGAAACGGGCGAGCTTTTGACGCGTGGTTATTCAGTGATGAAAGGTTATTGGGGTAGCCGCTTTAAAACCCGTGAAGCGATACAAGATGGCTGGATGCATACTGGCGATTTGGCGACGATGGATGAAGACGGCTATGTCAAAATCGTTGGTCGCAGTAAAGATATGGTCATTCGCGGCGGCGAGAATATTTATCCTGTCGAGATTGAAAACTACCTGTATCGCCATCCAAAAATACGCGATGTACAAATTGTCGGTGTGCCAGATAAGCGGTATGGCGAAGTGCTGGCTGCTTGGATTATTCCTAAAGAGCCGGGCTGCTTGACCGAAGAGGACGTGCGCCAATTCTGTAGCGAGCACATCGCCCATTATAAAGTGCCGACTTACTATCGCTTTGTGACCGAATACCCGATGACCATCACCGGTAAAATCCAAAAGTATAAGATTATCGAGCAGATGAAAGAAGAGCTAGGCCTGTAAGAGTAAACTAATCTTAGCCGTTATTTTATAAATCATTTATGTGAGTAAAAACTAAAACATTCAACCGTTATAATAAAAAGTTATGCGCATTGACGCATCAAAGAAAAGGGATATCATGAGCGCTATCATAACCAGTAAACTGAGTCCAAACGCCAGCGATTTTCAGCAAAATCGTGCCGCCATGCAAGAAATAGTCGACGACTTATATGTACACCTGCGAAAAGTTGCTCAGGGCGGTTCAGAGCGGGCGCGTGCCAAGCATTTAGCACGCGGTAAGCTACTGCCGCGCGAGCGTGTCGAGCGCTTGCTCGATGTTGGCACGCCGTTTTTGGAAGTGGCACCAATGGCAGCGCACGGTATGTATGGCGAAGATATTCCGGCGGCGGGCGTGATTGCGGGGATTGGCCGCATTAACGGCACCGAGTGTATGATTGTCTGTAATGATGCCACGGTAAAGGGCGGCACCTACTATCCGATGACGGTCAAAAAGCATTTACGCGCGCAAGAAATCGCGCAAGAAAATAACTTACCTTGCGTGTATTTGGTGGACTCAGGCGGCGCAAACTTGCCCAATCAAGATGAAGTCTTCCCTGATAAAGATGACTTTGGCCGTATCTTTTTTAATCAAGCCAACCTGAGTGCTGCCGGTATTCCGCAAATTGCCGTAGTTATGGGCAGCTGTACCGCTGGCGGTGCTTATGTGCCAGCCATGAGCGATGAATCTATCATTGTCAAAGAACAAGGCACCATCTTTTTGGGTGGTCCGCCACTGGTCAAAGCGGCGACAGGCGAGGAGGTCAGCGCCGAAGACTTGGGCGGCGGTGATGTGCACACGCGTCTGTCAGGCGTGGTCGATCATTTGGCGCAAAGCGATACCCATGCGTTATCGATTGCGCGCAATATCGTTAGCCACTTAAACCGTCCTGTCAAACATATTCCTAATCAAATAGCCCCGCGTCCACCGCGCTATGATGCCAAAGAGCTATACGGCATCATTCCAACCGATAAGCGCAAACCCTTTGATATCAAAGAAATCATTGCCCGTATCGTTGATGACAGCGCGTTTGACGAATTTAAAGCGCGCTTTGGCACGACGCTGGTGTGCGGTTTTGCCCATATCGAAGGCATGCCAGTTGGTATTATCGCTAATAACGGTATTTTATTTAGTGAGTCGGCGCAAAAAGGCACCCACTTTATCGAGCTATGCTGTAAGCGTAAAATTCCTTTGGTGTTTTTGCAAAATATCACCGGCTTTATGGTTGGGCGCAAATACGAAAACGAAGGCATTGCTCGTCATGGTGCCAAGATGGTCATGGCAGTTGCCAACGCCAAAGTGCCTAAATTTACCGTCATCGTTGGCGGCTCATTCGGCGCTGGCAACTACGGTATGTGCGGCCGTGCTTATAGCCCGCGTTTTTTATGGATGTGGCCAAATGCGCGTATCTCAGTCATGGGCGGCGAGCAAGCAGCTTCGGTACTGGCGACGGTTAAGCGCGATAATTTTGCGCGTAAAGGCGAGACGTGGAGTGATGAAGATGAAGCCGCCTTTAAAGCGCCGATTCGCGAGATGTACGAAGAGCAAGGCCATCCATACTATGCCACCGCGCGGCTGTGGGATGATGGTGTGATTGATCCTGCTGATACGCGTCATGTGTTGACATTAGGACTAAGCGCCGCCTATAACGCCCCAATTGAAGAGACGACGTTTGGCGTGTTTAGAATGTAAGTTAACTGAAAATACGATTCAGAATCTAGAAAAATAGAGAAAATCATGCAAAAAAACCTTGATAGAACTTTTGAAAATTATAAAAACCTATTAGTAAAAGTAGAACAGCACGTTGCAACGGTGACATTAAATCGTCCCGAGATAAGAAATGCCTTTAACGATGACATGATTGCCGAGCTGACAGAAGCTTTTACTACGCTAGGCGCTGATGATAATGTGCGCGTCATCGTCTTAGCGGCGGCTGGCAAAGCGTTTTGCGCGGGAGCGGATCTTAATTGGATGCGTGCCATGGCCGATTATAGCTATGAAGAAAACCTAGCAGACGCCGATAAACTGGCGCAAATGCTAAAGACCATTTACGAGTGCCCAAAACCAACCGTTGCTGCCATCCAAGGCGACGTTTATGCAGGTGGAATGGGCTTGGTTGCCGTTTGTGATGTGGCCATTGCCGTTAAAATTGCCAATTTTTGCTTAAGTGAAGTACGTCTGGGATTAGCGCCTGCCACCATTAGTCCGTATGTCGTAAGAGCATTAGGGGCTAGAGCGTCGCATCGCTACTTTTTAAGTGCAGAAGTGTTTGACGCCAAAAAAGCACGGCAGCTTGGCTTTATTCATGAGCGCGTCAGTGAAGAGTCACTTAACGATACGGTTGCAGCGTTATGCGCCAAAATAGTTAACAATAGCCCCGAGGCGGTCAAAACCTGCAAGCGTTTATTGCACGACATAGCGGGTGCAGACATTACCGATGAGTTGATTGCCGATACCGTCAAAGGTATCGCTGATATCCGCTCATCTGAGCAAGGAAAGGAAGGCGTGCAAGCATTTTTGCAAAAGCGTAAGCCAAATTGGTTAACGGCAGACTAGTAGCAAAAAAACGATAGTCAAGACGATAAATAAAAACGATAAGTTACAGGGATAGTTATGTTTTCTAAAATTTTAATCGCCAACCGTGGTGAAATTGCTTGCCGAGTTGCCGCGACCGCCAAGCGCATGGGCATTCGTACCGTTGCTGTTTATTCTGATGCTGACCGCGAGGCCAAGCATGTCGCCGTCTGTGACGAAGCAGTTTATTTGGGTGGTTCGGCGCCAAAAGACAGCTATCTAAAAGGCGATGCGATTATTGCCATTGCTAAAAAGACTGGCGCGCAAGCAATTCATCCAGGCTATGGCTTTTTAAGCGAAAATGCGGACTTTGCGCAAGCCTGTCAGGATGCAGGTCTGGTATTTATTGGCCCATCCGCTGCTGCGATTCGCGCGATGGGAGGTAAATCTGAATCTAAGCGCTTGATGGAAGCGGCTGGCGTGCCATTGATACCGGGTTATCATGGTGACAATCAAAATGCCGAGTTTTTGCAGCAGCAAGCCGATAGCATTGGCTATCCTGTCTTGATTAAAGCAAGTGCGGGCGGTGGCGGTAAAGGTATGCGTATCGTCGAGCAAAGCAGCGATTTTGTTGACCTACTAGACTCATGCCGTCGTGAAGCGATTACTAGCTTTGGTAATGATCAGGTACTCATCGAAAAATACGCGCTAAAACCACGTCATATCGAAATCCAAGTGTTTGGTGATACGCATGGCAACTATGTGCATTTATTTGAGCGTGATTGCTCGGTACAGCGTCGCCATCAAAAGGTGTTAGAAGAAGCCCCTGCGCCAGGTGTTGACGCAGCAATGCGAGAAGCGATGGGCACCGCGGCGATTGAAGCGGCGCGTGCGGTCAATTATGTCGGCGCGGGCACGGTTGAGTTTATCGTTGAGCAGCGCGAAGGCGCCATGAACTTTTATTTTATGGAAATGAATACGCGTCTGCAAGTTGAGCATCCGGTCAGTGAAGCCATCTCGGGCGTCGATTTGGTCGAATGGCAACTATTGGTCGCAGCGGGTCAGCCGTTACCCAAACAGCAAAATGAGCTGGTCATCAATGGTCATGCGATTGAAGCGCGTATCTGTGCTGAAAACCCTGATAATGGTTTTTTACCAGCGACAGGAACGCTATTTACCTATCAAAAACCTGAGCACAGCACCTTTAACATTGCTGACGTGCGTATCGATGATGGCGTCCGCGAAGGAGATGTGATTAGCCCGTTTTATGATTCTATGATTGCCAAGCTTATCGTGCATGCGCCCACGCGCGAGCAAGCATTGGCAAAGCTTGATCGCGCATTGGCCCAGACGCGCATCGTTGGTTTACCAAATAACGTGGCGTTTTTGCGTTATATCTTAAATACGGAGTCGTTTAGTCGAGCCAATCTCGATACGGCATTGATTGAACGCGAAGCGGACGAGTTATTTAATCAGCATCGGCTTGATTTATCGACGCTGGTTGTGACGGCTATTACGCAGCAGCTTGCCCGTGAAAGCGCGAGGCAAGGGCAAGACACCGATCCATTTAGTAAGCCTACGGGCTTCCGCGCTTATAGCAATTACACCCGCTCGTTTAGCTTGATTTATGATGAGCAAGCGTACCAAGCGCGTCTTAGCAACTGGCATAATGCCGATTATACTAACAGCAAAAAAGGGGGTGATACTCTCAGTCGCTTTACGCTTATCATTGAAAAAGAAATCGCAAGCACTGAAGATAATAGCAATGCCAATGTCGCCGCGCAAACCGAAACGGTTTATGAAGGTGAGGTGAGCTACGCCAGCAGTGATGCGCACAATCATACCTTATGGTTAGATGGCGCGCGTATCAACGCGCAAAGTTGGACAAGTAATGAAACCGTTTATGTGTTTACTGATAGCGGCCGTGATGAGATTACGCTGATCGATATCATGGCGCATGTTGGCGAAGATAGCGCGGCGGTCGGCAGCTTAAAGTCACCGATGCCGGGGCAAGTCGTGGCGTTTAAAGTAGCGGTTGGCGATAGTGTGAACAAAGGCGAGCCCCTTGCTGTTATCGAAGCAATGAAAATCGAACATACCATTAGCGCTCCAACCGATGGCGTGGTGGCAGAATTGTTATTTGCGGCAGGCGATTTGGTTGCTGACGGTGATGAGTTGTTACGCATCGATAGTGAAAGTTGATAGCTGAGAGATAAATAAGAACAGGGCGACTAGTTAAAAAAGGACAATTAGCATGAATATCTCCTATCCAGACCACGTCACCATCGTCGATGTCAGCCCGCGCGATGGCTTACAAAATGAGTCCATGACCGTACCAACTGCGGTTAAGCAAGCGCTTATCGAGGACTTAATTGCAGCAGGCGTGAAAAAACTTGAAGCGACCAGTTTTGTCTCGCCCAAATGGGTGCCGCAAATGGGTGATAACAGCGAGCTACTTGAAGCACTCGCGCCCGCGCGCCATGCCGATGTTTGTTACTCGGTACTGGTGCCAAATATGCGCGGTTTTGAAAATGCCATTGCGCACCGCCCTGATGAAATCGTCATCTTTGGCTCAGCGAGTGAAACCTTTAGCCAAAAAAATATCAATTGCAGCATCGATGAAAGCATTGAGCGTTTTGCACCTGTTGCCGCTGCGGCAAAAGAGCAGGGTATTAAAGTACGCGGCGTTATTTCTTGCACGGTCGGTTGCCCTTATGAAGGTGAGATTGATCCAAGCCAAGTCGCGTATGTGACCAAGCGTTTGGTTGAGATTGGCGCTGAACAAATTGGTATTGCCGACACGATTGGTGTTGGTACACCGCTAAAAGTTCAGCGCGCGCTGCAAGCTGCCCTAGAGTACGCCGACATCAGCAAGCTATCAGGGCATTTCCATGATACGTATGGTCAAGCCGTCAGTAACACTTTAGCTGCTTTACAGATGGGCGTTAGTGAATTCGATACCTCAGTAGCTGGGCTTGGCGGTTGTCCGTATGCCAAAGGCGCCACGGGCAATGTCGCAACCGAAGACGTGGTTTATATGCTGCATGGCATGGGCATCAATACTGGCATTGATTTGGATAAATTGGTTGCAGCAGGCGAGCGTATCAGCGAATTTCTCGGGCGCCGCAACGGCTCAAGCGTGGCGCGCGCTTTGATTAACAAACGTCAGCCTTAGCCAATAGGATTAGAACTACCGCCGATTATGATTTAAATCATACAATCCAAATGAATAAATATATAGATTGATAGCTGGTATAAATTTTTTGAAGCCTCTGGAGTGACGAAGTCGCACAGCAAGCGCTAAAAATTTGTACCAGCTATATGAGCTCTCTTTAAATTGACCTAAATCTTTAAGCAATTAAACATCGAAATACAAGGAATGGTTATGAGTTTACCCGGATTAAATTTTCAGCTTGGCGAAGACATCGATGCCCTGCGTGATGTGGTACAGCAGTTTGCGGCAAAAGAAATCGCCCCGCGTGCGGCGGAAATCGATAGTAGCGACGAGTTCCCAATGGATTTATGGCAAAAAATGGGTGAGCTTGGCCTTCATGGCATTACCGTTCCTGAAGAATACGGCGGCTCTGATATGGGCTACGTCGCGCACATGGTGGCGATGGAAGAGATTAGCCGCGCGTCTGCTTCTGTAGCGCTAAGTTATGGTGCGCATTCAAACCTATGTATCAACCAAATCAAACGCAACGGCAACGAGGCGCAAAAACAAAAATATCTGCCTAAGCTGATTAGCGGTGAATTCATTGGTTCTTTAGCGATGAGCGAAACGGGTGCTGGCTCCGATGTCGTTAGTATGAAGCTAAAAGCCGAAGAAAAAGACGGTCATTATGTGCTAAACGGCAGCAAGATGTGGATCACCAATGGTCCCGATGCGGACGTGATGGTGGTTTATGCAAAGACCAATCCGGAGCTGGGCGCTAAAGGCATGACGGCGTTTATCGTTGAAAAAGGCATGGCTGGCTTTGGCACGGCGCAAAAGCTCGATAAACTCGGCATGCGCGGTAGCCATACGGGCGAGATGACCTTTAATAATGTTGAAGTTCCTAAAGAAAATGTCTTAGGCGGCGTTGGTAATGGCGTCAAGGTACTGATGAGCGGTCTTGATTACGAGCGCGCGGTACTCGCCGCAGGGCCCATCGGCATCATGCAAGCGGTGATGGATAACGTCGTCCCTTATATCCACGACCGTAAGCAGTTTGGACAAGCGATTGGCGAATTTCAGCTTATCCAAGGTAAAGTCGCTGATATGTATACCATCCTGCAAGCGGGACGCAGCTTCTTATATACAGTCGGTAAAAACCTCGATATGCTCGATCAGCGCGGCGCTGGTCATAGCCGCGAAGTACGTAAAGATTGCGCCAGTGTGATTTTGTGGTGTGCCGAAAAAGCCACGTGGATGGCGGGCGAGGGCATTCAAATCTTTGGCGGTAATGGCTATACCAACGAATATCCTCTCGGCCGTTTGTGGCGTGATGCCAAGCTGTATGAGATTGGCGCGGGCACCAGTGAGATTCGCCGTATGCTGATTGGCCGCGAGTTATTTAACGAGACTAAATAACAGCAGTGGAGGTTTAGTAGCAAAAAAGCAGGTCGCTTAAAACGCCCTGCTTTTTTATTCGTATTTTATACCGTCACTAAAACTAGGATGATTGTTTAATTAGGATGATTGTTTAATATGGTCAAAATAACGCGCCAAACCATTTAACAATAAATCATCGCGCAGGCGCACGGAACGATTGATATGTTGCGCGATGATGTGCGCATCGCCGCCGGTCATGATGAGCTCAAAGTTTGGATGACGATTGCTGATTTCGTTTATCGCACCAACAATGGACAATAAGATACCGCGATGCACCGCGTCTTGGGTGGTGATGCCCTGACTGACGCTATCAAAAGTGCCGTTAGAGATGGTAATTTGCTTGGTACCAGAAAATAACGACTCGCGCTGCAGATAGATACTGGGAAAAATATAACCGCCTAAATGCTCAGCGTGGTCAATCAAATCAATCGTTACGGCCGTACCGCAGCCAATCACGCACTGGCGTTTTTTCTTATCGACGGCACCAAGCATTTGTAGCCAGCGGTCGCAGCCAAGCTGTTCGTCATTATAAGCGCTTTTCATCAAGGCGTGCGCTGCATCGACGTGCACAAACTCAAACGGAATATTCAAGCGGCTTAGGGTTTCAGATACTTTACCATTCAAATCATTGCCCAATACCGAAGATATACCGATAAAATCAGGCGCATAACGCTCAAAGCGATCGGTTAGGCCCATGAGCAGTTCGGCTGGCGCTTGCAAATGCTGCTTGGCATCATGCGCCACTATCTGCCCGATATCATCGGTGAGCCAGTACTTAAGGCGGGTGTTGCCAAGATCAAGCCAGAGCATAAAAATCCTTTTATAAATAGTGCCCAATTACCAACCGTCTTGATAATTTTTACACTTTTAGTGCTCGTTAAATAAGTGGTTTAAACTCGTTGAATAACGTCGATGCGTCCGGTAAAAAGCGCAGAAATATTACCGTTATCTTGGCGCAATTGCAAACATCCGTGTGTATCAAGCCCGCACGCATAACCGGTGAGCGTCTCGATATCGCCGTTATGCTCTTGGGTGACGCGCAAACGCAAACCAGCCAAGGCGTCCAGCGCGTCAAACTGTTTTAAAAAGCTGTCTAAATTGTACGTCTGGCCAGTAGGCTTTTCTAACCCTAAATGCTCAAAGCGCGTCATTGCTGCCATTAAGGCTTTACTCATTTGCCAATAAAGCGTTTTTAGGCTTGGTAATGGCATAGTCTCGCTTGCTAAGCTTTGATAAATATCTTGTAAGCTAATCGCCTGATAGCTCATGCCCTCGCTGGTTTGCGCGGTGAGCGTCGGCGTTTCTTGCACATTAAGGCCCACGCCCATGACCACGCCGACCAATTTTCCTAATCTTGTGACGGGCTCTATTAAGATGCCAGCAAGCTTATGAAAGGGCAGCGTTTGCTCGTCTAATTTAGTCACTTGCAAAATAGAGTTATCTAGGTCAGCTTGGTTATGGCGCTGCTGATGCTGCTGCGCATAAAAACCCAAATCATTGGCCCATTTTACTCCGATTGGCGTCAGTTTTTGCGCGCGTAATTGTTCATTTAGTGTTTGAATTACGGGCATTTTTGCCAATTCAACGCCGATAATTAACGACAGCAAACCACTAATCGGCAGATGCAACGGATGATATAACGACAAATACACATTGCCACGCGGCGATTGCCATGAGCGCCCGTGTTGCCCGCGACCAGCGCTTTGGGTTTCAGCGGTAAGTAGATGCATATCAGTGGCGTCTAGCGTGCCATCTTGCACCGCTGCTATCAGCTCGCTATTGGTCGAGCCGCTACTAATAAGGTGGCGATGGTTCAGTTCGGGCAAATGGGCGAGCGTTAATGATTCGGGTTGGCAGTCAGGCAGTGAGTCAAATAAGGGATTCAATGGCGGCATAAGTTTCGTCGATGTGTTTAATGTGGCGTGGATAAACTTTGCTATACTGAGCGCTGGTTGCTAACTCCCAGTACAAAATAGACAGCATAAAGGTCGGATTATGATTTGGCAAATGCGTTTGAGAGTGTGTATCCAAGCAATTATAAAGCTAAATGATTTTTATAAAAATAAGTACGACAAAAGGCTGATTTGATGATGTTATATGTGTGGTTTGTGATTGCAGGGGCGTTTGCTGGCGTGAGCGCGGGCTTATTTGGCGTTGGCGGCGGTATGATTATCGTACCAGCGTTAGTTTGGATTTTTACCGCTTATCATTTTTCGCCAGAAGTGGTCACGCACTTGGCGATTGGCACCTCACTTGCGACCATCATTGTAACCTCTATCAGCTCGCTCACAGCGCACAATAAACGCGGCGGCGTGCGCTGGGAAGTATGGCGCAAAATGGCATTGGGCTTGGTCATCGGTAGTTTGATTGGTGCTGGTATTGCCGATATGATTGACGGTAAGGTACTGCAAGCCATCATCGGTGTCGGTGCGTTATTGGTCGCCTTAAAAATGCTGTTTTTATCCAATAAAGAACAATTGGGCAAACCTTTGCCATCAGCTGGCGTACAATTTGGGGCAGGGACGGGTATCGGTCTGGCGTCGTCAATTTTTGGGATTGGCGGCGGTAGTTTGACCGTGCCGTTTTTAAATTGGGCAGGTCTACCGATGAAACAATCGGTCGGCACGTCTGCCGCTTGCGGTTTGCCAATTGCCGTCGCTGGCGCGGTAGGCTTTGCGTGGTTTGGCCAGGATGTGGTCAATCTGCCTGAAGGTACGATAGGCTTTGTCCATATCACAGGCTTTTTATGTATTTCCGTCGCTAGCTTTATTATGGCAAAAGTCGGTGCCAAACTTGCCCACGTGCTGCCCGCGCTGACGCTGAAACGCGCTTTTGGCGTGCTATTGTTATTTGCAGGCGGTCAGTTATTATTAAGTGGGATTGGGGTGATTTAATTTTATTTCCTATCAATCGCATCAAGCCCCAAACGCATCCATTTTCTCGCTAGCTCATCATGGTCGCTGAGCATGCTCCATAGCGCATCTTCACTAAAGATTGAGTGCGCTTTACCCGAGTGCTCAATGGGCAAATCCGCCTCACGGTCTGTCATCCATTGCGGATTGAGATAATAATCTTTTAACTCATTTTGCAAGGCTTCAGCGCGCAAAAACTGCTGCTGCGCCTCAAGCTGCTTACGATACAGCTCACACCATTCTTCATATTTTTGTTGTAGCTCTTGCGGATCGTATTTATCAAAATTGTCTTCAGTCATTTGAGTGTCCTTAATTGTTATTATGTAGATGAATGAGATAAATTTTCAGCCCTATTATAGCATCCCTCACAAACCCTAAAAACCTAGCACAATTTGAGGTAGAATAGCCGCCTGTTTTTGCTAAGTTTATCGATATTTCATGCGCCTAAAATCTCTCAAGCTGGCAGGCTTTAAATCCTTTGCCAATCCTACGACTTTTACCTTTCGCCACGGTATTACCGCCATTGTCGGGCCAAACGGCTGCGGCAAATCCAACGTCATTGATGCCATTCGCTGGGTGCTGGGCGAAACGTCCGCCAAGCAGCTCCGCGGCGGGGCGATGAGCGATGTCATCTTTGCGGGCACGCAAGATAAAGCCGCCAAAAGTGTCGCCAGCGTTGAGCTGACCTTTGAGCATACGCAAGATGAGCAGACGGGGATTCGTCATGAGTTTAATCTCTATCACGAGCTGTCTGTCCGCCGACAAGTAAATTTGGATGGCCGCTCGGACTATTTTATCAATGGCACGCGTTGTCGTCGCCGTGATGTGGTCGATGTGTTCTTAGGTACAGGGCTTGGCGCACGCAGTTATGCGGTCATCGAGCAGGGTATGATTGGGCGTATTGTTGAATCTAGCCCGCTGCAGTTGCGTGAATTTATCGAAGAGGCGGCTGGCGTTTCGCGCTATCAAGCGCGCCGTGAAGAGACGCAAAAGAAGCTTGAGAAGACGCAGGATAATTTGACCCGTCTGCACGACATGCAAAGCGAGCTGGTCAGTCAACAAAAGCGCTTGTCTAAGCAAGCGGCCAGTGCCGAGCGTTATGAAGAGCTGGCATTAACGCTTGCTGATATCAAGCAGCAGCTTGCTATTCAACAGTTATATCAAGCAAAGCATAATCAGCAGCAGCAAAAAGTTGCCCATGAGCGCAGCGCTAATGAAGTTGCCATATTGCAAGCCAGTTATGACACGCTAAAAGCCAAACAAGATAAGCTTGTTGCCCATATCAATCAAGAACAATGGCTCAAAGACGATGCGCAAAGCAGCCACTATCAGCAGCAACTAAGCTATCAACGAGCCGAGCATCAATTAGGCGATGCTAAATCACAATTAAACGTCATTGAACAGCAATTAGCAAGTTTAGAGCAGCAGCGTAATCAAGCAGTGAGCGAGATTGGACGCTTAAAAGCTGAGCAAGCCGAGCAGCAAAATGTCCTAGATGCATTGCGCCCGCAGCTTGATGAGCTGAGCAGTAAACGCGATTCGCATAAACGCAGCGAGCAACCATTGCAGCGCGCCTACCATGACGCGCAAAATAAGCTATCACGACTACAAGAAAAAGAACGTGCGCTTGAGCAGCAGCAAGCGATTAACAACCAAGCGCAAAAACGCCAGCAGCAAAACCATGAAAAATGGCAGCGCCGCCAGCAAAACTGGCAGAATTTGTGGCAGCAACTACAACAGTCACTATCACCAGTTAAAAGTGCTGATGGACGCCAAAAAATTGATGCAAGTAATTTACAGCACACATTAAATACGCAAGTGTCTGAGCTTAATAAACAGTTGCAGCAGATTGAACGTCAACAAGACAGTATTGATGAGCGATTAGCAGAGTTACAACCGCAAGCGCATGAGTTGCAGCAACGTTTGCACAAGCAGCAGCGTGAGTTGAGCGAGGATGAAAAACGTCATGCGGTATTGGCAGGTGAGTATGACACCTTGCATCAAATACTGCATCCGAAGCCGACATTTAAGCCACAACCGCAACCGCTTATGCATGCAAAAACTGAGGTAGAAAGTAGCCACGTCAATGGCTCTGTCA
Source organism: Psychrobacter sp. UBA5136 (assembly GCF_002414005.1). Lineage (GTDB taxonomy): Bacteria > Pseudomonadota > Gammaproteobacteria > Pseudomonadales > Moraxellaceae > Psychrobacter. The sequence continues at coordinate 47,855 of NZ_DHYG01000066.1, forward strand.
ATAGTTATCATGAATTGGCCATGACAACCTTGCGCGAACAAATTGAGCTAAGCGCAAAAGGGCAACAATACGCAGAGTTATTGGATGTCGTATTAGCGTTATGGCTCGATAGCCATGTGTTATTTTCTAGCCAATCAAACACTGAAAAGCGTAATGATAACTTTCAAAAGATCGATAGTTTATGGCAAGTACTTGAGGCTGAATTAAAAGATTTATTTATTTATCAGACTACGCAAAATACGCTTACCAATAAAGAAAATAAATCGCAGATAGAAACAGGTCATAGCTTATGGCTACCTGCTAAGCAAAATGTTAAAAATTCAAAGCCATTTATCGGCAATTTGCCAGATAACTTAATTGATAAATTGCTGCCTTTATCAGAGCTTATTAGCGCACCTAACTTAGCGCTTTGGCAGCACTGCTATTTATACATTGCAGAGCCTAAAAACACTAACAAACAAAATTTTGAAGCGCTCACCAATACTTTAAAAATATTGCCATCATCCGCTATTTTACTGACCTCGGACGGCTGGATTATCAGTCGTCAGGGTACGATAAATCTTAGTAAATTTGCTGGCGGACAAAACGGACAAAATGATAGCCAATTCTTAAGCCAGCGTTTGCAGCAGCGTAATCGTCTGCAAGCATTAGAAGACTTGCTTGATGAGTTCGAGACTAAAATACAACATCAGCAAAAGGCGATTGCTGATAACCAACGCAGCTATGATGCACTGACCGTCAGCTTAGAAGAAACGCGCGCGCAAGCTGAGCAATTGACCCGCGATAAACACACCTATCAGCAACAGCTCATTACCGAGCGCGCCAATGCGGAGCGTCTACAAGCAGACAGTCAGCGCCTAAATGCTGACAAAGTAGCCCTTGAACAAGAGCAGCAAGAGCTAGAACAAGAGCAGCAAGCGCTAAATCTTGAGCAGCAACAGATACAAAATAAGATAGCAGCGTTGGCACCGCAAATAGCCGATGCGCGTACATTAAGTCAGCAATTGCAGTCCGAGCGTAGTGAGTTCGCTCGTACGAGGCAGGCGGATGATGATGCTTGGCAGGCATTGCAGCTGCGTATGCAGCAAAGCGAGATGCGCTTAGAGCATAGCGTGAGTGGTCTTGCACGGGAAAGCGAGCAATATGATAAATCGCTACAAAGCGAGCAGAGCTTAAAGGCGCGTCTTGAGCAGCAGCAAAACAAACTGCCAGCGCTGCAAGCAGCCTTACAAACCGCACAAACAGCGCGCGATAAACAGCAGGCGGTGTTAATAGAATGCGAAACAGCACTAACGGCGCTTAAAGAGGAATATAATCAGCAGCAGGGCGAGCTAGATAGCTTGCAAAATACCTTGCAAACGCAGCAAAGCGAGCTTGCCCATCTTGCGACAGAATTGGCACTCAGCGCCGCGCGTTTAGACGATGCCAAAAGCCATACGCAAGAAGCGCTAAATGCTTATGATAAAATCAGCCATAAATATCAAGCGCCATCGGAGATGTCGCAGCAGTCCCAGCATCAGCAACAAGTAATGAACGTATCAAACTTATTAGCGGACTTTATCGCTCATGATCGCCGTATACGTCCCGATAAAATTGCAGAATTAGAATCTGAATGTGCGAAGCTTGAGCAGCAACTAAGCAAAATTGGCGCGGTCAATCTTGCCGCCGTGGCAGAATTGGCGGAGGTGAATGAGCGCTTGGAGCCACTTGCGCAGCAAACAGCCGATATTGCTGCGAGTATGGAGACGCTGACGGAGGCGATTGCTTCAATTGATGAAACCACCAAGACGCTATTTATGCAGACGTTAGAGGCGGTCAATAACGAGCTTGCTAGTTTATTTGCCAAAGTCTTTGGCGGCGGGCAAGCAAGCTTAACGTTAAATTTAGAAGATATGCCTGCTAATGCGCCAAAATCAGAACAATGGCGGGCAGGGCTGACGTTGATGGCACAGCCAAAGGGTAAGCGCAATAGCCGTCTTGCGGTACTGTCAGGTGGTGAAAAAACGCTCACCGCGCTAAGCTTAATTTTTGCCATCTTTAAGCAGCATCCCGCGCCGTTTTGTGTGCTGGATGAAGTCGATGCGCCGCTTGACGATGCCAACGTCGCTCGTTTTACCAGCTTAATAAATGAGCTAGCAGATGATTTGCAGTTTATTTTTATCAGCCATAATAAGCTGACGATGCAAATTGCGGATGAGTTAAAAGGCGTCACCATGCCAAGCGCGGGTATTTCTACTTTGGTCAGTGTCTCACTTGATGAAGCAGCACGTTACCTTGCTGATTAAGAGCAGCGCTGTATAGCAAAAATAGTGATAACGGCTAGCAATGGTCAGTGGTATAGTTAGGGCTGGATTTGCTGGACATAAAGTCACGCAAGTAGCCGGGCAAGTAGTTAATGAAGGCTTCGGGACCCATGATAAACGCTGACTATATGGTGACGATATGCATTAGCCGTGCTAGACTATTGCCATTTCTTCATACTTGTGCCTTCCCTTTTGTCAGATATTAGGATGTATTTCTCATGACCGCTATCCAGTTTATCTTGATCGCCATTGCCGCATTTATCGTGCTTGCAGGGCTGTTTATGGTCATTCGCAGCTTTAAACGGCGCAAAACTGCTGAGGCTGCCGCGGTCAATTATGATAAAAACGGTATCCCTATCATTCCGCGTCATGAGCGCAATATCGTCGAGCAGCCAGACTTGGACGATACGGTGGCAGGCGAAACCAGTATCGCCCCTGACCGCAGTTATCTCAATGCCGTCGTTGAAGACGAGCCGTTGACCCAAGCCCATGCCAATAATGATGCGCAGCCAACAGCTAAAAGTAGTGAAGCGCGCGAAGATAATAGCCATACGCTAGATGGCGCTGACTATGCGCGCTGGCAAGAAGAGCAGCAGCGTGCGGATGATAGCGAGTTTGCAGAAGTGGCTGAGCAGATGCATATCGAGCAAGAGCCGGACGCCTTTTCAAGCCTCATGTCAGCAACCGACAGTCTGATGCCAGTCATTGATACGGCAGACGAGCCAAGCTTTGATAATAATAGCCCGATACTTGACCAACATTTATCAGAGCCGGTTGACGAAGCGCAAAACGGTCCGTTAATCAATGCCAAAGACAATATCAATATCACCATCTTGCCGCACCAATACCGCGACCGTCCAGCAGCGGTGATTCGGGGGCGTGATTTATTGGCGCTGGTTGATAAATATGGCTTGCGTTATGGGGCGATGAATATGTTCCATCGCTATGAGCAAAAAGACGGCACCGGCATGCTATGGTTTAGTATGATGGGCATTACGGATAATGGTATCGCGCCTTTTGACCCGCATAGCGTGGCGACCAATAGTTATAATGGCGTGGTGCTATTTTTATCGCTGCCGCATCCGCAAGCGCTGCGTAGCTTCGATAGCATGATGAGCATTGCGTATATGATGGCAAGCGATTTGGACGCTGTTATGCTTGATGAAGAAAACGACCCCATTACCCCAGAGTACAAACAGCAATTGCGTAATCAAGTTCGTGATTATGAAGGTTAAAGGTTAAAAATTATCGCTTAAAAGTGGTGATAAATATGCTAAAGGCAAATAGCGCTTACCGTTATTTGCCTTTTTAGTTTTTGGTTTATGACATTTCATTAACCCAATTTCCTATAAAATTTTATCCGGCCTTCTTGCAAACTTGTTATGATATCGGCATCTTGAATTGCAAAAAAAGACGCCGATTATGACTGATTCTACTTCACCGCTTAGCTCTAAAGACACCAATAAAAACATCAGTACTGCAAAACCTGCAGAAAATGATGCTGCTATCGTCACCCAAATGCGCACGCTTATCGAGGCTCTTAAAAAGCACAATTATGCCTATTACGTGCTCGACAATCCTATCTTAGAAGACAGCGAATATGATCAATTGCGGCGCTCTTTATTGGAGCTTGAAGAAGAATATCCAGATTTGGTGCAGCCAGACAGCCCAATTAACCAAGTTGGCGATACGCCGCTATCTGCCTTTACCCAAGTCAGGCATGATGCTCCCATGCTCTCGCTTGGCAACGTCTTTGATTATGACGAGCTGCATGGTTTTATGCGCCGCGTCAATGATCGTCTTAATGAGGCGCAGAAAAACCCTGAGTACGAGATGGAGTTAAAGCTAGATGGTTTGGCGGTGTCAATCAAGTACGAGTATGGTAAATTTGTGCAAGCGGTAACGCGCGGTGATGGGCAAACGGGCGAGGATATTACCCAAAATGCTAAGACTATTCGCAATCTGCCGCTTTGGGTAGCTGCTGCGGCTGATATTGAGCTGTTAGAAGTGCGCGGTGAAGTGCTGATGCCAAAAGCAGGCTTTGAGCGTTTAAACCGCTTAGCGGAAGAAAAAGGCGATAAAACTTTTGCCAATCCGCGCAACGCTGCCGCTGGCAGTTTACGTCAGCTTGACCCCGCCATTGCCGCTAGCCGTCCGTTAGCTTTCTATTGCTACTCAGTCAATCAAGGTTTACCTGAAACTATCGAAACTCAATCTGCCGCGCTAGCATGGCTAACAAATATCGGTTTTACGGTGAGTGCGGTCGAGATTGTGCAAAACCCGCGCGCAGCCCAAGCCTATTATGAGTCGATGATTGAAACCCGTAGTCAGCTGCCATTTGAGATTGATGGCATGGTGATTAAGGTAAATAATTTGGCCTTGCAGCAGCAGCTTGGCTTTTTATCACGGGAGCCGCGCTGGGCAACCGCCTATAAATTCCCCGCTGAAACGGTGATGACGCGCTTAAACGATATCGAATGGCAAGTTGGACGCACCGGACAAATTACCCCAGTTGGTAAATTAGAACCAGTCAAAGTCGGCGGCGTCACCGTCAGCAATGTCACCTTGCATAACTTTGGTGAAATTCAGCGCTTAGATGTGCGCGCAGGTGATATGGTCAGTGTCCACCGTGCAGGCGATGTCATCCCCAAAGTCACCCGCGTCTGGGTTGATCAGCGACCAACAGATTCAAATCCTGTTGAACTGCCAGCGTCCTGCCCCGTCTGCGACTCGCCTGTGGTGCTGCCCGAAGGTGAAGCCTTGGCGCGTTGTACAGGCGGCCTGTTTTGTCCCGCCCAGCAGACCGAAGCGCTGATTCACTTCGTTTCGCGCCGGGCGATGGATATCGATGGTTTGGGCGCCAGTTGGCTGATTAGCTTTTTTGAGCATGGTTTGGTTAAGACCGTCGCCGACATTTATCAGTTGCATAAGCATACGGATGAGCTGATTAATTTTGAAAAATTGGGCGAAAAGTCGGTACAAAATATCATTAATGCCATCGAAGCCAGTAAACAGACGACGCTTGCGCGCTTTATTTATGCGCTTGGTATTCGCGGCGTTGGTGAAACGACCGCGCAAAATCTTGCTCAGCAATTTGGCCACCTTGATAGCTTAATGGCAGCAGATATTGATAAACTCTTACAAACGCCTGACGTCGGCGCAATCACCGCTGAGCTTATCCATGAGTTTTTTCGCGCACCGCATAATATCGAAGTCATTACCGCCCTGCGCGAAGCGGGCGTGCACTGGGACAAGGTTGAGCAAGTAGCGTCAGCGGGACTGCCGCTCGATGGGCAAACGTGGGTCATCACAGGCGCACTCGATAGCATGGCGCGCGATGAGGCCAAAGCCAAACTGCAGGCCCTCGGAGCCAAAGTCTCAGGTAGTATCTCGGCAAAAACCACGGCGCTACTGGCAGGGGATAAGGCTGGCTCGAAGCTCACCAAAGCGGAAAAATTGGGCGTTAAGATAATGGGTGAGGAAGAGTTTTTGGCGTTGGTTGGTGAGAACCGTTAAAACAAAGCACTGCTTTGTTAGGTTCGCAAGAGGAAATTCCTTAAAGGGAATTTTCTAGGTAGGCTTATCTTTGATAACGCACTCGGTATTTATACAAGAGCAAAAGATAAAGATTAAAAAACATGGCCTCAGCATCGCTTGCTTTAATAGTGGGCAAATATGCGGGTCATGAGCCGTCTTTCTTTAATGGTTCACTCGGCGCTCGTCCCTCGCGCAAGAGCGAGAACTTTGCATACATTTGAGTAGGGTGCGCCCTACACCCTTGAATAGTATAGTAGAGTGAGTTAGCAATAGTGCAACCCACATCATTTTAAGTTCAAGACGTTATATCTATTTTAATCTGCTGAATAGATATGCTTATTACTCAAATAACAACCGTAATAGTCGCCACCGCCACCAACATATCGTATAACTTCACTTCCTCTAACTTGAAAAAAAGGATAGTCTCGTAAAGCATTTGCTTGAATTAATACTGTATCATATATAAGTACTAGTTTTTCTTTCAAACTGATAGCATAAACTAAGTTTAATATATGTAGAGCTGCAAATGAGTTTAGTAGGTTATCTAAATTAGCCTTTTTGAAGTTTTCAAGTCTTTGGTGCTTGACTGAATTATAGTCTTTCCACCAACCTTCATAGTTTGAATTTTTTTCTACGTCTTCATTACTTTTTTCTGTGTTAGCATTGTCAAATAAGATTCGAAAAGGTTGAAAGTCTAAGTCAAATCCGCTGATATTAAGCGTTAGAATGGTTTCTTCGATTTTGGGGAAATAGTCTTTAATCATCTTTATGTGATGACCTATGTTAGGCCTTTCGATTTTCTTTAGATGCAAATTATCTCTTATATGCTTAAATATACTATCTATTTCAGTACAAATTGCAAAATATAATTGCATATTTTTAAATGAGTAACTTTGAGAATTATCTTCATTGATAGCTATATATTCACTTATGTCCTTGAGAGATTTCTCTAAAGATAGGTAATGTAGCCAAAAAGGATTTGAAAGGTCTATAGTACATCTTTCTTGCATATTCTCAGTCATTTAATTGCCTTATTTTATAAGATTAATTACCCTTCTACTCCGCCACCTTCCCATGCGCCTTAACCTCACCCTTCTTACTATCCGGCTGAATCACGATAGGTAATACCAGTCCTTTAGCAAAGTCATCGGCCAGCACATAATCATAGCGACTGGCAGCGACATCAGGCGTGGTATGAATGATAAGTTTCATCTCTTTGTCATCGGTCAGCTCGTGCGAGGTGTAGTGCTCGCTAAGCTGATCGAGCACTTTTGACAGCGCTTCATTGCTTGCCATGCTCACGGTCAGATTGTGCTGCGCGGTGGCATTATCCACGCCGAAATACTCTGCATAATCACGCACGTTTTGGCTATCGATTGCAAATGGATAATTATACTCTGCAAGGTTGGCAGGTTTTTCACCGCTATCGACTGCTGACCAGTCGATAGTATGGACGTCTGCCGCATCAGACGTTGCGGTTGCAGCGGATTTATCGGCGCTATCAGAATTGTCAGCGCTATTATCGCAGCTCGTTAGTGCCGCCAAGCCTACACTGGCCATTATCATCATACTCATTAGGCGCTTAACCATCGACGTATCCTTTTTATTATTGATTATCATTTAGTTGCTATCAGCGCTATTTTGACAGCTTTCTTTTGGCTTCTCTAGCGAAATGAAGCAAAATACCTTTTCTTATTTTAAGAATATAAATGACGCACGTGCTTTCTATAAAACCCTCCAAACCAGCACGCATAAAAAAACAGCCATCATAAGATGACTGTTTATACTGTTTATCAAAGTGCTAAGTTTAACAATGATAGATTTATCATTACCAGTGAACGATTAAAACAAAATCATTATCTCCCTACCTGACAGTTTACTTGATATTCTTTGCCATTCGCCCATTTCATAGCAAGGATACCTTTGTCGCCTTTCATGTGCCACGCATAGACCACTTCTGGGTTTGATTCATTGACATAGCTTGCCGTAGCGCCTTGGACGCCGCCATTTAAAATGATTGGCTGGTCGGCCCAGTTTACTTTAGGTAGAGTCGCATTTAGCATGACTTGTTTTTTATTGATAGATTGTTTTGCCAAGATTTTGCCGTTATCGGTACAGGTATAAGGCGCCGGTGCCATACGGTCATAAGCTGCATCGGTGACGCTTTCTGAAGCAGGGGTTTTGTTTGGCGTAGCAGGGGCGGTAGTCGCACACGCGCTAAGGAGCGCTAGAGCAGGTAGGGCAACAGCAACTTTAGTTAGGGTATTCATGGCATTCTCCAAAAATGTAAAAATTCTCATGTATTTTTTTTAGCTATGCTTTTTCTAATCATGCGCTTTTTAACGACGCCTTATGCATATAGCGCCTATATTAACGAAAAGCCTTTCTCGAGAATGTTAGAAATTGTTTGTTACCTGTTCGCCAAGTTACGTAAACGCTGTCTAATGTAACGTTTTCCTTAACAGCTTTTGTAAAATAGCTAAGCCTAGATAATCCAAATGATTGATGTACGAAGAGATCAGTCTATTTCTTAAAAAAGATATAAAAAAGCGCCTATCCACTTATTAGTCGATAGGCGCCTTTTTGAATGTAGGCTTAGTTAAGATATGCCAATTTACCAGAAATTAACTATTTAACTATTTAGTCTTACGCGGCGGTAAGCCCGTATGCTGAGTTTGGAAGTTACCTTTACTGACTCGCTCGCCATTTTTACCCGACGTATTTTTACCCGACGTATTTTTACCCGACGTATTTTTGCCCGAGGTATTCTTTGCCGCGCTGGCACTATTTTTGCTACGTTTGACCGAGTCATTACCGAGGCGGCTATTCTTTTTACGCGCCGATTGATAGCTGTCTTGCGCCGCGTCGCGACCTTCTAAACTGGCGTTAAATGGCGGAATTAAGCAGCCGCGACCTTTACCAATCAAATCACTGCGTCCCATATCTTGCAGCGCTTTACGTAGCAAGCCCCAGTTTTTTGGATCATGGTAGCGCAAGAAAGCTTTATGTAGTTTACGCTGTTTACCAGATTTGACGATATCCATGTCGCCGCCCTCGCGGCTGACCTTGTGCAGTGGGTCTTTATGAGTATGATACATGGTGGTCGCAGTCGCCATTGGGCTTGGATAAAACGCCTGCACTTGGTCAGCGCGATAACCATGACTTTTTAGCCACAGCGCGAGGTTCATCATGTCTTCATCTCTGGTACCGGGGTGGGCAGCGATAAAGTATGGAATCAGATATTGCTCTTTGCCCGCCTCAAAGCTGTACTGCTCAAACATGGCTTTAAACTTATCGTATGAGCCCATGCCAGGCTTCATCATTTTTGACAAAACCGCTTCTTCAGAATGCTCAGGGGCAATCTTTAGATAGCCACCGACATGATGGCTGACCAACTCTTTGACATATTCAGGGTCTTTTACCGCCAAGTCATAACGCAAACCTGAGGCAATGAGGATTTTTTTCACGCCTTTAATATCACGCGCTTTACGATATAGCTGGGTCAAATTGCTGTGGTCGGTAATCAAGTTGTCGCAGACGTCAGGATAGACACAAGATGGCTTACGGCAGTTTTTTTCAATGGTTTCATCTTTACAGTTGAGGCGATACATATTGGCCGTTGGACCGCCAAGGTCGGAGATAACGCCGGTAAAGTTTGGCGCGGTATCACGAATCGCTTCGACTTCACGCAAGATAGAATCTTCTGAGCGGTTTTGAATAATGCGGCCTTCGTGCTCGGTGATGGAGCAAAACGTACAGCCGCCAAAACAGCCGCGCATGATATTGACCGAAAATTTAATCATATCATAAGCAGGGATGCGCGCGTCGCCATAGCTTGGATGCGGCAGACGCGCGTACGGCAAATCAAAAACGTAATCCATCTCTTCGGTCGAAAGCGGAATCGGTGGTGGATTGAGCCAAACGTCAATCGAGGTGTGCGAGTTGCCAGCGCCGCTACTATGACGCTGCACCAAAGCGCGCGCGTTACCGGGATTGGTTTCAAGATGCAAGATACGGTTGGCATGAGCGTACAACACTGGGTCAGCTTTGACGTGCTCATAATCTGGCAGGCGAATCACTGTTTGTTCGCGCGGCGGCATTTTTAGTTTATGCTTACGCGCGGTCATCGGTTTGTCTGTTTTTATCTTGTCAAAACCGCGCAATTGCACCACTTGTGTGTCTTCATCGACTTGGTCAGCATTTAAGACTTTATTGGTTACAGGTTCGGCGACAAAACCTTGATATTGTTTCGCATATTGCGCTGACATGCCTTGCCCAACGGGTGAAGCGCTAGTCTTATCTTGCTCGATTGAGCACTGATCAACATCTTCCGTCATTACATACGGGTTGATAATCGGATCAACACGGCCAACGGTATCGACATCATTACTGGCAACCTCGGTCATGCCCGCTTGCCAATGGCGACGGGTCGGGGTCAGTAAATACGCTGTACCGCGCAAACTGCTCATTTGCTCAAAGGTGTAACCTTTTGACAAACCATGCACCACATCGACGATGGCGCGCTCGGCATTTCCATAGAGTAAAACGTCGGCGCGGGCGTCCATCAAAATACTACGGCGGACTTTATCCGACCAATAATCATAATGAGCAATACGGCGCAAGCTGCCCTCAATGCCGCCCAAAATAATCGGCACATCGGGATAGGCTTCGCGGCAACGCTGGCTATAAACGATGGCGGCGCGGTCAGGACGTTTGTCCGCCACGTTACCCGGCGAGTACGCGTCATCGCTACGGATTTTTCGGTCAGCAGTATAGCGGTTAATCATACTATCCATGTTGCCGGCGGTCACGCCATACGCATAGACAGGTTTACCAAGTTCCATAAAGGCGTCTTTACTTTTCCAATCAGGCTGGGCAATGATACCGACGCGAAAGCCTTGCGCTTCTAATAAGCGGCCGATAATCGCCATGCCAAAGCTTGGATGGTCGACATAGGCATCGCCTGAGATGATGATGACATCACAGGCGTCCCAGCCCAAATCGTCCATCTCTTTGCGGCTCATTGGCAAATAAGGCGCAGGCTCATAGCAGCTCGCCCAATGTTTGTCGTAGTCATAAAGTGGTTTGGTGCCCTGTTTAAAGGCGGTGCGAGCGATGGTATCGGCAGACATGAGCGGACCTGTTAATAAGAAAATGGCGCTAAAAAATAGCCGTTATTGTCATTTATTAACAACGGCTGATTTAAAAGCGCTCATTTTAACATGAATTGCGCTCAGGATGTGATAAACGCTGAGAAAGGATTTACGATAAGTTATTGATAGCGTAAGGTAAAATATCTGATTTAATCGAGCAAAATTTTTGTGCCACTCTTGGTAAAATTCATCACAAACTGGCTTTTAAAGCTGCGCACGTTATTTTCGTAGGTGAGCAGCTTGCGCGTAAACTCATGATAATCATTCATGTTTTTGGCATTAACCATAAGCATAAAATCGGCATCGCCTGATACTTCATAGCAGCTCATTACCCGCGCCTGATCGTGCATCAAGCGTTCAAATCGATGCTGCATTGAGGTATTCGAGCGTGACATCTCTATCATCACCACCGCCGTAAGCCCGTAGCCGACCTTGTTTGGATCGACGATAGCGACTTGTTTGGTAATCACACCGTTGTCTATTAATGCTTGAATACGGCGCTGGGCGGTGGCAATGGAAACATGTACGTGTTCTGCCACCGTTTTTAACGGCAACGTCGCATCGTCCTGTAGCAAATTTAAAATGGCTTTATCGGTATCATCTAAGATATAGCTCACAGTATCCCATCCCTAAAGAATCACAGCGGTTTAAACATTATTATAAATATTACCGCATTTAACTTAATAATAAGAAAATAATTAGATAATGGAAATTATTTTGATAAATTTATTCAAGAATCTTTTTGTATAGAAATAATATTTCATAACACCTCAGTAAAATAGACGCTATTAATTAAAGCTTAGCAATCAAAACCTAGCAACGAAAGCTTACTAATAAATCCAGCTAGTAAAAATAAAAAAATAATCGCTAAACCTTCTAACGTCTATTTATATTTACGGTACTTATTATGTCTAATTCAACGCTATCTAATTTCTCTACTAATATGCTCGCAGCTACAGTTTCGCGCTTGCCGTTGCCTGCTGTTTGGACGGCAGGTAGCGCGCAGCAACGTACATTTATCATGGGCGTGGCCTTGGCAATATTATCAAACGTATTGTTTGGTGTGCTTTATGCCTATAGCAGTTTTTTAGCGCCGCTATCTGGCACGCAAGTTTTTATCTGGCGCATCTTAGCGATGTGGGTAGCACTCATTGGCTATTTGCTCATCAGTGGGCGCTTAGGTTTACACATTGGTAAGTTAAAAGCACTGCAAACGGTGAAACAGCGGGCATGGTTGTTATTACCAACGCCGATATTTCTCAGTCAGTTTTGGCTGTTTATGTGGGCGCCCGTCAATGGTCAAGGCGTGCAAACGGCGATGGGATATTTTTTATTTCCATTGATGATGGTGGTTTTTGGCTGCGTCTTATTTGGCGAAAAATTAAGCCGTCTCCAGTGGTTAGCCGTTGCCTTTGCTGCTGTCGGCGTGGGAAGTGAGATTGTGCGCACACAAAGTGTGTCTTGGGCGACGTTGTGGGTTTGCGGAATGTATCCTATTTATTATATTTTACGCCGCCTGCAAGGTATCGACGCGATTACAGGATTGTTGGTGGATTTGACCATCTTTGCTCCCTTTGCAGTAGCTTATTTATTTTTGTTTGCGCCGAGCAGTTTAGGATTGGTTGGCGGCTCTGGCTTTTTTATCATGATGCTGGCAGGTTTAGGCGTACTTAGCGTGCTAGCGATGAAAACCAATGTTGATGCCAGTCAAATGCTGCCCGTGAATGTCTATGGCATGATGAGTTACTTAGAGCCAGCGTTATTGTTTATCTTAGCAATCACCGTCTTGGGCAATCCGTTTGAATCGGCGATGGTTTATAGCTATGGTTTGATTTGGCTAGGAATTGCTTGCCTAATTGTCCATGGGGTCCGTCAATTACGCCGCGCGCATAAAAAGACGCAAATTAAAGAAACAGCTCAAACGCTTTAAACGTTGCTGCGCTAAATTAATAAGTTCAATTTAACAACCACATAAAAAAGGACGCTTCAACATTATGCTGAATCGTCCTTTTTGCGTTAGATCAAAATCAATTGCTTACAATACCTTTTAATCCAAATGCTGCTTAAAGCCGCGCTGCTTATCACGTTCCCAGTCGCGGTCTTTTAACGTTTTACGCTTATCGTGCTGTTTTTTACCGACGGCAAGCGCAATCTGGCATTTCACCAATGAATGTTTCCAGTAGCAAGATAATGGCACGCAGGCATAGCCTTTTTGATTAACCGCGCCCATGAGTTTTTCGATTTCGCGGCGATTGAGCAGCAGCTTACGGGTACGGATGCTATCTGGACTGACATGCGTTGAGCTTGAAAGTAGCGGCTGAATATGCGCGCCAAACAAAAAAGCCTCGTTATTACGAAAAATAATATACGCTTCGGTAATGGTCATTTTGCCGGCACGAATGGCTTTAACTTCCCACCCTTGTAGCTCAAGCCCTGCCTCAAAGGTTTCTTCAATAAAATACTCGTGACGCGCCTTTTTATTGGCACAGATTTGATTATCGGGTTTTTTTGATTTTTTTGACATAATTTCTCCATAAGGACTTTTATATACGTGGTTTGTATAACTTGTCCCTGTCTAACTGTTCCTCATCCTAGCCCTTTAATACAGATATTTTTTGCCTATGAAGAGGGATGAGTCGAACCGACTATTGTAGCAAAGCGCACGGCGAAAAGGTAAATCGGCTGTTAGGACAAATGTAGCAGATAAGTAGGAAGTTTGAGCAAAATTTGCTAGCATATGGGTCATTATCAGCAACCTTATTAGCCTTGTTATGAGCACTTCTGCTACTTCTTCAAAATTGCATACCAAGATTTTATATCCTGGCACCTTTGATCCCATTACCAACGGTCATGTCGACTTGGTTAAACGCGCCACAAAATTATTCGATGAGGTGGTGATTGCCGTTGCCTCTGGCCATCATAAAAAGCCACTGTTTGATTTCGAAGAGCGCGTGCATTTGGTCGAAACGGTATTTACTGATTTACCGCAAGTGTCGGTCATTGGTTTTGAAGGCTTGCTGGTCGATTTTATGCGCGAAAAAAACGCCACGGCGGTGTTACGTGGTTTGCGCGCGATGTCAGACTTTGAATATGAGTTTCAGCTTGCCAATATGAACCGCGAGCTTGATGAAAACTTTGAAGCAGTGTTTTTAACCCCGTCGCAAAATTATTCGTTTATCTCGTCAACCATGATTCGCGAAATTGCCAAGCTTGGCGGTGACGTGACAAAATTTGTACCACCTTGCGTCTCAGAAGCCTTTATACAAAAACTTGGTAAGTAATATACAGTAACTAATATTCAATTTAATGGTGAATAACAGACGTACTCACTTATTATCAGCTGCTAGCAAATAAGGAGCAGTTTATGGCGTTATTAATTACGGATGAATGCATCAATTGTGATGTCTGCGAGCCTGCTTGCCCAAACGAAGCCATCTCAGAGGGCGATGATATTTATGTCATCGATCCAAATTTATGCACCGAGTGTGTCGGCCACTTTGATGAGCCGCAGTGCGTGGTGATTTGTCCTGTCGACTGTATTCCGCATGACCCAAATCATATCGAAACTGAGAGCGATTTATTAGAAAAATACAAGCGCATCACTGGTAAATAAAACATGACGATAACGCAATCTTTAACGAGCAATCTTCCAGCGAACGACTTTGACCAACAGCACCTTTGGCATCCCTATGCCAGCTTGCCGCCTACTTATCCAAATATCGTGATTGACCATGCCGAAGGCGTTTATATCTTCACCGAAGATGGTACGCGCCTGATTGATGGGATGTCGTCATGGTGGGCAAGCGTGCATGGCTATAATCACCCAACGCTCAATGCAGCGATGATGGCACAATTGGGCAAAATGGCGCATGTGATGTTTGGCGGCTTAACCCATCAGCCGGCGATAGATTTGGGTAAAAAACTGCTTGCTATCGTACCAAAAGGCCTTGAGGCCATATTTTATGCCGACAGCGGTAGCATTGCCGTCGAAGTGGCGCTAAAAATGGCGCTGCAATATCAAATCGCGGCGGGGTTTGCACAAAAAAATCAGTTTGCTTCAACGCAATCAGGCTATTACGGCGATACATGGCACGCCATGAGCGTCTGTGATCCCGTTACGGGCATGCATAGCCTCTATGGTCAGCAATTGCCGACGCAGCATTTCGTCTCTGCGCCGCCGTTGGGATTTGAGCGCGAGATTACCCAAAGCGTACGTGAAGAATTAACGGCATTTTTTGCTAAATATAGCCATAAGCTTGCCGGATTTATTATTGAGCCGATTATTCAAGGCGCAGGCGGGATGCGCTTTTATAGTCCGGAATATTTGCAGCTATTACGGCAATTGTGTGATGAGCATAACGTGCTATTGATTGCCGATGAAATCGCCACTGGCTTTGGGCGTAGCGGCAAACTGTTTGCTTGCGAGCATGCTGGTATCAGCCCTGATATTATGACCATTGGCAAAGCACTGACGGGTGGCTATATGACCTTTGCCGCGACCTTGTGTACGCGCAAGGTCGCCGATACCATTCACCACAGCAAGTATCCGGCGCTTATGCATGGTCCCACTTTTATGGGCAATCCTTTAGCGTGCGCGGTTGCTTGTGCATCGATTGATTTAATTTTGTCCTACGACATCGAAGCACATACAGCAAATATGCAAGCTATCATGGAGACGCAGCTTGCGCCTGCAGCGATGTTGGCTGGTGTAAAAG
Organism: Psychrobacter sp. UBA5136; assembly: GCF_002414005.1. GTDB lineage: Bacteria > Pseudomonadota > Gammaproteobacteria > Pseudomonadales > Moraxellaceae > Psychrobacter. The sequence goes on from NZ_DHYG01000066.1 coordinate 63,563, forward strand.
AGGTACGTTGTTTGGGCGCCGTTGCTGTGATTGAATTGGATGAAGCGGTTGATATGCCGACTTTTCAAACATTGCTCATTGAAAATAGCATTTGGGTGCGACCGTTTGGAAAACTGGTTTATATCATGCCGCCTTATGTGATTAGCGATGACGAGCTGTCGACGTTATGCCAAGCGCTTTTAGACGTGGTGCGCACGTATTTAACCATGCAAGAGCAAGGTTAAAAACAAGGATAAATTAACTCATGAGCGTGTTATTTATTTCAGGTATTGATACCGACATTGGCAAAACTTATGCGACGGGTATGTTGGCAAAGGCGCTCATGCAGCAAGGCGTGAATGTCATCACCCAAAAGCTGGTACAAACAGGCGTTAGTGTCAATTCAGACAATGGCGAGATGAATATTGCTGACGATATTATTGTTCATCGTCGATTGATGGGTATTTCGCTACAACCTTGTGATTTTGACTTTACCACTTGTCCGTATCGTTATGAGAAGCCCGCATCGCCGCATTTAGCGGCTAAGCTTGCTAGCAGCGTTTTAGAGCCTGACGTCATTACTAAGTCTACACAGCAATTGCAACAAAACTACGACGCGGTGCTATTAGAAGGCGCAGGCGGATTACTGGTGCCAATGACCGAGCAATTATTAACCTTAGAGTATATTGCTCAAGAAGGCTATCAAGTTATTTTGGTCACCTCAGGGCGACTTGGTAGTATCAATCATACCTTGCTAAGTTTAGAGGCGATTAGGGCACGTGGTTTAACGCTGCATAGTGTGATTTATAACCATATACATGATCATGCTGCTCAGACGGATGCTGAGATCGCTAATAGCACGATTGATTTTTTACAAAATTATTTAGCACAACATTATCCAAATACCCACTGGTTAACGTTACCTGTGCAAGAAGAGAATGGTTCTAAGAGTAGAGATTTCAGCCTTCCTAAAAACTTTGTTTCATGCTGGCAAAAATAAGCCGAAAACACTTTCCACACCTTATACTAATTTTGTTATACTAGCGCGCTTGGTAGACTAGGCGATCGCCGCTGCACACTGGCAACAGTTGGCGCAGGGGAGGAAAGTCCGGGCTACATAGGGCAGCGTGCCAGCTAACGGCTGGGCAGGGTAACTTGACGACCAGTGCAGCAGAGAGAAGACCGCCCCGCGTAAGCGAGGTAAGGGTGAAAGGGTGCGGTAAGAGCGCACCGCGTGGCTGGTAACAGTTCACGGCATGGTAAACTCCACGCGTAGCAAGACCAAATAGGCATCGGCATGGCGCGGCCCGCGTTCGATGCGGGTAGGTTGCTTGAGCGTATCAGCGATGATGCGCCTAGAGGAATGATCGTCCACGACAGAACCCGGCTTATCGGTCTACCAACTTTTTTATGGTTCGTTTTTATCGTTAATTGAGCGAATATTTGCTAGGAATTTGAATAAAATTCGCATTTTTTGCAAAAAACAATAATTAGGGGTTGACGATAGTCATCTCTATCGGTATTATACCGAGCCTTAAATGGCGATGTAGCTCAGCTGGTTAGAGCGCACGACTCATAATCGTGAGGTCAAGAGTTCAAGTCTCTTCATCGCCACCATATTTAGTAAGACCAGCAGTATTAAAAATGCCAATCATTATTTGATTGGTTTTTTTTTGCCTAATTTTTATCCATTATCTATCGCTGTCTGCGCACTTTATCTTGTCCCTTAGCGAGCAAATATTTTGGTAATTTTATCGCGCTTGATTCACATCATGCACTAAGCAACATCTTGCTAATAAAATCGCCTTACTTTAGCGCGGAAAACTGCTAGAATACTCTCACATGCCTGCGCCTATTTATAAGCTCACTGTTTGGGTTAAGAAGCATTGAGTTAATAAACAGGATAAGCGCCATGACTTTTAACGAGATACGATAATCTCGTCACTTATGACTCAGATATCGGTGTATTGGCTGATGTAACGTATAAGTGAGCATTCTATTGATTCTACCTGACAGTATAGTATTTACTAACAGCATATATTTTCGTTATTCAATCCTCCATTATTTAGTAGGCGCTTTGTGACTGCATTAGCCAATATTCGTAACTTTTCTATTATTGCCCACATTGATCATGGCAAGTCGACCCTTGCCGATCGTTTTATTCAGATGTGCGGCGCCTTGCAAGATCGTGAGATGCAGGCGCAAGTACTTGATTCGATGGACATTGAACGTGAGCGTGGCATCACCATTAAAGCCCAGTCCGTAACCTTATTTTACGATCATCCTAATGGCGAGCGTTATCAGCTAAACTTCATTGATACGCCCGGCCACGTCGATTTTTCCTACGAAGTATCGCGATCATTAGCGGCTTGTGAGGGCGCGCTATTGGTCGTTGATGCGGCGCAAGGCGTGGAAGCACAGTCGGTTGCCAACTGTTATACCGCCGTTGACCAAGGCCTAGAGGTGATGGCGGTCTTAAATAAAATTGATTTGCCACAAGTCGAGCCTGAGCGTGTGATTCAGGAGATTGAAGACATTATTGGGATTGATGCCGTTGATGCGCCGCGCGTCTCGGCAAAATCTGGTCTTGGCGTTGATAAATTGCTAGAAGCCTTGGTTGAATTTATTCCAGCGCCAACGGGCGACCGCGATGGTCCGCTACAAGCGTTGATTATTGATTCATGGTTTGACAGTTATTTGGGCGTGGTCTCACTCGTGCGTGTCTGTGAAGGGACAGTGAAAAAGGGTGATAAAATTTATATCAAATCGACCAAAGAAGCCCATTTGGTCAGCTCGATTGGTGTCTTTACGCCAAAACCTTTAGAAACGGGAATTTTAGAAGCCGGTGAAGTGGGCTTTATCATTGCTGGTATTAAAGACATCGCGGGCGCGCCAGTGGGCGATACGATTACCCATGCCAAAACGCCTGACGTGGACCGCATCCCTGGTTTTAAACAGGTTACGCCGCAGGTTTATGCAGGTATGTTCCCAGTCGATGCCAACGACTTTGAAAAATTCCGTGAAGCGCTACAAAAGCTACAAATTAATGATGCGTCCCTATACTTCGAGCCTGATACCTCTGACGCGCTCGGCTTTGGTTTTCGCTGCGGCTTTTTGGGTATGCTGCACATGGAGATTATCCAAGAGCGTTTAGAGCGCGAATATGACTTGGATCTCATCACCACCGCGCCGTCGGTTATCTACGAGATTGAAAAGAAAAATGGCGAGATAATCTATGTGGATAATCCGTCAAGATTGCCTGAGCCAAATAACATTGAAGAGTTCCGTGAGCCGATCGCGCGCTGTCAGATTTTGGTGCCGCAAGATTACTTAGGTAACGTCATGACGCTGTGTATCGAGCGCCGCGGCGTACAGGTCGATATGCGCTTTATGGGCAAACAAGTGCAGCTGATTTTTGATATTCCGATGGGCGAGGTGGTCATGGACTTCTTTGACCGCTTAAAGTCCGTCTCACGCGGATTTGCATCGCTTGATTATAACTTTGAGCGTTATCAAGTCGATAAATTGGTCAAGGTTGACGTGCTCATTAACGGTGATAAAGTGGATGCCTTAGCAATGATTGTGCACCAAGATCAAGCGCGCTTCCGTGGCAATCAGCTGGTCACTAAAATGAAAGAGCTGATTCCACGTCAGATGTTTGACGTAGCAATTCAAGCGGCGATTGGCAGTCAGATTATCGGTCGTAGTACGGTGAAAGCCATGCGTAAAGACGTCCTAGCCAAGTGTTATGGCGGCGACGTTTCGCGGAAGAAAAAGCTACTCTCGAAACAAAAAGCCGGTAAAAAACGCATGAAGCAAGTAGGTAACGTAGAGATTCCTCAAGAAGCCTTCTTAGCCGTCTTGCAGGTCGATAATTAGACGCTCCTTATCTTGTAAAAGGTAAAAAAACAGCAATATTTATCCCAGCAATATTTAACATAGATAGCTTTAACGCAAAAGTAGTTTGATTATCAGCTCGTTAATAGGCAAATTCGTATGGATTTTGATTTTAATTTAATTTTAGTGCCATTAACCATCGGCTTAGGTATTATTTGGCTATTAGATAAGCTGACGCTCAAACAGCGTAAAACAAGAGGTCGCGGTAAAGAAAGCCTGCTGGTACGTTGGGCATATGATTTTTTCCCCGTATTGGCGGTGGTGTTAATTGTACGCTCATTTTTGATTGAGCCGTTTAATATTCCCTCATCATCGATGGTACCAACGTTATACACGGGCGACTTTATCGCGGTGAATAAGTATGCTTATGGCGTGCGTTTGCCGCTGACTTATAATAAGGTGCTGGATACAGGCGCGCCTGAGCATGGCGATGTGGCGGTTTTTCGCTACCCTGAAAACCCAAGTATTTATTATATCAAGCGTGTGATTGGTCTGCCGGGTGATACGGTTAGTTATAATCAAGGGATGCTTGCAATCAATGATGTACCGGTTCCTACCAAAGCGGTAAATTTTGATGCCGATGCCGAGCTAACGTCACAGCTATATCCAGCAGGGCAAGTGGCACCAGGTCAAGTATTGACTGAAGATCATGCTATCCAAATGGGACAACAAGAAGAAGGCCAAGCAAAGTACTTTGAAGAGAGGCAAGGGGATAATAAACACTTGGTTCGCTACTTGGCTGATATGAACAGCTCGCAGTACGCACCATTTTTACAGCAAGAATCACCAGAAGTGGTCAGCTCTGAAGGAACGGCATGGCGTATCAGTGTGCCAGAAGGTCATTATTTTGTGATGGGCGATAACCGCGATCGCAGTGCCGATGGACGTTTTTGGGGCTTTGTTCCTGATGATAATTTAGCAGGGAAGGCGGTCTATATTTGGATGCATAAACCACCAGGTCTGAAATTACCGACCTTTAAACGCAATGGTAGTATTGATTAGCCCATTTAGATGTCCACCGATTGAGATGAGGACACAGCCTAGTATAATCGATGTGCTAAAGATTGATTTACCGATAATAGTTTGTGCTAATATTATGGCTATTCAATAAACCGCCAGCTAGTTTATACATATCAAATAAAAAACTTGATATTAAATGATATCAAGTGTTATTAAAAAGATAGTGGTTAAAAATGTCGCGGTTTACCTATAGCAAACTACCCCTTGAGAGGTCTTATGGTACAACAGTTATCTGGTCTGTCTTCGCAGCGCGGCGCTAGTGTGACTAGTGTCGTTTTTATCATTATTGTTTTGGGTGTGGCGGCTAAATTGATAGTTGCGATAGTTCCTGCGCAAATTGGCGACTATCAGCTGACGAAAACTTTAAGTGCACAGCTTAAAGAATCCAATGCCAATAAAGAAACGGCCAAGCAGTTTGTGGAGCGCGTGAATAAGCAGCTGTCCATTAACGCTGATTACGATACGAAAGCAGAAGAAGTGTTTACCTTTACCGATAAAAAACCAGGTCAGCTGGCTATCCATAAACAGTATGAAACTACCAATAACTTTTTTAGTAATATTGATATCGTTAATCGCTTTGAAGGCGACATTGATCCAACCACCGCCGAATGATTCACTTTTTAAATCATAGAAAAGTAAAGTCTGTTCCTTGGCATCAATTTTTTAGAGCTTTTTTAAAGCTGTTTTAAAACACCATCATTTCGTATATTTATTAATGAAACAAAAGGGATAATCACAAACCACGCATGAAACCAACTTCGCAGTATCCTCAGACGGTACCTAATCCCCATAAAAATAGCGTGTCTGATGACGCGCTTATTATTAGCTCAGAATTTATTCAACGGTTAGCGGTATTGTCGCGCAAGTTGGGTTATGTGTTTAATGATTTAAGTTTGCCGAAGCTTGCGCTTACTCATCGCTCCTTTGATAGTAAGAAAAACTATGAGCGCTTGGAGTTTTTGGGCGATGCGCTATTAGGCATGATAATCGGTGAAGCTTTGTATCATCGTTATCCGGCGCAAAACGAAGGCCGCTTAACGCGCATGCGGGCGACTTTAGTACGGCAAGAATCGTTGGTTATTATTGCACAAAATCTAGAGCTTTCTAATCAATTGATACTAGGCGTTGGTGAGCGCAAAGGCGGCGGGCGCAATCGTGCCTCTATCTTGGCAGATGCTGTAGAGTCGTTGATTGGCGCCATTTATTTAGACAGCCAAGATATGGATATTACCCGCGCTTGCGTGCTATCGTGGTATGGTGATCTCATAGACAACGTGAGTGATCAAAAAGCGCTAAAAGATGCCAAGAGCCGTCTACAAGAATGGCTGCAGTCCAAGCAGTTTGATTTGCCGCATTATGAACTGATGGAAACTCGCGGTAACGCCCCGCATCAAATTTTTGTGGTACGCTGTCAGGTCAATATTAATAATTGCCCTGATATTATTGAATCTGGCGAAAGTCGCCGTATCGCTGAGCAAAAAGCGGCGGAACTGATGATTAATCAGCTGCATAAATTGCCAGGGCAGCCAAAAAGACGTACCTAGTTTTTTAAAGTTAATTTTTAAAAAAACATTTTCCCTAATAACAAATTCGATGATTTCAATGAGTCGTTTTTTGAAATAACTCATACTTTTAACATGATCAGTCTTATGCCGCTTTTATTTCAACGACTATCAAGCGCCATGACTGATGACAACCTCCATAGGATTAACCCATGAGCAATCACAATGACTTGTCATTAAATAATGAAGATAATGCCAAAAATATGACCGAAAACACAGACATGAATTCAAGCCAAAATATGGCTGAAGCAAATGATGTTGCACAAGATAACGTTAAGAAAAATAACGCTAGATTAAATGATTCTAAGCTAACTGTTGATAAGCTAAACGTTGCTGGCTTGGAAGAGGAAACTTTAGAAAACCAAGCTTTAGAAAACGATACATTAGAAAATGATTTGACCATCGAAGAATTCTTTTCACCAAATAACAGTAAGCCTATCGTTGATGACTTTAGAGCGGGCTATGTTGCCATTGTTGGTCGTCCAAATGTGGGCAAATCAACCTTAATGAACCACTTGTTGGGTCAAAAACTATCTATCACGTCGCGCAAACCGCAAACCACTCGTCACCGTATCCACGGCATTTTGTCTAATGACGAGATGCAGGCAGTTTTCGTTGATACCCCAGGCATTCACCGCAAGGAAGTGCGCGCTATCAATGAGCGCATGAATAAAGCTGCCATCTCGGCGCTGGTCGATGTTGATTTGGTGCTATTTGTCGTTGATTCTGACCAGTGGCGCGATGATGACTTATTAACCCTGCAAAAACTTAGCGATACCAATCTGACCGTAGTATTGGTAATTAATAAAGCCGATACCTTAAAAGATAAAGGTAGCATGTTACCGCTGATTGAAACGTTTAACGAAAGCTTTGATTTTGCTGATATCGTCCCTGTGTCGGCGTTAAAAAACCAAAACCTAGATCGCTTGCAAGAGGTGATCGCATCGCATTTGCCAATCGCTGACCCTATTTATGATAGCGAGCAAATCACCGATCGCTCAGAGCGCTTTTTAGCCAGTGAAATCATCCGCGAAAAAATCATGCGTAGTGCCGGCGACGAAGTGCCATACGACTTAACGGTACAAATTGATGGTTTTAAAGACGAAGCCGCCCATACTGACCCAAAAACAGGTCGTCGGCGCAAAGCTTGTACCTTTATCGATGCGACCATTTATGTCGAGCGCAGTGGGCAAAAAGCTATCGTCATTGGCGATAAAGGTCAGCGTATCAAGCAAGTTGGCATGGATGCGCGTAAAGACATGGAACAGCTGTTTGATAAGAAAATTATGCTAACGTTGTGGGTAAAAGTAAAACGCGGTTGGTCTGATGACGAGCGTGCTTTGACCAGCTTAGGATATTAATAGCAATTAAAAAAGCACGGCGCGCAGATGTTTAGCGCCATGCATTTATATCACCACTGCTGAGGTAATAATCTATGCGTAATGAAGCGTTAATCGGTTATTTATTACATCAGCGCCCCTACCAAGAAAAGCGCGCCTTATACTATCTGTTTTCTCAGCAACATGGCGTCACCCATGGCGTTGGCAAAAAAGGCGCGCCGCTTTTTACGCCGCTGCAACTCTTTGCCAGCGGTAAACGTGATTTAAAAACGTTCACTCAAATTAATATTGCGCCATTAAGCTCGATTCAAGAATCTATAGCAGAAAGTCCTTTAGCGCTAAAAGACAGTAACGCCAATTTATCAGAGGCGCGCCATCATGAAAGTATCAGCGGCCAACATCAGTATGCTGCCCTATATTTAAATGAAATATTGTGGCGACTATTACCCACTGAAGATCCCATGCCACTATTATGGCAACACTATCAAAATAGCTTACAGCAGCTTAAGCAGCCTTTAACTGCTGACGAGCTGCGCTTGTGTTTGCGCCAGTTTGAAGCGTATTTGTTTAACGAGTTGGGCTTTGCCTTAACGTTAAAGCATGACAGCCTTGACCAACCTATTGAATCCGACGCCATTTATCGTTTCTTACCTGATGTGGGTTTGGTGCCTACTGTTTATGATGAGGATAATGAAAGAGCTGTGACGCAAACCATTTTTAAAGGTAGTGAGATTTTGATGATGGTAGAGCAGGGTATATCGGCAGCAACCCTTAATGCCTGGTCGCGTTTGCACCGACAATTGATTGACCATTTGCTCGATTATCAGCCATTACAAAGCCGCTTACTCTGGCAGCAGCAACAGCGTTATCAGTCTTCGTCTTAAACGTTAACTTTACCGAGATTTTATAAACTATTTTTTAGTAACTCATCTAAATATGAGTAAAAGGATTTTTTATGACTAGTACAGCAGTAAAGACAGCCAACTTAGCACAAACTTCAAAAAACACTCTAAAAAAGCCGCTACTAGGGGTAAATATTGACCACGTAGCGACATTACGCCAAGCGCGCGGTGTCAGTTATCCAAGTCCGTTAGCCGCCGCTCTTTTATGTGAGCAAGCCGGCGCCGATGGCATCACGATTCATTTGCGTGAAGACCGACGTCACATTCAAGACGCTGACGTTTATGAGATTGCTGAGCAGCTGACGACTAGAATGAATTTAGAGATAGCAGCAACGGCCGAAATGCTAGAGATTGCTCGTAAGGTTAAGCCGTTTTGGGTATGTTTAGTACCTGAAAAACGCGCCGAATTAACGACAGAAGGCGGTCTTGACGTTGCAGGGCAAATGCCTTGGTTGACAGAGTATGTCAGCAAGCTACAAGCAGCAGGTATCAAAGTTTCTTTGTTTATTGATCCCGAAGACAAGCAGATTGCTGCTGCGGTGAGCTGCGGTGCTGATGCGATTGAGCTACACACAGGAGCTTATGCTGAGGCGGGTTTGGCTGGTAATGCCGAGAGAATGAAAGATGAGCTTACGCGGATTAAACAAGCCGTACAAGCAGCTCAACGTGCTAATGACAAGCTTTTGATTAACGCTGGCCATGGTTTGACACGTGATAATGTCCACGCTATTGCCCAAATTGATGGCATATATGAGTTAAATATTGGCCATGCGCTCATTGCTGATGCCGTCTTTGTTGGATTAGAACAGGCAGTTATGATGATGAAATCTGCTATGCATCAAGGCATTTAAGTTATTAATTTTATGGTTTTTATTGTCCGCATTCAGTAGGGTGGCTCGCATTAGGTTTATAAGTAATGCCTCCGCCTTGATTAAATGAGATTTGATACATAGTGTGATTGTAGCTTGAGGTAGGACAATATTTAAAATGACCAAAATGCCCACGAGGGCTACCGCTGTCACCCCAAAATTTTGTGTAATGACGCTTATCTCCTACTCGCAAATACAATGTACTGTATTTAGGATTTAGCGCTTGTTCTTCTAGTAAATCGTCGACCCCTAAATCAAAATTGTGATTATTGTTTGTATCTAAAAATAACAACAATTTTTTATAACTGTCTCTATCGCATACGCCGCCATTGTTAGAGAGACAAACCAATAAATCTTGCCTTCTGATATAGCTTTCAGCTTTGGCCAACTTTAGCGTGTTCTCAATTTGACTCTCGATACGTGTTGCTTCCATGCGAGCCAGTTGCGTTAGAATAAAAGGCGTGGCAATCGTAGCTATGATCGCCAATACCGCAACGGTAACTATAAGCTCTACTAAGGTAAAGCCATATTTATCCCGTGCTTGAACGGGCGCTTGCCGACCTAACGATACTTTATATAATTCAATCATGAGAGACTGCTACCTATATAAGAGGTATGGTGATATAAGAATGTGTCTAATTGAACGGTTTTAACTACATGGAAAATATTAAAAGCGGGCTTTGTTATAATTATTTAATCTTGTCGTTGCAACCAACGATTAGAAATACAGAGTTTTATTAAACTTTAACTATTTAACCTGAAAGTGAAATTATGTTCAGCCTGATAAATATAAACTAAATATATGTCTACTGTCAAAGAATGTTTCAATTCGTGAATTGGGAGTTTTAGCAATAGAGATAATTAACGATCTGTATTAAAATATCTTGAAACAATAGATAGAATTCGTTTCATCATCTATTGCGACCTAACACACAAAAGATAAAAAGTGTAAAGTGTGTTAGTTGTCAGTAATCCGAGCTGGCTAATGTGTTTTAGTTATGACATTATCGTGTAATAATGTGTAGCTGGTTAACGAAAAAAGTTGTAAACTGAATTGATAATCGCTAAGCTACTTCTTAATTGGTTTTGCTTTGTAATTTCAAATTCGTAAATGATGTCTGCTTTTAGGCATCTTGAGATGCGGTTTTGCTTAACGCATTACTAAAATTATCCTTTGGAGGAAGTTCATGAAATTAAATAAAATTGCTTTGGCATTGTTTGCCATGACAGCGGCTCCACTAGCAGCTAATGCTGGTGTAACAATTAGTCCACTATTACTTGGTTATCATTACAGTGAAGGTGCTGATGATGAGCAATTAGAAGTTATGGGCGCTACAGATGGAAATAGCTATTACAAAGAAAATGGTTTGTACACGGGTGCAGCCCTAGGTATTGAGTTAACGCCTTCTACTCAGTTCCAAGTTGAGTATGGTGTGTCAAATACTGATGCCATCGATCAAAACGGTAACAACAATGATACTGATGCTGAACAAGAAATGATTTCTGGTAACTTCTTGATCGGTTTTGAAGAATTCAGCGGTTATACTGACAATGCATTCAAACCATATGTCTTGGTTGGTGCTGGCCGTTCTAAGATTGAAGTTGAAAACGCATCAGGTGATTTCATTACTGGTTCAAAAGATACTATCGGTAACCTAGGTTTAGGTGCTATGTATCGTATCAACGACGCGTTAAGCCTACGTGGTGAAGCTCGTGCGATTCACAACTTTGATAACAACTGGTGGGAAGGTATGGCTCTGGCTGGCCTAGAAGTCGTACTAGGTGGTCACCTAGCGCCTACCGTTGCTGTACCACCAATGCAAGAGCCATTGGTTGATACTGCGCCAGTAGTAGTGGTTGAGTCTGATCTTGATTCTGACGGTGATGGCGTACCTGATAGCATCGATGCATGCCCAGGCACTCCAATGAACGTAGTGGTTGATGAGCGCGGTTGCCCAGTACCAGTAGACATCACTGATGAGCTAAAAATGGAGCTTCGCGTATTCTTTGATAATGATAAGTCAACTATCAAGAACCAATACAAACCTGAAATCGCTAAAGTAGCAGAGAAGATGCGCGAGTATCCTAACTCTACCGCTCGTATTGAAGGTCATGCTTCTAAAACTGGCCCTTCAGCACGTTACAACCAACGTCTATCTGAAGCTCGTGCTGTTGCTGTGAAATCTATGTTGACTAACGAATTTGGTATCGAGCCAAACCGTCTATCAACCGTTGGTTATGGTTATGACCAACCAATCGCTGACAACAACACTGAAGAAGGTCGCGCTATGAACCGTCGTGTATATGCCATCATCACTGGTGACAAAACTATGACTGTTGAACAAACTAAAGATATGGTTGTTCAGTAAGTAGCTACTAATTATGTGTTGACGTAATTAGTTACAAAAAAAGCCACCCTTTGGGTGGCTTTTTTTTATTTATGTGGTGAGAAAAGTGAGTTAATGCATAAATTGATGATGCAATAATGTTATACTAGCGACCCAAACACTTTGTAAATTGACAAGGTGTATATTAGCATAGCTATCTGTACGATGGATTTATCAGCATAGGTATTTGATTTTACTAAGTTAATTAATCGGCCTATTGCACAATCATTTAATCATAAAATAATCATGTCTATCTGGTTGATGGCAACAGTTTATCCAGCGTTGCTTACTGCTACTGCATTTTTTTAAGACGAAACGAGCATTTTATATGGCGAACGATATCAAACACCTGCGTAACATTGCAATTATTGCCCACGTTGACCACGGTAAAACAACTTTGGTTGATAAGCTATTACATCAATCTGGCACTTTTGGTGATCGTGCAAACATTGCTGAACGTGCAATGGATTCAGGTGATATTGAGCAAGAGCGTGGTATTACTATCTTGGCGAAAAATACCGCTATCCGCTGGACAGATGATACTGATGGTACAGAATACCGTATTAATATTGTTGACACCCCGGGTCACGCCGACTTTGGTGGTGAAGTTGAGCGTGTCATGTCGATGGTTGACTGCGTACTGCTAGTCGTTGATGCTGTTGACGGTCCAATGCCTCAAACCCGTTTTGTAACTCAAAAGGCGTTTGAGCAAGGTCTAAAACCGATTGTGGTTATTAACAAAATTGACCGTCCAGGTGCGCGTCCTGATTGGGTAATGGATCAAATATTTGATTTGTTTGACAATCTGGGAGCAACTGATGAGCAGTTAGATTTCCCAGTTGTTTATGCATCAGCTCTAAACGGTATAGCTGGTCTGGAAGCAGACAACTTAGCGGATGATATGACGCCGTTGTTTAAAACTATTGTGGATGTTGTACAGCCGCCACAAGTCGATGCAGATGCACCATTCCGTATGCAAATCTCAAGCCTTGACTATAACAGCTTCGTTGGTGTTATCGGTGTTGGTCGTATTCAGCGCGGCAAAGTAAAAACCAATACTCAAGTAACCGTTATTGACAAAAATGGCAACACGCGTAATGGCCGTATTTTAAAAATTATGGGCTATCATGGTCTTGATCGCATTGATGTCGAAGACGCACAGGCAGGTGATATCGTTTGTATCACTGGTATCGATGCTCTAAACATCTCGGATACTATTTGTGATCCTAACCACGTTGAAGCGTTGCCAGCATTGACTGTCGATGAACCAACGGTATCGATGAACTTCCAAGTAAATAACTCACCATTCGCTGGCCGTGAAGGTAAATTTGTGACTTCACGAAATATTCGTGAGCGTCTTGAGCGTGAATTGATTCATAACGTGGCATTGCGTGTAGAAGATACCGAGTCTCCTGATAAATTTAAAGTTTCAGGCCGCGGTGAGCTACATTTATCGGTATTGATCGAAAATATGCGCCGTGAAGGTTTTGAGCTTGGCGTATCAGGTCCAGAGGTTATCGTTAAAGAAGTCGATGGTAAACTCCAAGAACCGTATGAAAACGTTGTTTTTGATATTGAAGATGAGCATCAAGGCGCAATTATGGAGCAGGTCGGCTTGCGTAAAGGCGAGATGACCAATATGGAACTTGACGGTAAAGGTCGTATGCGTATCGAAGCGACAATGCCTGCTCGTGGTTTGATTGGTTTCCGCTCAGAGTTTCTGACACTGACGTCGGGTACTGGTATCATGACCTCAAGCTTCTCACATTACGGTCCACAAAAGATTGGTGATGTTGGCGGACGCTCTAACGGCGTATTGGTTTCTATGGCAAATGGTGTTTGCTTAGGTTTCGCTCTATTTAACCTACAAAAACGTGGTAAATTGTTCGCTGAGCCACAGCTTGAAGTTTATGAAGGTATGATCGTTGGTCTGAACTCTCGTAGCGATGACATGGCCGTGAATCCAACAACTGCTAAACAGCTAACCAACGTCCGTGCCAGTGGTACTGATGAAGCGTTGACTTTGACGCCAGCCGTTAAGTTTACCCTTGAGCAAGCGCTTGAATTCATTCAGGATGATGAGCTTGTAGAAGTAACGCCAAAAGCTATTCGCCTACGTAAGCGTTATCTGACTGAAAGTGAGCGTAAGCGTCATGGTCGTAAGAAAGGTGCTTAATATCTAAATAAGGTTTACTTAGTAGTTGATGTTTTCGGTATTGAACGAAAATATCATTGCTAGTAACTCTTCATTGGTATTGAGACAGACAATTAGCAGTGTAGAGTGAGCTAAATAAGGTTCACTTTACATTGCTTTTTTTACACTTAATTTTCGTATACTGCTTTCTCCTAAAAACTACTTCCTCCTAAAAGAAGTTGACGCTTGCAAGACAGGATATAAAACACAAAAAAGGCTAACAAGAAGTTAGCCTTTTTTTATTTTAACCCAAGAACTGGTAAGCTCGACGTTTATTTTCTTATTTTTTAACCTAAGGTCTAACTACCACATAATCATTTGTGTTAATTATAATCTCTGAGGGCTGATCGACAACGATACGGACAATATTGTTATCAGCGACTTGCGATTTATAATAGTTGTCTTCGGCAACCGTACAACCCAGGCAGCGACCCATTGCATCCCATGGCTCAACGAACAATTTTTGCTGTGCTTGGTCGGCATTGCCACCGATAAGAGAGAAGGGCAGACTCACAAGATAAGCGGCGGTACCCGCCACAGCGGTTACTAACTGTAATGGTTTGCCGACAACAGTATCAACCATCATGGTCTCATAAGAGGGACCGAAATCCGTTTCATCGATTTCTATCGCTGCTAAAGCTGGTTGTATGCTAGCAAAAATCAAGCTTGTGCTTGCTATCATGGTCAGTAGTTTATATTTGACTGTGCGTTTCATTTTAGCTGGAGCGCTCATAATGATATCCTAAAACTCATAAGAGGTATGATTAATAGCTGCGGCTATTTCCACACAGAGTCAATTTCTCTATAGGAACAATGCGACAACGATAGCTATTTTAAATATTATAGATAAATGCACTGCATTATTTATAGAATATTAGCACTATTAAAGCAAGATGTATGCTAATAAGCAACAAAAATGCGCAGCTTATCTTTATTTGAAAGACATTTTTTAGCACGAGTGTGTTGCTTGAGCGCGTTGATTAAAAACTTGATAATTTGTACTTGTTGGGTCGCTTAAAGTCTTCAGAGTTTTTTTAAAGCCATTGTTATAAAGCTTTGTTAGGCATTGATTGGTTGACAGTTAGGACAATAGACACTAGCACGTCCATTCAGCTTAATGTTTTCTAATAGCGTGTCACAATGCGGACAAGATTCGCCTTGTCTGCCATAAACATTTAGAGTCTGTTGAAAATAACCCGTTTGACCGCTAGCGACGGTAAAATCGCGCAATGTGGAGCCGCCAAGGGTTATCGCTTTTTTCAAGATTGCCTTAATATGCTCAACTAGCGTAACCATTTGCTCATACGAGACTTCATGAGCGGGCGTTGCAGGATTGATGCCGGATAAAAAAAGACTTTCTGTCGCGTATATATTACCAACGCCAACAACGACTTGCTGTTCCATGATGACTGATTTAATAGCGCGTTTGATAGGCTGCTTACTAGCAGTTTTATTAGCTACGTTATCACGAGAGGTTCGATTTGGATTACTTGAGCGCTGGATTAACTGGTATAAATAATCAGCGGTAAACGCTTCTGATAACGGTTCAGGGCCCAAATGATCTAAGAGCTTATGACCATAGTCCTCAAGCCATAACACCGATCCAAAACGCCTCGGATCGTAATAATGGAGCTGAGTTTGCATATTATCAGCGCCGTTAAAGGTCACCACCAGATGGTCATGTTTACGTTTATCCGTACCATAGCTGTGCTGCTGTAGGCTGCCTGACATACCCAGATGAATCAAAAGTTGGCGCGGAGCTAAGGTACTTGACTGGATAGGAGTGCGAGTGTCAGCAGAAATGAGCGGTATAAAATTTAGGATTAAATATTTTGCTCGGCGCTCGACGCTATCTAACGTGTAATCAACCAGTTGATCCAAATCATCGGGCATCGACCAGCGTAGTTTTGGTTGAAAAACTTTGACATTGACCACTTGTTGACCTAACAAGGGTTCAAGGCTGGTTTTGGTGGTTTCTACTTCGGGCAACTCAGGCATAGTATTTCTTATAAGAGCTATTATGAATAAAGGGCATTGTCGAAAAGTTCAAGTTTTAATGATCAAACAACCGCACGGCGCGCATGCAAAATACCATGCTGCTGTTCGAGCTTAGCGAGTAGTTTAGACAAGTGCGCCAGCCCTGAAACTTCTACATGAAACTTTAAAAAGGCAATATTGTCATCATTGCTTAGCGTCTCAACCTGACGGATATTGACGTTTTCTTTATCAATAATTTGGGTCAAATCACGTAGTAACCCGCGCCTGTCATAGGCTTCTACATGGATATCTACCGGCTGATAACGGCCCGCTTTAACCGTCCAAGCAGCGTCAATTCCGCGCTCAGGATCGCGCTCAATTAAGCGTAGATATTCGGGGCAGCCGCGATTATGTACGCTGACGCCGCGCGACAAGGTTATGTAGCCGGCGATTGGCTCACCGTGGACAGGGTGACAGCAGCCCGCTAGGTTAATCTCGATATTGTCCAAGCCATCGATACGGATTTTGTAAGCATCAAGTTTCCCGGCATTTCTGGTATCAATACTCGGGGTAAAGTCTTCCTCAGGTTTTTCAGGCTCTAGATCCAGCTGACGAGAGATATGACTGGTCAACTGGTTGAGACTGATATCACCCGTCACTAAACCTACCACAATATCATCGGTGTTATTGACGTTAAAATGCTGAATATAATCATTTAAATCGATACTGTTTGGATGTACCGATAAGCGCTCAAGCTCTTTACTGAGCATTTGGCGACCGATCTCGATGTTTTTATCGCGGTCTTGTTTATTAAACCATTGGCGCAGTTTTGAGCGGGCGCGGTTGGTATGAATATAACCAAGTGAGGCAACCAGCCAATCGCGGTTAGGTTCACGTGAGGCTTTGGTGATAATTTCAACTTGTTCGCCAGTTTTGAGCTGATAAGTCAGCGGCACATAGCGCTGATTGACGCGCGCCGCTTGCGCACGATTACCGACTTGCGTATGTACATAATAGGCGAAATCCAGTACCGTTGCGCCTTTTGGCAGCTCAGTAATATCGCCATCACGGCTAAAGATATAAATCCGCTCAAGCTCATCAAAATCAACCAATTGCTCTTCTTCGTCAAACTCGATTTCTTCTAATTCTTCGCCTGTTAACAATGCTGAGCGCGGCTGATTGCGCGTTTCATTATTAATAGAGAGCAGTTGTCTTAATGAGCTGATTCTTTGGTTAAGATAATTGTCCTTTTTATTTTTTAAGCCTTCTTTGTAATTAACGTGCGCGCACATGCCAAGCTCGGCTTCAAAGTGCATTTCTTGGGTGCGAATTTGAACTTCTAGTGATTTGTTTTCGGCAATGACGGCGGTATGTAGCGAGCGATAACCGTTCGATTTTGGATTGGTAATATAATCGTCAAATTGCTCGGGAATATAGCGCCATAAACCGTGTACCAACCCCAAAACGTGATAGCAGTCTGAGGGGCTGGTGACCAAAACTCGGAGTGCACGAATGTCATAAAGCTGATCAAAGGACAAACCTTTGAGCTTCATTTTTCGATAAATAGAGTAAATGTGCTTTACGCGTCCTGAAACTTCGCCCTCGATACCCGCTTCCGCCAAAGCTTCATTGAGCTTATCTTGCACGCGCTGGATATAAGATTCACGCTCGCTACGTTTTTCTGATAACAGCTTGGCGATTTCTTTATAACGCTCGGGCGCGAGATAGCGAAACGCTAAGTCTTCAAGCTCCCATTTTAACTGAGCGATACCCAATCGGTGGGCCAGTGGCGCATAAATGGTCATGACCTCACGTGCGACCCGATGTTGGCGCTCTTCGCTAGAAAAGGTCAGCTCACGCATGGCAAAGGTACGTTCAGCCAGCTTGATGAGCACCACGCGCACATCGTTGGTGACGGAGATGAGCATGCTATAAATATTGGAGAGCTGATCGCGCTGATTATTAACGAAGTGGTCTTCTAGGCGCTTATTGCTTTCGATAATCTCAGACAGTTTACCCATCGCCAACGTATCTTTGACCAAGGTTGAGATATCGGCGCCGAATTTTTTTTCAATTTCCGCTAAGCTAATAATCGCTTTACGCGCGCTGCGATAGAGCATCGCCGCAACGAGTGCGTTTTCATCCTGATAAAGGTAAGTTAAGATATCGGTCATCGCAATACCCGTGACATACGCGCCTGAACGCTCAGATTCACTGGTATTCATATGACTGCGGATAAACTCGCAAGCAGTAGCCAGATTCGGTACAGACTCTTGACCAATACGCTTGGCGACATTATCGAGCCACGTAGGAACGTCGATATTTATTTGATCTAAATCAATCGCTTCTAGCTCTTTTTCTGCCAACGTAGAGGCGTCATTAAGCAGCTGATTGTCCAAATACTCCTCTTTAAGCTTTGGGTCATGATCCTGATAAGCATACTGGGCAGAGCGATCAAAGGTGGTGTGCAATTTATGAGTGGACAGCTGATATTTGATGTCATGCGGAATTTGGGCATAGCTATTGGCAGACTGATGAGAGCGTTGACTCGCGACCAGTTGTGCCGCCAATGTTGCGCTATCGGCTTGCGTGGTTTGTCCATCTACCAGCGGTAATCCTTCACGAATTTTTACCATAGCCCACTCCTCTTAGCTATTCTAAATTGATTAAAAGCGCATTTACCGTGCACACCTTAAATCTCGATGGGTAAAGTGCCAGCTATAAATCAATTCAGCCGCTAAAAAATCCTTTTTTAGCAGCTATAAAATGACAGATATAGATAATATATCAAGCAGTGAGTTAGGATACTCACGATATCTTGCTGAAGAAAGCCTAAATATATTGGCTGTTATTATCTCATGTCACAATGACAAATCAAGCAAGGCTCTGTAATGATAATGTCGCTTTCGATAACATCGCGCCTGTTTAGCCCTACCGTTCAAACCCCTTTTGTATAAAACGATAGAGTTAAAAAGGGACGTTATTACGGGTTAAAGGGTTGTTATCACGGGTTAAAATGTCAGGCGCTAAGCTGCCACTTTCTCAAAGCGCGCGATAGACTCAACGTGTCCGGTATGACAAAACATATCCATAACGCCGGCATGGGTTAAACGATAACCTTGCTCTAATAACGCTCTGGTATCACGCGCGAGGGTAGCTGGGTTACAAGAAACATAGACAATACGCTCGGCATTAAATTTTGGCAAATACTGCATAATCTCCCACGCGCCCGAACGCGGTGGATCGATAAGTAGGGCATCAAAGCCTTGATTGGCCCAAGGTTTATCGGTGCAGTCTTGGGTTAAATCTTGGCTATAAAACTCCGTATTATTAATCCCGTTGCGGCGGGCGTTATCGGCGGCGCGCGCGGTCATGGCTTCGCTGCCTTCAACGCCAACCACCGAGCCCGTCTCGCCAACTAAGCGCGCTAGCGGTAAGCTAAAGTTGCCCAAACCACTGAACAAATCCAGTACGCGTTCGCCTGCTTTTAGGTCTAATAAATCACAAGCAAGCTTGGTCATCTGACGGTTTACCGATAAATTAACCTGAGTAAAGTCCGTTGGGATAAATTCAAACGTCAAATCATACTCCGGCAACTGATAATATAAGCGCCCAAACTGCTCACTCATATCATCGTTGGCCGTCAAGGCTATACGCTCAATGCTATCGGCACCTTTTGACTGCAGATATAACTGCCAATTGCGCGCCGCAAAAAACGCCTTTAATTTTTCAACATCAGCATCAGATAATGGCGCTAAATGACGCACGATAAGGGCAACGGGCTGATCGCCATCGGGTAGCTCTGGCAGCGCTTCACCCATTGCTAATTCAAGCTGAGCAATCTTATCACGGCTCTCTAGGGTACTGATAAGCGCTTTTAAATTTTCAATCTCAAAGCCAATACGTGGGTCTAAGATATGACATTCATTTAACTCTGCTAAAAAGTTACTCGAGCGCTCACGGAAACCAACTAAGGCCGTTTCTTTTTTGGCGACATAACGCACGCCGAGCCGCGCTTTGGTACGGTAACCTAAGCGATCGCCAACCACAGGCGCAAGCCACTGATCAGGCTCGACATTGGCTTGATGAATCAGCTTTTCGGCAAGCACCGATTGCTTAAAGTTAATTTGACCATCGGGTTGCCAATGTTGCAAACTACAGCCGCCGCAGACGACAAAATGCGGGCAGGGCGGTACAGCGCGCTCAGGGTTTGGATTGGCCGTAATACTCTCAGCATCGCCTTCTTCAAAACTGCTACGGCTGTTGGTGATTTTAACCAAAGCACTTTCACCCGGTAGCGCAAAGCTGACAAAAATCTTTTTGCCGTGTTTGTCTTTGATATGACCGTCGGCTTCACCGAAACCATTGCCATAAATAGCAACACCGCGACCATCATGCGACAAGCCATCTATTTTAAAGGGTAATGGCTCAGCGTCTTTTAAACGGCGGCGGGTTTTTGACGAAGGCTTGGATTTTTTCTTACTTGGCGGCATAGTAATGGTCTGAGTCTCGTTAGGTTGCTGGCTGGCGTTTAGTGTGGTAGAGGTTTTGGAATCGGTGGGCTGCATAAACCTGCCTTAAATAAAAGTAATAAATGATAAACAATAAATAATTAAAAATAGGGAGTAGAAATGTCTGCTATGGAGCGGGCGCGGATGACCAATCAGCAATAAACTCATGATGACGTGGACTGCCATCCGCTTGAGTATAATTCGCTAAATAATCACGGCTTTGCTGCTGCCATGCCTCAAAATCTGGTGAAGATAATTGCCCGGTTAACCGCAGCCAGCGCAGATATATCAGCCAAGTATTCATCACATCAGATTCACAATATATCGACAGCGTTTGCCAATCATTATTGCTGACCAGCTCGCCAACCATACTGCCATCGACGTCCGTTTTTCCGGGTAAGCCGTAAAGACTGGCAACGACATCCATGGCTTCGCGGCGACTGGCACCGTATTGGCTAAATCTGTCCATCAAGTCAAGATGACGGCTGTGAAAACGATTGACATAATTATCAAAACGCATGTTTTTGATGCGCTCGCCTTCTTCAAACAGCCACGGCGCGGATAAGTCATACTGCATGGCGCGATAAATAAGCACCGGAATATCAAAGCCTGAGCCGTTCCAGCTGATCAATTGTGGCAATTTTTCAAGATCACTAAAGGCGCGAAAAAATTTGCTCAGGATGTCTTTTTCGCTAAACTTATCGGCAGTCAAAGAAAACAAGGAGAATTTACCGTCTTTAATATAGAGCGCAGAGATACAAACAATGCGCTGCAGCGGTAAACGCATAAAGTCATGCCCCGCTTCTTGAACACGTAGCGCCGTCAGCGCGCTCAACGCATCGGCGTCATTAAGCTCAGCCAACTGCGGATAGATACGGCGGGCAGCGTCGGTATCGGCGACGGTCTCAATATCAAAAACCAAGACTGGTTTGGACGAAAGGGCATTTGACATAAATAATCCTGACTGTTTATAAGCTTATGGGGTGGCGTTATCAGTGCTGTCGTCAGCGTCGTTAGCATTGTATAAGCCCGTCGATAAATAACGATCGCCGCGATCGCAAACGATAAAGGCAACGACTGCATTGGGGTTTTCTTTGGCAACTTCTGCTGCGGCCCATGCTGCTGCGCCTGAAGAAACACCCGCAAAAATACCTTCGGTTTTGGCCAATTTACGCATATAAACTTCGGCAACCCGCTGGTCAACATCCATGATATCGTCAACCAAGTCTGCCTCAAAAATACCTGGCATATAGGCTGCAGGCCAGCGGCGAATACCAGCAATAGACGCTTCTTCGTCTGGTTGCAGACCGATAACTTTAACGTCAGGGTTTTGCTCTTTTAGGTATTGCGCGACGCCAGTAATGGTGCCAGTGGTGCCCATCGAGCTGATAAAGTGGGTGATTTTACCGTTTGTTTGTTGCCATAATTCAGGACCAGTGGTTAGATAATGCGCCTGTTTATTATCAGGGTTATTAAACTGATCGAGCACAATGCCTTTTCCGTCCGCTTGCATTTGCAGCGCCATATCGCGCGCGGCTTCTATACCTTCATCGACTTCGACAAGCGTCGCGCCATAAGCGGCCATCGCGTCTTTACGCTCTTGGGTCGAGTTGGTCGGCATAAATAAAGTGATTGGATAACCGCGCATCGCCGCCACCATCGCTAAAGCAATGCCCGTATTGCCGCTGGTCGCTTCAATGAGCATGTCGCCCGGTTTGATGTCGCCGCGCTGCTCCGCTTGATAAATCATATTAAAGGCAGGACGGTCTTTTACTGAACCAGCAGGATTATTGCCTTCAAGCTTGGCAAGCAATACCGCGCCATTAGCAATCTGCTCTTGCTCAGGCAGGCGCTTCAATTTGACCAATGGTGTCTGACCCACGCAGTCGGCAAGGTCAGTGATTTGCGTAATAAAATTGGCGTTTGACTGGGCCGTAGCGGACATAAGGAATCCTTATCGATGATTAGTTTTTTAATTGGTACTGTTTATGAATTGAACCTGTTTAAATGATAGCTATTAAAACCTTATCAATAATAGGTCAGTACCTTATAACTGTCAGGTATTTATTGTGGTTAATAAAAAGTTGCGTCATTATATCATTTTGTTTTCAGCTGCGCTTAATGCATCAAGTGTTATTGGTGATAGAGTAGTTTATTTATATTTATTTATAAATCAAATGCTAAGGTTGGCTTTTTTAGCAAGCAACGCTGGGCGGCAATGAGCGTCAATCGATGAGATTCCTTTATGAATGGCTAACCGCCTCTCATAAAATCCTGTTAAGATAATCTCAATTTAAACCCGCTATCTTAAATAGCATTCTGCGGGTTTGATTTGCCGCGCTTGCAGTGAGGTAAATCAAATAAAAGGCGCCAAAAGCTGCGCAACCTGTATTTCAGTCGCAAATATCCCAGCAGTCGCGTACCTTGTTTAAATGAAGCTAAAAAAATATCAGCGGAGAAAAAAATCAGCATGGCATACAAAAAACGTTTCGATACCAGTAGCGCTTATGGTCAGCTGATTGTCTTGGTATTTTTGCCGATTTGTTTATTGGCAGCGGTCGGCGGCATTTTGGTGTTTTATGAAACCATGCGCGCGAGTAATTCAGAGCAAGAAGCGTTGGCAGAGGCGGTGCTGATTCGTTATACGCCTGCGATTGCTGAATTGATTCCAGAGCTGCTAGAGCATAAGGAGCAACAAGCAAAACAAGCAAGTAGTGACAGCGCCGACGAGTCGACGCAAACCGTTATTACCAAGCTAGAAGGTATTCAAGATAGGCTGGGCCGCATGCAATCCGAGCAGCATGTGCAGCGTATTGCCATTATTAATGAGAACAATGAAGTACTAGCAAGCGTTGGTTACGGTATCGATGAAGAATGGCCGCAGATAGACGCATCAAAACGTTTTTTGTCGCAAAAATCAACGCCCATTGGCACGGCTTATGGTAGCACGCTGGGTGAGTTTGACGGGCAGCAATTGTGGTTATTGGTCGATATGGATAACGAGCCGCTTTATATCGCCCGTTATCGTATCGCGATGGCACTGGCGATTACTGGCTTATTTACCATTTTAATTTTGTTATTAAGCTTAAACATCTATTCAAAACGTTGGATTGCGCCGATTTATGAGCTGCGCTTGCAACTGCAACGTACCCATGTCGATAATCTTTATCAGCCTATTCCGGTCGAATCAAACGGCGAGCTAAATTTATTACAGCAAGATTTGGTCAGGACGCTGCGCCGTTTGCATGCCAGCTTTCAAGATTTAAAAGATCATGCCGAGCAAACCGAAGACGATTTGCGTTTGGCATTTGATGAGATGGAAATGCAAAACATCTCTATCCGTAACGCGCGCGATGCGGCAATTTCGACCAGTCAAGCAAAATCGGCGTTTTTGGCCAATATCAGCCATGAGCTGCGTACTCCGTTAAACAGTATCGATGGTTTTATTAATTTACTCGCGCGTCATGGCGAGCTTAATCCCGAGCAAGATTTGTACGTACAAACCATCCGTAAGTCGTCGGCGCATCTGTTGGCTTTAGTCAATGACGTATTAGATTTTTCTAAAATCGAAGCGGGTAAATTGGTGCTCGACCGTCACGAGTTTGACCTTTATGACACCATTTATGACGTGGTGGATATGCTATCGCCGGTTGCTGCTGAAAAAGGCCTGCGTATGGCGGTGCTGTTTTATAACGACGTGCCGATGCGCATCAACGGCGATGCCCTGCGCCTCAAGCAAGTATTGACCAATATCGTTGGTAATGCCATTAAATTCACCGATAGCGGCGATGTGGTCGTGCGCGTCAGCCTAGACGATCATCGCGATAATTATTTAATGATTAGTGTGCAAGATAGCGGTAAAGGGATTTCGTTATCTGACCAAAAAACGCTCTTTCAAAGCTTTAGTCAGGGTGATCCATCGATTACGCGGCAATATGGCGGCACCGGTTTGGGTCTGGTTATCTCCAAGCAATTAACGCGGCTGATGGGCGGCGATATTGGTTTTTACGATAACGTGCAAGAAAACATCTCCAATCAAGGGGCGACGTTTTGGTTTCGAATGCCAGCCCATGTTGATGTCCTAGAAGCGGCGACCGGACAAACCATTGAACTGCCCGTGCTTGCGCCGCTTGCCAGTGACACTGACGAGTTTAATGTACTGGTTTGGATCAATCATACCGCTTCGATACAGGTGCTCAAAGCCAGCCTGCAACATTTACCGATTACCCTGACCCAAGCCAACTCCTTGCCAGGCGTGCTTGAGTCGCTTAAAGAGCGCGGCAATTATTGGGATTGGGTCATCGTTGATGATGATACGCAAGACGATATGATGGCGCTGCTTAAACAAATTCGCCTGCATTATCAAGGTAAGCTGGCGGTATTTGGCTATCAAGTTGCCGCTGATCAAGCGCTGCTCAATCGCTATCATGCCAATATATTGTATGAGCCATTAGATAAACGGCAGCTCTATGCCATGCTGGATACGCAAAAGCGCAGTGCACCGAGCGGCATCCAAGAGCCGCGCTGGAAAGGCGTTACCGTCTTAGCCGTCGATGACCATCTGCCAAACCTGCTGGTGCTTGACGCGCTGTTAAGCGAGCTTGGTATCCATGTGATTACTGCTAGTAGTGGTTTTGACGCCATCGAAATTATCAGTAAACAGCAAACCAAGCATATCAAAGCCGCTCAAGCTGAAAAACGAAGTTTGGCGAAAAAGACCCAGATATCTAAAGCCGAAGCCCGTGACGATGTCAGTAAATCGGCGGTTAACTCGCTACATCTTGACGATAGCCCGACAGAAGATAAAAATGGAGCGGCGCATAAAAACAGTATTGATTTGATCTTTATGGATATTCAAATGCCGCGTATGTCAGGGCATGAAGCAGCGCGCCAAATCCGTAATATCGAAACGCCTGATCATCATATTCCGATTATCGCCTTAACCGCCCATGGCCTAGCCGATGAGCGCGATAAGCTGATTGCAAGTGGCATCAATGATTATGTGGGCAAACCTATTAGTCAGCCGCAGTTGCTACAAGTTCTACAAAAATGGCTTGGGCGTACCGATTCGGTGCCGCCATTGACCACTATTCATAGTGATGATTTACAAAGCTTAGAGTTAGAAAATCGCGATGTAGACAGCTCTAATTTGCAAAATGTATTGGCTCAAAACGCCTCAAACACCTCAGCGGCGCCCTTAGATCTGACCATGCCAAATTATCCATTGGTCAAAGATAATGAGGATAATCGCCTTACTGATTCTGTTGCTAAAGTGAAAAGTCCGGCAAAAATCACCCGACCTTTATCATTGAAGAAAATTCGTGATGACTATTTGCGCGATAGTCAGCCGCGTGAAGATTACAGGCGCGAGACACCGCGCGAAACCCAGCCGCGCTACGAGAATTTGCGCTATCAAAGCCAAGCGCCGCTGGTTTATCCGCCGTATCAAACGATAGACAGCGCTAAAGATGAGAAAACAGAGAATACCGCCCCATTGCAAAATAGTACGGACTTAAGCGCTAATCAGCTTAACGCTTCGGAGATTTTAAATTGGCAAGATGCTTTGACGCGCTCAGCCAATAAGCCAGATTTGGCTGCCAAGCTCATCATTATGATGCTCGATACCATCAATGATGAAAAGCAAGCATTGATGCAGGCATGGGAGAGCCGAAACCGCAGTGCGCTTGCGCAAATTGCCCATCGTATATTGGGCGGCAGTCGTTATACTGGCGTGCCGCAATTGCGTCAGGCAAGCCAAGATTTAGAGGATAAATGCTTATTAAATATCCAGCATACCACGCCTGCGCAATTTGCCATGCTTGAGCCTTATTATGAAGCGCTGTTGACCGCCTTAAATAATTTACAAACGCTCGATTTATCGACTTATCCTCAGCTTAATTATCATCGCCTGAGTGAAAATGATATGACGTGGAAAATGATTTAACGCCAATAACGATACCAATAATTATAAAATGGCTGACGATAAACGCTACCCTTACAGTCAGTTATTGATAAGGAAGGGGTAGTGTAAGGCTGTTAAGATTATACTGAGCACCAACCACTCGGTTTGTTTTATTTATTATTAAGGATGATTATGCACGCTATTGCCACTTATCAGTATGAGACATTACAAATCAGCGCGACCGACCATATAGTTACGGTGACCATCAATCGACCGGAAAAAAAGAACGCCATGAGTTTTAAAGTGGTCGAAGAGTTGATTGCGGTAGCAGGGCGCATTAGTAAAGATAAAACCATTCGTGCGGTGATTCTTAATGGCGCTGAAGGCACGTTTTGTGCCGGTATCGATTTGGGCGATTTAAACCATCCTAAAAACCAAGCGTTTGTGCTGTGGGAGCTTATCAAGCCTTGGCAGAGTCTCTTTCAACGCGTCTGCTTGGTTTGGCGTGATGTGCCCGTGCCAGTGATTGCGGTTTTAGAAGGCTACTGTATTGGCGCAGGCTTACAACTGGCGCTGGCGTGCGATGTTCGTATCAGTCGTCCTGATTGTAAATTGTCGATTATGGAAGCCAAGTGGGGGCTGGTACCCGATATGGGTTTAACCCAATCAGGGTTTGGCGTGGTACGCGCTGATATTTTAAAAGAGCTGGCAATGACCGCTCGTACTGTGGATGCCGAAGAAGGCAAAGCGCTCGGCTTGGTCAGCCATTGTAGTGAGACGCCACTTGAGCAGGCGCAAAAGCTTGCCGCCGAGTTTGCTGAGCGTTCACCCGATGCGGTACTGGCCAGTAAGCGCGTTATCAATGCCATGTTCGAGCAGCCAGCCACCACCTTATATAAAGAAAAACTCTGGCAACTAAAAATGATGTTTGGTCGCAACCGTAAACTGGCGCTTAGAAAAGCCAAGCAAGCCAGTACTGCTTTTGGTAAACGTCAGTTCCGTTAGACAATTCACCCTACGTGGTTAGTTCGTTGGATTGTTTTATTTGAGCCGTTTATTTTATTCACAGCAAGCGTCTATTGAATTACAAGCAGATAGTGCAATATAGCATTGTCTGTTTACCTAGACTGCTTGCGTCGCTGCCTATAAGGATGCATGATTGTTTGTAGGATTTTTTTTAAATAAAAGTTCATTTTAAATAAAAGCTTATTAAAATGACAAAACAAACAGCGCAGCAATAATAAAATAATCATCACTCTATAAAATGGTCTAACTATGTCTGCTCCAAAATCCTCTCTGCCCAATAAACCGGTCGCTGCTGACCGAGTGCGTTCTGCTGATTTGCCTGTTGCATGGATTATGATGCTCGGGCTTATCGTGGCGGTAGGGCCCCTATCTATTGATATGTATCTGCCCGCATTGCCCTCGATGGCAGAGGATTTCGGCGTATCGACTGCGTTTATGGCCAACTCTGTACCAGCGTATTTTCTTGGTTTGGTGTTTGGTCAGCTATTTTACGGCCCCTTTAGTGATCGCGTCGGTCGCGTCAAACCGTTATATATGGGCATGACTTTATATGTGATTGCCTCGATTGTTTGCGCGACGACCGATAATGAATACGTATTGTTTGTCGGTCGTACCTTTCAAGCGCTGGGCGCGTGCGTTGGGGCGGTTGTCACCCGTGCGGCAATACGTGATCGCCTAACGGCCAAGCAAACCGCCAAAGCCTTTTCGATTATGATATTGGTCATGGGTTTAGCGCCGATATTGGCGCCATCACTTGGTGCTATGTTTTTACAATTCTTTAGCTGGCATTCTATCTTTTGGTTCTTAGCGGCTTTTGGAGCGCTGAATTTATTACTGACAAAGTTTTTTTTCTTTGAAACCCTGACTGAAGAAAATCGTAACGTCCGTCCAGCCAAAGAAGTGCTCAGCCAATATTGGGATTTATTAAAAGACCCAACCTTTAATTATCCAGCGATTGGTGGCGGCTTATTAATGGGCGCCATGTTTGTCTATATCAGCTCCGCTTCTGAATTGATCATGGATACCTATGGCGTGTCAGCCACCCATTTTGGTTGGCTATTTGGCATGAATGCGGCAGGATTTGTAGGATTAACGCAGCTGAATCAATGGTTGACCAATCGTTTTCGTATCTTAAGCATTCTACGATTTGGCGCGATGATGCAGGTCATCTCGGCTGCGGCGCTGTTTGCAACCGGTATTATTTTTGGTACGGATGCTTGGTTGCCGCTGGTTTTGGCGTGTATTTTCTTTTGTATTGCTGGCTTGGGTCTGACGCAGCCGAACGCGTCGGCGATTGCACTCGCTTTTCAAAAACGTCGTGCGGGTATGGCCAGTGCTTTACAAGGCTCGTTGATGTTTTCGGTGGGTATTTTTGGCGGTTTATTATTAAACTTATTTCCCCTCAATCCAGTCCTGAAAATGGGCATTGCGCTCTTTGTACTGATGAGCCTTGGCGCTTATTTAATTTGGCAAATAGATCGTAATTTGGATTTGGATACTGCGGAGTGATTAAGCAGGAGCTGTGCATAATAGCGCTAGCAGTCGCTAAGCGTTATATGGTAAAATACAGCGCAGCTATTTTTATCATTTAGGTTTAGGCATGTTGTTTAAATTTAAAGTTTAGCTCAATTTTTAAACCAACCCATCAAACAATGACACACACATCATGGCAAAAAATTGCTGGGTGTTTGGCGACTTGATTAATTTGCAAAGAAGTTAGTGCCGTTTCAATAAACGTTAAACATTAACGGTTAGCAAATGCGTGTTGCTAGATAGGCAGTTTTTGTGATGTGGAGGCATAACCCAACCAATAGGAATTTCACATGGCTTCAAACAATCCAACCAAAATCGAAATGCGCGACTTATTACAAGCCGGCGCTCACTTTGGTCACCAAACACGTTTTTGGAATCCAAAAATGGGTCCATACATCTTTGGCGCCCGTAACAAGATTCATATCATCAACTTAGAGCACACAGTAAAAGCGTTTAACGAAGCATTGACTTACGTAAACGGCCTAGCTGCTAAGAAAAACAAAGTATTATTTGTCGGTACTAAGCGCGCAGCAAGCGGCGTTATCCGCGAGCAAGCACAACGCGCTGGCATGCCATACGTTGACCATCGCTGGTTAGGTGGTATGTTGACTAACTGGAAAACCTTACGCCAGTCAATCATTCGCCTAAAAGAGCTTGAAAAACAATCTGAAGACGGTACTTTTGCTAAGCTGACTAAGCGTGAAGCATTAGAGCGTACTCGTGATATGGAAAAACTTGAGCGCTCACTAGGCGGTATCAAAGACATGGGCGGCCTACCCGACGCTATCTTCGTTGTAGACGTTGATCACGAAGCAATCGCTATCAAAGAAGCTAAAAATCTAGGTATCCCAGTTATCGGTATCGTTGATACCAACTCAAACCCAGATAACGTTGATTACATCATTCCAGCAAACGATGATGCTATCCGTGCTGTGAATTTGTATGTGACTTCTATTGCTGATGCGATTATCGCTGGTAAAGAGTACGCACAAACTCAAGCAGGCGGTAAAGCTGCTGACCAAGCACAAGACGCAGAGCAAGCACCTGCTACTGAAGAAGCAGCCGATACTAAAACTGAAGAAACTGCTACGCCAGCAGAGTAAATCGCTGAGTGATTAGGTTTCACTTTGTAAGGTTGCCTTGATAGTTTATCTATGAGCAGCCATATAAAGTTATTAATCACATAAAGTTTATACGTAAAGTTTATAATAGGCATGATGTAGTTTTACTCGTCATGCCTTATTATTAACGCGCCGAGCATCACTGACTTATTTGATAAAATGTGAGCGCGTTTAGCTATCGTGCACCCCCATACATAACAATACTCACCTACATAATAAAAGGTAACTCTTATGTCAGAAGTAAAAATATCTGCCAAAATGGTAAAAGAATTGCGTGACCGTACTGGTCTTGGCATGATGGAATGTAAAAAAGCGTTAGAAGAAGCAAACGGCGATGTTGAAGTTGCTATTGATAACCTACGTAAATCTGGTCAAGCGAAAGCGGCTAAAAAAGCGGGTAACATCGCAGCTGACGGCGCTATCATCATCGCTCAAGGTGACAACAAAGCATTCTTGTTAGAAGTAAACTGCCAAACTGACTTCGTTGCAAAAGATGAAAGCTTCACGGCATTTGCAGAAAAAGTGGCCAATCTTGCGCTAGAAAACAACGTCACTGACGTTGCTGCTATCTCTGAATTGCCTTATGGCGATGGTCAAACCGTTGAAGAAGCACGCGTATCTTTGGTACAAAAAATCGGTGAAAACATCCAAATTCGCCGCGTTGAAGTACTTGAAGGCGCAAACATCGCTTCATACCGTCACGGTCTACGTATCGGTGTGGTCGTATCTTATGAAGGCGGCAGCGAAGAGACGGGCAAAAACCTTGCAATGCACATTGCAGCGTTCAACCCTGTTGCAGTAGATGACGAAGACGTAGCGGCTGACGTACTAGCACGCGAAAAAGACATCATCGAAGCCAAAGCAAAAGAGTCTGGCAAGCCTGACAACATCGTTGAAAAAATGATCGAAGGTGGCTTACGTAAATACCTAGACGAAGTAACGTTACTACGTCAGCCATATGTCATGGACAATGAGAAAAAAGTTGGTGACGTATTAAAAGCTGAGGGCGTAAAAGTGCTTGGTTTTAAACGCCTTGAAGTTGGTGAAGGCATCGAGAAGAAGCAAGAAGACTTTGCTGCTGAAGTTGCTGCCACGCAAGCGGCGAACAAGTAAGCTTTAAATCATATAAAGCACATAGTATAGATATTAAAAAGCCCGTTATTCATTTAACGGGCTTTTTTATGTCTGTGCATTTTAAAAATTTAAAAGATGAGCTATTTATTTTGAAGTCAAACGCAGGTATTAGCGTAGGGCTAAATAAGCGGAGTTAGCATAGCTGGCACTGTTGCTATTATTACTGGTGCCATAACTGACGTTTTGCAGACCACCATTCGTAGTGCCACTAGAATTATTGGCGTTCATGCTATTACCCAATAGAGCTGCATCATTTTTATATAAGCTGTGATAGCGACTCATGACGTTTTTGACGTAATTGCGCGTTTCTTTAAACGGCGGGATGCCGTTGTATTTATCAACGTTACCTTCGCCCGCGTTATAACCCGCTACCGCAAACTCAACATTGTTATTAAAGCGGCGCATCAGCCAAGCAATGTATTTGGCAGAGCCTTCGATATTATCAGCAGGATTCCACGGATTACTGACATCAAAGCGGCGCGCCGTTGCTGGCATCAGCTGCATCAAACCTTGGGCACCAACAGGTGAGCGCGCATTAGGATTAAACGCCGATTCTGTGTGCATCATGGCTTTCATCAGCGCTGGATCGACACCATGACGGGCGGCTGAGGCACGGATATAACTGTCATAAGAATTACGACTGCCGCTACTACTTGCCGCACTGCTACCGTAATCATAGCTATAATTGCTACCAGCATTGTAGGCGCTTGAATCTTTATAGTAGGTAGTTTTTACTTTTTTATTAAATTTATCAAAATTACCGCTAGGATTGACGTTGGTGAGCAGTACTTGTCCGCTTTTATCTTTGTAGATATACATGTTTCCCGCTTGAGCGGCGATAGGTAGGCTAGTTAAAGCAACGGCAGAGAGTAAAATGGGTGACAAGTAGCGCGTCAGTAAAGGAGCAATATTTATCATAGGGTTATCACTTTTTATCGAGTAAGAGCAAATTGCTTTGCTGATAAGCGCATGAGGCCGCGCGTCAAAGCGGTTATCGCGTCTGTAGGATTTTATAGCGAGCCAATGTGGCGCTACCCATACACGTCTAACAAAACCACTTGCAAAAGCTACAAAAAATAATAGTTGCTTACTATAACACAAAATAAGTTTTTGCCATATCTGAATGCGTGCACGCGCCCGAAAAAGCCCTTTTATTTTGTAAAAAAGCTGAACAAAATCAATATGGTAATAGAGCCAGAGTTATTGAGCAGCTTATAACAGCAAGGTTTTTACCTTTATCTTTGAGGTAAAATTAAGTAAGAGCGGCTGTTAGAAATTCTAACAAATGAAATGGATTTAGGAGAAAAATAAAGCCCATCAAGGAGATAGGCTTTAAGGTGTGTACAATTAACTTAAATCATTTTATGCCGATAAAGCACTAATAAAAATGGGTACCCAGACGGCGGTGACCAAACCGTTGACGGCTAAACCAAAGGCGGCATAGCGTCCAGCAGTATGGCTCATTTGCCACGCTTCTACGGTGCCAAACGCATGCGCCGCAAGGCCAAGCGCGAGGCCTTTGGCGCGGTCATCATCAATACCGCGAAATAAAAAACGTGCTAAGGTACCGCCAATCAGGCCTGAAACAATAATGATTAAGTTTGCTAAGGCCAGCGGCGCTTTAATCAAACCTGCCACGCTAAGACCAATCGGCGTGGTTACTGAACGGGTGGCAAATGCCAAAATGGTCTCGTGACTAAGGGAAAATAAATAGGCCAATGACATGGGTAGCAAAGCACCAACCACGCTTGCCAACGCCACAATCATGGTCAGCTTTTTAACTGGCAAACCTTTAAAGTTCATCGCGGCCAATGGCACCGCCAGCAATACCGTCACATAGCCTAGCAAGTGGTCAAACACAGGTTTTGCTACGCTGTAATAATGGTTGTAATCCCACTGCAATATAAACAAAAACAGCAGTACTAAGACCAAAGCGGTGATGACCATCGGCAACCACGACAGCTTGCGCGCAAGAATGCGGGCGATAACGTGAGCGGCCAAGGTCAATAATATCGCAGCAAGGGTCGCTGTAAACACACTATTAAAACTCATAACGTTGCCTTGTTTCTACAGCTTAATGCTGTTCCCTTTGCTTATTGTTCTTTTTTACATTGTCGGTAACGATGTTATTTGTCTCATTGCCGTTACTTAAGGAGCGATTGGCTAGGATGGCCAGGCCCCAAAGCGGGATAAGTGTACTGATAATCATAGTTAGCATCACACCCCAAAACTCATCACCTAACGCAAATAGCAATAAACCTGCTCCAGCAGAAACGGGCAAAAAGGCAAAACCACTATCGACCAGTAACGTATTGCTTGCTTGGGTTAGCCAGTGGGGCAGCCCTTTTATAACTCGCCAAACCATCAAAATAACAAACATCGTTAAGAGGCCGACGATGTTGGCCGCTTTTTCGATTCCCGCCCATTGGCAAACAACGACTGCGGACTCACGAACCACCACGACCATTATCAGCGTTAATATGAGCGCCATCCATAAGGGTGTGTTGGAGGTAGAAGTAGACCTCATAAGAAAACCTAGCCAAGTCAGATATAAAACGATCAGATATAAAAAGAGACGCACTTTAACGAAGATGTTGTAACGGATGCATTTTAACGCAAGCATAGAGGCTGATTATATAGAGAGTAGGCAAACTAATAAAGTCTAGCTATGGACTGCGGATGCGAAAAGAATACGGTGTATTTTTTAAATGGTTTATATAAAAATGTCCATTACACCTAAAAATGCTAAGCGTAGGCCATATAAAAAGGACGCCATCATTTGATAGCGTCCTGTTCTGAAATGGTTGAGTGTAAATGGTTAAGAGCAATTTTATTTAACTCTGCGAATCAGATGCTTCTGTCGCAGAATTTATTGCTTCAAACTCAGCAAAAGCATTTTCTTCCTCTGGCGTTAAAGAAGCGGCTTCATCAATACTCTCCTCTTCGTCGCTCTGTTCAAACGGTTCAAGAATCGGCATTAGCAACGTTGCTTGTGCCAACGGCAACACATCTAATGGCTTTAGATTGGCTTGACCCAGTAGCTGCTTGAGTCTGTCACTTGGCAGGCGAATGGTTAAGCATTCATGACCATTATCATCATAGCTTTCTTCTAAAATCACGCCAAGCTCGTACAGGGTATTTTTAAATTGCCCCGCATTATAAGGTAGGGTTAAATTAAAGGTGGTCAAAGTGCCCGTTAATAGCTGCTGGACGGCAAGTGTTAGCTCTTCCATGCCTAAGTTTTCACGTGAAGAAACATAAACGCGGTTTGGCTGTCCTTCACTCGCATAGCCAATGTGCACAGGCTCATCGGTCAAGTCTATCTTATTATAAACATTGAGCACAGGCACATCGTTATCAATCTCTGCCAAAACGTTTTTGACCGCTTGAATCTGTTCGTGCATGTCTTCACTGGAAGAGTCGATAACGTGTAGCAATAAATCTGCTTCTAACGTCTCTTCTAGGGTTGCATGAAACGACTCAACCAATTCATGCGGCAAATGACGGACGAAACCAACGGTATCGACCAACACCACGCGACCAACCCCTTGCCAATCAAGGCGGCGCAGTGTCGGGTCGAGCGTAGCAAATAACTGGTCAGCCGCGTAAATATTTTCATCGACCAAGCGATTAAATAGGGTAGACTTACCAGCGTTGGTATAACCGACCAGTGAGATGGTCGGGACGTCTGATTTTTGCCGACGTGCTCGACCTTGGGCGCGGGTTTGGCGTACTTTCTCCAGTTTGTTTTTCAGCTGAGTCACACGCACTTGTAATAAGCGGCGATCCGTTTCCAGCTGAGTTTCACCGGGTCCACGCAGACCGATACCGCCTTTTTGGCGCTCCAAATGCGTCCAACCTCGCACCAATCGCGTTGACAAGTGGTTTAGCTGCGCAAGCTCAACCTGTAGCTTACCTTCGTAAGTACGGGCGCGCTGGGCAAAAATATCCAAAATTAAGCCCGTACGGTCAAGCACGCGGCATTGTACCAAAGCTTCGATATTACGCTCTTGCGATGGCGATAAATTGTGATTGAAAAGGACGATATCAGCGTCGTATTCGCGCACCAATTCTGCTATTTCCTCAGCTTTGCCACTACCAACGAAATACTTAGCATCAGGACGCGCACGCGAGCCTGTAACCAGTGCCAAGCGGTTAGCGCCTGCTGAGTCTGCAAGTAGCTCAAATTCATTTAGATCATCGGGATCTTGAATTTGGCGGATGTCTAAATGGACGATAATGGCGCGCTCGCCACCTTCGTGTCTTTCAAAATATTCCAAAGAGTATCACCTATTTATTAAAGTAGATAAATCGCTATTATCGGGTTAATGTCCGTTGATATAGCTTTATATAACCTTCTATATGTGGTCTTATCACTTGATATTAAAGCGTATGAAAGAAATTAGCCATGTCTTTATGTTACAGCGTTTATTGGTAAATAACATTTAGCGGTAAAGATTTCGAGCTGACTTTATTAACAAAAGCCACTCATAATTCAGTGCACAAGTCGTCACTGACTAAATAAATTTTGTTATACTCATGGCGCTTGTTTACGAGATATAATCATACGTTTTTTAAGCAGCACTCTCTTTGACCAATGATTTTTTCACCACTAAGCTTTTAAATCATTAAGTTTTTAAAACACTAAGCTTTTAATAAAGAATTTTTTAACCCATAAGTTTTTAACCACGAGGGACAAAGATGAGCCAATCTAAGTCAGGCTTTTCACTCAAACAGCAGTTAGGCCGCGGTAAACAAATCGCTGGCATGACCACCACCATCGCTGGCGGACTGCGCGCCGCCCAGCGTATTGGCGCATTTAAACAGCCACCGCGCGAAAAATTGCCACGCTATATTCAAGCCTTTTGCCGCAAAATGGCCGGCTCGTTTGGCGTACAGGTGGTGGCGGTCGAGCGGGTCGAGCAGCACCACGGTCTGTGGGTTTCTAACCATGTGTCGTGGATGGATATTCCGGTAGTGGGGACGCTGAGCCCAGCCTTTTTCTTATCAAAAGCTGAAATCGGCGACTGGCCAGTCTTTGGTAAGCTTGCTCATGCGGCAGGTACGGTATTTATCGAGCGCGGTTCCGGTGATGCTGGCACGGTCGCAACGCAAATTGCCAATTTTTTAACCAAAGGCTTTTCGGTTATCTTTTTCCCAGAAGCGACCACCACCGATGGCAAAAAAATCAAACGTATCCACGGAACTTTGCTGCAAGCGGCGATAGATGCTGATGTACCGATACGCCCGCTAGTGATTGCTTATGTCAATAAAGACGGCACTTTAAGTGAAGCGCTACCTTACTATGGCAAAATGACGATGAAAGATAGCCTAAAAAAGGTGCTTGATAGCAAAGACGTGACGGCTTTTGTCTTACCGCTTGAGCCGATAGATCCTAAAGGCTTGAGCAAAAGTCAGCTGACCGATTTGTTACAAGCGCATATGCAAGAAGGCTTGGCTGAACTGCATTCGCGGGTTTTAACAAAAGCAGCTAAAGCATAAGTAGGCATAAAACGGTTTCAAATTAACAACCATAAAAAGCTCAATAAAAAAGGCGCAAATCTTAGTAGTCATACTAACGATTTGCGCCTTTTTTATTGTTATCAAATACTGGCAGTTCAGTATATTAAATCTGAAAAACATCTGTCACGCCGTAAAGTTATGGCGACGGATTGGGATGCTGGGTATGTACCGCCTCAATCGCTTCTAGGACATCAGCGCTTAAGGTTAAGTTAATGCTATCAATGTTCGATTGTAGCTGCTCAGTGGTGGTTGCGCCAATGATATTACTGGTCACAAACGAGCGCGAATTGACAAAGGCCAGTGCCATTTGTGCCATATCCAAACCCGCATCGGCAGCAATTTTGGCGTATTGAGCGGTGGCGGCTTTTGCTTCTTCATTAGTATAACGGGCAAAGCGGTCATACATCGTCAGGCGCGCGCCCGCAGGACGTTTGCCGTCAAGGTATTTACCAGACAAAACGCCAAAGCCAAGCGGCGAGTAGGCCAGTAAACCGATATTTTCACGATGGGCAATCTCTGCCATGCCAACTTCATATAAGCGGTTGAGCAAACTATAAGGATTTTGCACCGTGATAGGGGCAATTAAGCCATTTTTATCTGCTTCCCACAGATAGCGCATCAGGCCCCAAGCGGTTTCATTTGATAGTCCATAAGCACGAATACGGCCTTTTTTAATCTCGTCATTTAGTGCTTGGATGGTTTCTAAAAACGGCGTTAAATCCTCAAGCGACTGCGCTGCCATCTCTTCGCTATAACCACGCTGACTAAAAAAGTTCGCTTGCCGCTCAGGCCAATGCAGCTGATAAATATCGATATAATCAGTCTGCAAACGCTCAAGATTGCCATCGATAGCGCTGCTGATGTGCTCAGCGGTATAACGCGTCTGCCCATCGCGTAAAAAATCCATCGGCGACATTTTGCTGGCAAGAATGACCTTGTCGCGCTGTTTGGTCTTATGAAACCACGTGCCCATAAAGCGTTCGGTGTCACCTTGCTTGTCTTTGTCAGGCGGCGACGGATACATCTCAGCGGTATCCCAAAAGTTCACCCCGTTGCTAAGCGCCAAATCCATCTGTGCATGGGCATCGCTTTCGCTATTTTGCTGTCCCCACGTCATCGTCCCTAAGCAAATTTTTGAGACTTTTTCATTGAGCTGCGGCAGTGTTTGATATTGCATCTGTTTATCCTTTTTTATTTTAATATAGAGTTATTTTTATCCTAAATAATCTTGATTCCCGCGACGCCCGGCGGGGTGACTTGAAATATCTGCACTTTAAATAGCACGGGTTGACCGGCAAGCGGATGGTTAAAATCGACTTCTACTTCGTCGTCATCAATGGCGCTAATGGTACCGGGTAAGGTGTTTTTGCCTTTGTCTTCAAACTCGACCAACATACCGATTTCAGGATTGTCAGCGACCAAGGCAAATTGGGTTCGGCTAAAATGCTGAATGTTATCAGGGTTCCACTCGCCAAACGCTTGCTCAGGCTCAAGGTGAGCCGTGCGCGTATCGCCAGCGCGTAGATTCATCAGTACTTGCTCAAAACCCGGTAAAAAGCTCTCATCGCCAACGGTCAGCGTCACTGGTTCGTCGCGGTTAAAGGTTGAATCAATCACGGTACCGTTTTCTAGCGATACTTCAAAATGCAGCTTCACAAGGCTGCCGTGAGTGATACGTGTGTCTTCATTGGGAGTGATAAATTGGGAGTCGGTCATGGTAAAAGCCACCTATTGCGAGTTATAAAGTAATTATAAATATGGTTAAAAATAATGTCAGAAATGATAAGTCATCTGGGATAGGTTGTAAGCCTAAATAGTGTAACGCAAATAGTGTAATATATTTGACGAATCTAAGAGAGAGCGCATTATTTATGGCAAAACCGATGGCACATAAACAGCAAGGTCACATTAAAAAATGGCAGAACGATAAAGGTTTTGGTTTTATTGAAACTGCTGCGGGCGAGTCGGTATTTTTTCATGTCAGCGCGTTTAAAGCCCAGCGCCGTCCTGAAGTTGGCGAGCACGTGGTTTTTACCGTGGCGAAAGACAATCAGGGGCGCTTGCAAGCAAGAGAGGTGCAAGAACTCAGCTTTGTGCAACAAAAAATGGCGCAAAAAAACAGCCAAATACGGCGGCGCAATCATAAACGCAGCGCCCAAGCAGAATTTGAAGCAGGCCAAAAGAAACGTTTATTTCTTGGCATTGGCTTTTATGGCGTTTTAATTTTATTGGCGCTAACCGACAAGCTAAGCTGGTTAGTGGTTGCTTGGTATGCGCTATTAGGCGTCATCACCTACAGTATGTATGCTAAAGACAAAGCCGCTGCTCAAAATGGCGACTGGCGCACGCCTGAATCAACCTTGCATCTGTTAAGCGCGCTGGGTGGTTGGGTCGGTGCAATGGTCGCACAGACCTATTTGCGGCATAAATCACAAAAGCCTGAATTTCGTATTACCTATTATTTAACCGTTATTATTAATTTAGCAGGGTTGTTATTTATTATGGTAGGGGATGGGTTAACTGGATTAAAAGGATTATTATAAGCACGCTTTGTTCCTCTTTTCTCCTGTTCTTAATTCTGCTCTAACATGCGCTTATAAATCGCCGCATCGGCAGCCGAAAAACAGCAAAAAATGACTTCATGAATTGAGAGCTCAGCCGTTTGCTCTAAACTGTTTTGTAGATAATCTTGCACCGTATTGATAGCAATTTGCGCCGCTTTTTCGATTGGATAACCATAAACCCCTGTGCTAATGGACGGAAAAGCAATGCTACTTATACTATGTTGAACCGCTAAATCCAGTGATTTTTTATAACAGCTGGCGAGTAGCTCTGGCTCATGACGATTGCCACCATGCCAAACAGGACCGACCGTATGAATGACGTGCTGGCAGGGTAGCTTAAATGCTGGACTGATTTTAGCATCGCCTGTTTGGCAACCGTTTAGTGTACGGCAGTACTCAAGTAACTCAGGTCCCGCCGCTCGATGAATCGCACCATCAACGCCGCCACCACCAAGTAAGCTTGAGTTGGCAGCATTGACAATGGCATCGACATTTAACGTGGTGATATCGGCTTGTAGTACTGACAAAGTAACAACGTGCTTATTGTTATCATTAGCAGCAGAAATTTGCTTTTGAGCAATAGGTTTTATTTGATTATTAGACCTTTGATTATGAGACATAGCAGCACCCTTTTTATATTGAACCAATGATACTTTAGCGCTTTTAAGGTAAATCAACTATGTGGCTTACGTTATCGCTAAGCTTTAGTATAATCAGTTCAAGATAAAATCGATACGTTAATAGTTGTGCGCGACTGGGATAAATTTTTCTTGCTTGCTGCTATCACAGAGGCTACGAAAAATTTATCCCAGTCTCACTGTAACTGTTTTAAAGTGGCTCCACTATATGTTAACTCTTAATAAAGACGCAAAAAAATAGGCTATCCATTTGGTAGCCTATTTGCAAAGTCATTCTGTAAGTATTATTTAAACGTGCGCTTCTTTTCTAAAAACAGCATATCAATCACAATCAGCGCCACGCCAATACAAATAGCAATATCGGCAATGTTAAAAATGGGATAATGCCAAACGTCGGCATAATGTACATGAATAAAGTCAATCACGTGACCATGTAACAAGCGGTCAATCAGGTTACCAAGAGCACCGCCAAGCACCAGAGCTAAGCCAAAGGATAATAGCTTGGCTTTACGCGGCGCTTTGACCAGATAGCCGATTAAAAATAGCGACATTACGAGCGCCAATCCCGCAAAAAACCATTTTTGCCAACCCGCCTGGTCTGCCAAAAAACTAAACGCCGCGCCATAGTTATAAGCAAGCGTCCAATTTAAAACAGGCTCAATGACGGACACAGGCTCAAGGAAATTTAGCTTGGTTTGCGCCAACCATTTCGTCCACTGATCAATAATAAGCACAGCAAGCGACAGCAAGTACCACATAAAGGCGTGGCTGCCATTAGTCACCATTTTTGGTGTCTTACTCAGACGACCTTTAGGCGTGGTTGAGCTACCCGTGGTCGCGTGCGCAGGTTTGGGCGAATGATCGACCTCAACCTGCGACTGCTTATTTTCAGGTGAGTTAGGCATAATGGCGCACCTCGCCATCGCCGCTGACGTTGGTCACGCAGCGTGCGCATAATTCAGGATGCGCCGCATCTGTACCGATATCATCACGGATATGCCAGCAGCGTACGCATTTGGTGCCAGTCGCCGCACTGACATCAACGACTAACTCACCTGATTCATCCGCACTATTGTCAGTTTGCGCTTTTACATTGGCTTTATCAGTAGGTGCTTTACTCATCGGCTGTAATGTCGCGCTGCTGGTAATTAAAACAAAACGCAGCTCTTCGCCAAGTTTCGCTAAGCTGTCATACATC
Source organism: Psychrobacter sp. UBA5136 (assembly GCF_002414005.1). Taxonomy (GTDB): domain Bacteria; phylum Pseudomonadota; class Gammaproteobacteria; order Pseudomonadales; family Moraxellaceae; genus Psychrobacter. The sequence continues at coordinate 104,840 of NZ_DHYG01000066.1, forward strand.
GCGCCATCGGCATATAAATCAACGCCTGCAGACAAGTTAGCATTGATGATTTTTTCACCGCGCGCGGTTTCGATATGCTTATTGACGCTATCTTTTGCTTGCATGATACGTTGCCAGTCGTCGCTGGTGATGGCGCTAAGCTCAAACGCTGGGAATTCATACCACTCTTGGGTAAACACGTAGCCTGCATCCTTGCCGTTTTTACCTTCCAATACTTCCCACGCTTCTTGCGCGGTGAATGATAAAATCGGCGTAATCCAGCGAATCAGCGCATGAGCGATATGATAAATCGCCGTTTGCGCTGAGCGGCGCGGCTGTCCATCAGTTTGGGTGGTGTACTGACGGTCTTTAATAATATCTAAATAAAAACTGCCCAAGTCCTGCGAGCAAAACGCGGTAACATGCTGGGTGACTTGGTGAAAGTCCATCGCATCATAAGCGCTGATGATTTGCGCTTGTACGCTTTGGGCGCGTTCAATGATAAATTTATCAAGGCTAACCAGCTCATTAATGTCCACGCTGTTGGTTGCTGGATCAAAGTCATCGGTATTAGCAAGTAAGAAGCGTAAGGTGTTACGAATACGGCGGTACATATCGATGGCGCCTTTAAACACCGTTTTACCCGCGCTCATCTCGTAGCGATAATCGCTTGAGGCAATCCACAGACGCAGCATGTCCGCGCCGGTTTTATTAATCTCGTCCTGCGGCGTGATGATATTGCCAAGTGACTTACTCATCTTGCGACCGTTTTCATCAACCACAAAACCATGGGTTAATACTTGCTTAAACGGTGGGCGCTCGTACATTGCCTCTGACGTTAGCAGAGAAGTCTGGAACCAACCGCGGTGTTGATCCGAGCCTTCTAAATACATATCAGCGGGATTGGTCAATTCATCGCGCTGCTCAAGAACGGTAAAATGCGTCGTTCCTGAGTCAAACCAAACGTCTAAGGTATCGGTCGCTTTATCATAATCAGCAGCTTCTGCCCCTAAAAAGTCTTCACAGCTGGCATCAAACCAAGCTTCAACGCCGCCTGCAGCGATTTTTTGCGCTGCCACTTCCATTAATTCTAGCGTGTTTGGATGCAGCTCGCCGGTTTCTTTATGAGTGAAAAAGGTAATTGGCACGCCCCATGTACGCTGGCGTGAGATACACCAATCGGGGCGACCTGTCATCATGGCTTCAATACGGTTTTGCCCCCAAGCAGGCGTCCAATTAACCGAAGGAATATCGGCAAGCGCACGCTCCCGTAAGCCCTTGACTTCCATATTGATAAACCACTGCGGCGTGGCGCGGAAAATAATCGGCGACTTATGACGCCAGCAATGCGGATAGCTGTGCTCAATTTTGGTATGGCTGATTAAATGGCTGTTATCATGCAAGGCAGCAATGATTTGTGGATTGGCTTTATAAATGTGCTCACCGGCAAATACCGCCGCGCTGTCCAAATAAACGCCCGTGCCACTGACGGGGTTTTCAACGGGCAGATTATATTTAAGACCAACGATATAATCATCAAGACCGTGACCGGGCGCCGTATGGACGAGGCCCGTACCGCTATCAGTGGTCACGTGCTCACCTAGGATAAGCGGCACTTGACGATCGTTAATCAATGGATGCTGGACACGCAAACCTTCAAGTTCGCATCCTGAAACGGTAGCTAGGATGCCATCATTACTCAATTTAAACTCGCTTAATGCGCTTTCAACCAAGTCCGTGGCTAATAAGAAATTACCTTTAGCAGTTGCCACCACACTATAATCATGCTCAGGATGTACCGAGATGGCTTGGTTCGCAGGCAAGGTCCAAGGCGTCGTCGTCCAGATAACAGCAGCGATATTACCTTCGATGTTATTTAATGCTGCAACCTTGTCGGTGTCTAAAATATCAAAGCTCACATAAATGGCGTCTGAAACTTTATCTTGGTATTCAACTTCGGCTTCAGCTAGCGCAGAGCTACAGTCCAAGCACCAGTTCACAGGCTTCATACCGCGGGTCACATGGCCGTTGTCATAAATCTTGGCAAGCGCGCGTACGATGTTGGCTTCCTGATGAAAATTCATGGTGAGATAAGGGTTGTCCCAATCACCAAACACGCCCAGACGTTTAAAGTCAGCCTTTTGTAGCTCAATCTGGGTACTTGCATATTCGCGGCACAGGCCACGAAATTCAGTTGCCGAGACTTTTTGCCCAACTTTACCAACTTTGGCTTCGACCTTTTGCTCGATAGGCAGACCATGACAGTCCCAGCCTGGCACATAGGGCGCATCAAAGCCTGACAAGGTTTTTGACTTCACAATAATGTCTTTCAACACTTTATTGACCGCGTGACCCAAATGAATCTGCCCGTTGGCGTATGGAGGGCCGTCGTGCAAAATATATTTGGTCGCGCCCGCACGCGCCTGCCGAATTTTGCCGTACACGTCGTCCGCTTCCCAAGCCGCCAGCCAATCTGGCTCACGTTTGGCAAGGTTTGCACGCATCGCAAATGGCGTATCGGCAAGGTTAAGAGTGTCTTTATAATCGTGGCTTGGCGTATCGGTGCTTTTATCAGTCATAGAAGGTGTCTTATTAAATGGGGGTTAGAAGTTGCGTTTAAGATTTAGGCTTAACATTAAATATAATATGGGGTCAAATATTGGATAATCGATACTAGTTTTTACTTAGAAAAATTGGCTTAGAACACATGGCACAAAATAGGCTGCTTATAACTCATTTAACTCACTTATAAATGGTTACGTCAATAATAAATACTAATGAGACGATTGCAACCCAAAATATCTTTAACAGACAGCAGAGTAATTAGAATAGTGGCGAAGATAACGGCAGCTATTATATGACAAAATGGGTAGGGTAAAAAGAGCTGACCAGTATCGTCCTATTTTTGACCATAACCCATCGTTTATATCAGCAATACGTCGCCTATTAAATCATAGGTCTGGCATGTTTGATTGCCTATTTATTAGATTTTATAAAATTAACTGGCTGTCAAAAAATTTCTGACAACCACAAACGCAATCTAAGCGACCAAAGCGGCTGAATACCGGTCAAGCCTTGCATCATCTCACCATCTTTTAAAACAACATAAGACGGTGTTACTTGTCCTTGCCAGTCGGCGAATATCTCACCTTCTTGGTCATTAACCGCGGTAAAACGGTAGTTATTTTCACCAAGATAGCGACGCAATTCTTGATTAGAGCCTGATTTAATGGCAATGGTGACGACAGGATAATCATTTGCAGCGGCAAGCTTGTCTATCGTCGGCGAGGTCACCCGACAAACCGGACACCAGGTGCCCCAAAAATATACCAGCGTTGGTTTGTCTTGGCTCAGTGCTGCTAAGTCAACGCTTTGCCCTTGATAATCGGTCAATTGTAATTGCGGATTGGCAGGCATAATTGGCTGGCGCCACCAATTAACAGCCGTATAAATGACCGCAAATATCAATCCATATATAAGCACCATTTTGACGACAGACAGCACTTTTTGCTGCGTGGTTTTTTTTGGTTTCGCAATTGTCTGATTGCTCTCAGTACTTTTATCAGTATCAGTCGTCATAATGGCTGCTTTTCTTGCTCTCAAATTTTTAATAGATAAAAATAAACGGCTGAATGGTCAGCCGTACTATTCATAAATTCTTTAGGATACTTTTAAAAAATCGCACGCCGCTATTCACGTAGCGGTTTTATTTCGAACTGCCTATAAGCGCTTAAGGTTTTTTGGCACGGTCTTGCAGTGGATCACCAATAAGCACGCTGCCTGAGTTTTCACGGCGCTCGGCGTCCGATAATTTACTCGCGGGCACTTTGGCTTTTCTCTTCCATTTTAAGCTAAATAAATCATCGCGGCGGTCAAGCAGATTATGTACCGAGCCTTCGTGACGCACGTGAGTGAGCTTATCTAAGTTTACATCAGAGAAAAATACCATTTCGGTATTGGCTGTCGTTTCTGCCATAATTGCATCGTGCGGGAAGGCAAAATCTGATGGCGAGAAAATAGACGACTGCGCGTATTGAATATCTAAGCTTTCTACTTGCGGCAAGTTACCAACTGAGCCGCAAATCATCACATAACACTCGTTTTCAATCGCCCGCGCATGCGCACAGTGGCGTACGCGCAGATAGCCGTTTTGTGTATCTGTCCAAAATGGAACGAATAAAATATCCATGTCATCAAGCGCCATTAAGCGTGCAAGCTCTGGGAACTCAACGTCGTAGCAGATCAAAATACCGATTCGACCAGCGTCGGTGTCAAACACTTTGACCTCATCGCCGCCTTCAATCACCCACGCGCTACGCTCATGCGGGGTAATATGGATTTTGCGCTGCTCTTCGACCGTTCCATCGCGACGGCACAAATAGCTGACGTTATAGAGGGTATCATCCTCGTCTAATAATGGCATTGAGCCTGTGATGACGTTGACGTTATAACTGACCGCCAAGTGCGATATCTCGTTTTTAAACCACTCGGTATAATCCGCCAAGAAACGGATGGCAACGTTTTGATCGGTTGATTCACACAGACCCATCAGCGGCGCATTAAAAAACTCTGGCAAGCAAGCAAAATCAGAGTTGTAATCGGCCATGATATCGACAAAAAACTCGACCTGCTGTAACAGCTCTTCAGGCGATTCTACTTCACGCATTTGCCACTGAATACCGCCGATGCGTACCTCAGATTTGCGGGTGTTGGGTTTGTACTCTTTTGGCTCGTAATAAATGTTTGCCCACTCAAGCAAGGTCGCAAAACCTTTTGACTGGGCATCATCAGGCAAATAGGCGGTCAAGATACGCTTTACGATAAAGCCATTTGATAACTGAAACGACAGCGCGGGATCGTGAATTTCACGCGATTCAACGGCTTCGATATATTCACCAGGGGTCAAATCTTGGTGATTGTGATAATTGGGGATACGACCACCAGCCAAAATAGCGCGGAAGTTTAACTGGCGACACAGCTCTTTACGTGCATCATAGAGCCTGCGACCTAAACGATAACCGCGATAATCGGGATCAATCAGCGCATCAAGCCCATAAATAGCGTCACCCTCAGGGTTGTCTTTGATGATTTCTTTGTGACCAATCAAATCATCATAGGTGTGCGGGTTAGAAAATTTGGCATAGTCAACCCGCATGGACAGTACCATACCAATCAGCTGGTCATGGTCAAATAAGGCAATCTGCCCTTCAGGAAAGGCGTCAATCAAGGTATGAATGGTGTTCTTTGACCATGCGCCGCCTAAATTGACATAAACGCGGTCCATCAAGGCTTTGAGTTGCGGGTAATCTTTTTTCTTAATCTCGGCAATGGTTAGGTGAAAGTCGTCTAATTTTTCTATCTTGCTCATAAAGTACCTGTCTGTCGCTAAAATATACGGCTGTTAATAAAGTTAGTTATAAAATTTGCTGATAAATTTCTGCTAATAAGAAGATGGTAAAAGCTTGTGATATGAATGTCTGCAATGAAACAATGGCTAAAGGTAAACATGACTAAAGGTAAACGCCAGCGCAGCGTTTTGTCCCACCTTATTTAAGATTGACTACGATCATTGTCCTTTGCTTTTACAATAAGTTATAAGTAAATTATAAGCATAGTTTCTTAAGCACAGTCTCTTAAGTATAGTTTCTTAAGCATAATCTCTTAAGCATGGTTTCTTAAGCATAGTCTCTGCTGTCATTTGTTTTAATGAGGGGTCTGAGGCTATTTACAAGTGCTTATTTTTAAATGGCGCGGAGCTGGGACGCCTGTTTTTGGCTTACTGTCGCGAGCAATTAGTAGTGCTAGGCTTAGCAATACGCAGGTTATGATAGCAGCCCAAGCTTTCCATCACAGTCAAGCGGCGTAACGTTTTGCTAAGTTTTTGTGAGTTGGTTTTGGTCGCGAGCTACATTTTTTGAGTGGGCTATTAGTTTGGTACGCTGATATTTATAAGCCATGCGGTTAGGATAAAACCAGTCGATGTAGTTAAAACAACAATATAAAAATGACGCTAACATTTAATGTTTAGCGTCATTTTTTATGGCAGAGCAGCTATTATCTTAATAAATAATCCATCACATATCAAAAATCTTGCCACGATTCATAATATTATTTGGGTCAAAGACCTTTTTAATGTCGCGTAAATACTCAATCTCAGTTTCGCTGCGGCTATAGTTTAGATACGGCTTTTTCGTCATGCCAACGCCGTGCTCTGCAGATACCGAGCCGCCATATTTTTGTACCGTTTCAAAGACGTATTTATTAACAATCTGACACTCAGAAAAGAAGTCGTCTTTACTCATATTTTCAGGCTTTAAAATGTTGAGATGCAAATTGCCATCGCCGATATGACCAAACCAGCAAACCTCAAAGTCAGGGTAGTTGCTGCTAACGATATGGTCAATCTCCGCGATAAACTCTGGTACGTAGCTGATGAGTACCGAAACATCGTTTTTATAAGGGGTAAATACCGAGATGGTTTCAGAAATATATTCGCGCAGCTTCCAAAGCTCTTCTGCTTGCGCCAGACTTTGGCTCATCACGCCGTCAACCACCCAGCCTTGCTCCATGCAATGCTCAAAGATTGCCATGGCTTTATCCATGATAGGCTCATAAGGCGCTTCAAACTCGAGTAGGGTATAAAACTTGGTACGCGATTCAAACGGCTCTTGCACTTGACCATGCGCCATGAGTTTATCAATGGCCACCTCATCAAAGAACTCAAACGCCGTTAAATCGATTTGCGCTTGAAAGGCAGAGAGTACATTCATGACATCATTAAAGCTGTCCATGCCAAGCACTATAACGTTTAAGTCTTGCGGCTGACGCTCAAGCTTGATTTGTGCATGCGTGACAAGGCCAAGCGTGCCTTCGCTACCGATAAACAATTGGCGCAAATCATAACCGGTGGCGTTTTTAATCATGCCGCGGTTCAGCTGCAAGATATCACCTTTACCCGTGACAACCGTTAAACCCATAATCCATTGACGGGTCATGCCATAACGAATGACTTTAATACCGCCGGCATTAGTGCCGATATTGCCGCCAATTTGACTGGAACCTGCTGAAGCAAAGTCGACAGGGTAGTAAAGGTCTTTTGATTCGGCGAATTGTTGCAACTGCTCAGTGACCACGCCGGCTTCAATCTCAACCATACGGTCAGCAGGATAAAATTGTCCGATATGATTCATTTTATCCATGCTAACGACAATCTCGCCATTGGCGGCAACGGCGCCAGCAGACAAACCGGTACGACCGCCACTTGGCGTTAAAACCACATTGTGCTCATTGGCAAGGAGGACAATCGCTTGAACTTGCTCGGTGGTCTTTGGAAAGACGATGGCAGCAGCGGCAGGGGCGAAATGCTTGGTCCAGTCTTTGCCCCAATGCTCGAGGCTTTCACTATCGGTTTTGATTTGGCTGGCGTCAAACTGATGTACATCAAGCAAGGTGTTTAAGATGCTTTGAACGGCGTCTGTATTGGCTGTAGAATTGTTTTGGGCGTTAGAGTTGCTTTGGCTGGCTAAAGAAGTCATGGTCAAATCTCGGTATAAACGTAAGCGCTATGCATAAAAGGGATTATCATATCGCCAAATGGATATAACTAAGCGATGATAACTGTGTTTATATAAATATTAAGTATAAGTGAGCGCGCGGAGCAATGATAGAGAGATATGCTATCACGCGCCTACCTATAGAGTAAGTAGCAGCAATAATTAAAAAACCTCTAATAAGGTTTGGATACGCTGTTTTGGCAAAACGTTTGCATAAAAGTTTTGAGTACAATGTTGATACCCTAAGGCTATGTACAGCGATTCACTATAGCATAAAAAGTTTTCAGGCTTGATAAGCAATAATTCATCTAATCTCCTAACATCGCCGCCAAATTTTGTGTAAGATATCCAGACTGTTTTTCGTTTCATCCATCAGACTTATCCCACTGATGATTTTTATAAGACAATTATAGGACAGTTCCCACATGGCGTTATCACTACAAAAAGACAAGATCCGGTTTTTATTGCTTGAAGGGCTACACGACAATGCGTTAAAAGTATTGGAAGCGGCGGGTTATCATAACATCGAAAACATCAGTCACGCCCTAGATCAAGATGAGCTGATCGAAAAGATTAAAGACGCTCACTTCATCGGTATTCGCTCGCGCACGCAATTGACACGTGAAGTGCTTGAGCACGCCCACAAGCTTATCGGTATTGGCTGCTTTTGTATCGGTACCAACCAAGTCGACTTGGACGCCGCTCGTGATTTGGGTATTCCTGTCTTTAACGCGCCATATTCAAACACCCGCTCGGTCGCTGAGCTGGTATTGGCCGAAGCTATCATGTTATACCGCGGTATCCCTGAAAAAAATGCCACTGTCCATCGCGGCGGCTGGGGCAAATCTGCCACTAACTCGCATGAAGTTCGTGGTAAGACGATTGGTATCGTCGGTTACGGCTCTATCGGCTCGCAATTGTCGGTATTGGCGGAAAGCTTCGGCATGAAAGTCATTTATCATGATGTTGTGACCAAATTGCCACTGGGTAACGCTGTGCAAGTCGGTAGCTTAGAAGAGCTACTATCAACGGCTGATATCGTCACCTTGCATGTGCCTGATGTGCCAAGCACTCGCTATATGATGGGCGCGGCACAATTTGCACACATGAAAGATGGCAGCTACTTTATCAATGCGGCGCGCGGTACCTGCGTTGAGATTGATGATTTGGCAGCAGCACTTGAGTCCGGTAAAATCTTGGGCGCAGCGATTGACGTGTTCCCAAAAGAGCCAAAATCTGCTGACGAAGAGTTTGAATCACCACTGCGTAAATTTGACAACGTTATCTTGACGCCGCATATCGGTGGTTCTACGCAAGAAGCGCAGGCCAATATTGGTCTTGAAGTCGCCGATAAGTTTGTTCGCTACTCTGATCAAGGTGATACCGCGACTGCCGTCAACTTCCCAGAAGTTTCTGTGCCGTTTAAAGAAGGCTCGCATCGTCTGCTGCATATCCACAAAAACGTTCCAGGCGTACTGTCACAGATTAACCGTTTGTTCGCTGAAGCAAATATCAACATTTTAGCGCAGAGTCTCATGACCGAAGGTGATGTTGGTTACCTGGTGATGGATGTGGATTATAACGATTCTCGCGCCGCTTTAGATCAGCTAAAAGACGTTGAAGAAACCATTCGCGTACGTATTTTATTTTAGATATCCCTAATTTAAAACGAAGTATTTGCCTATCGATAGCAGATGATCCTTGTGGTTGTCTGCTATTTTTTTATGTTAGGTATCACTATAAGTAGTAAAGGTTTAGATTATTTTGCTTTGATCAATTTTTCTGTGTTAGCGACCTTCGACCATAATAGTGCTACAAAAGTCCTAATGATTGAGCAAGTTCAAGCTGGTTAATATTGAGTGAGCAAAACCATTGAACAATTTAAGACCAGACTATGCAAAATAAGACGACAACAATAAAATTTAAAAACAATAAAATTCAAAACCTCAACGCGACAATGCGACAACTCTATAACGGCTTAACTCATGACCACCACATTTTATACGATTGGACATTCGACCCGTAGCCTTGCTGAGCTGATTGAGATGCTTCAAGCAGCCAATATCGAACTGCTCATTGATGTGCGCAGTTTTCCTCGTTCTCGTACCAACCCTGATTTTAATATCGATACTTTTCCAGAAGCGCTTAGTCAATTTGGCATCAGTTATCAGCACTGCCCCGACCTTGGCGGGCGACGTCCGAAGCAAAAGCAAGTCGATGAAGACATCAATAATCTATGGCGCGTGCAAGCTTTTCATAATTATGCAGATTATGCGTTAAGTGATACTTTTCAGGCAGCTCTCGACCAACTCATTCAACTGGGAGAAAAACAGCGTCTTACCCTTATGTGTTCTGAAGCAGTATGGTGGCGTTGCCATCGGCGCATCATTACCGATTATTTACTGCTGAGAGGCGATAGGGTAGAGCATATTATGGGCGTTGGTCGCTTAGATCCTGCCAAGCCAACACCCGGAGCTGAGCTTAATAGTCAAGGACAAGTGGTTTATCCAGCAGTATAATATAATTAAAAGAGACAAAAAAAAGAGGCGCTAGTGACCTCTTTTTTGACAATTCTTATTTAATAAGCCTTATTTAATAAATCTCAATGCCGTTAAGCTTTGGCTTTATTGGCGGCTTCTGCCTGACGACGGGCTTCAATCTTAGCTGCTTTACGCTTTTCAATCACGTCAATCACATCGCTACCAATATGCGCTTCGCCGCGTTTCTTGGCTAGCTGCATTTGATGCTCGCGCTCACGAAAACGCGCTTTTTGCTCTTCGCTGGCTTTATCGATACAATGCGGGCACGACTCGCCTTTGACATAGGCGGCGCTTTGCATATCATTTTGAGTAATCGGCATACGGCAAGCAAAGCATTGCTCATAGTTGCCTTTTTCTAAGTTATGATTGACTGACACACGGTTGTCAAAGACAAAGCAATCGCCCTGCCACATAGACTCGCTGGCTGGGATTTCTTCTAAATACTTTAAAATTCCGCCTTCTAAATGATAGACCTCTTCAAAGCCTTGCTCGCGCATAAATGCTGTCGATTTCTCACAGCGGATACCACCTGTGCAGAACATCGCAACTTTTTTATGCTTAGCAGGATCGAGCTCTTTAGCCACGTATTCTGGAAACTCGCGGAAGGTTTCGGTTTTTGGATTAACCGCATTTTGAAAGGTTCCAATTTGTACTTCATAATCGTTACGGGTATCAATCAGAATAACCTCAGGATCTGAGATTAGCGCATTCCATTCGCTAGGTTTCACGTAGCGACCGACCGACTGTAACGGGTCGATATTTTCTACGCCCATGGTGACGATTTCTTTTTTGAGCTTCACCTTGGTGCGGTAAAAAGGCTGGGCATCGGTATATGACTCTTTAAAAGTAAAGTTGCCAATCGCTTCGATACTGCGCAGGTATTCTAAGACATTATCGATACCTTGGCGGCTACCAGAAATCGTGCCGTTAATGCCTTCGCTAGCAATTAATAGCGTGCCTTTGACGTCATTCTCTAGCATGGTATTTAAGATTGGCTCGCGGTATTGCTCAAAATCGTTAAAGCGCGTGAACTTATATAAAGCTGCAACCACGATATTATTGGTGACGCTATCGTATTCGGTGGCGTGGGTTGACGCTTGTACGTCAGTCGTTTGTGAGGTACTCATGTTTTTCTCCTGCTGGCTAGGTCGCAAACCTAGTGCATTGCGTTTAAGTATGTAGATTAGATATAACACTAGCGCGATTGTGGAATTGGCTAATGCGGGCGTAGTTTAACAAATTTTAAAAAGGTTTTGGCGTTTTTATTATCTTAACGTCTCATAGAAATATGAGAGATAATAAAAATGAAAAAACAAAAAAGCCCAGTAAAATACTGAGCTTATTTAATATTTATGATATCAAGCTAAAAATTTGGCCTAGATTACTTACTTTGGAACCAAGTATCGGCTTTGCTACGCGCGCTAGCGATATCAGCACTTGATAAGTTTAATGCCAATTGACCGATTTTACCGCGTGCTTTGTTACGGACTTTTTCATCAAGCATACCGTCACGAGCAGCCAAGTCATACCATTTATAAGCATCGACCAAGTTTTTTTGCTTTTCATCAAGTAGGGCAAGCGTATAGCTGGCACGGTTGTCGCCGCGCATCGCTGCTTTTTCTAGCCATAAGCGCGCTTGTTGAAGGTTTGGTTGTACGCCTTCTCCGCGCAAATACATGATGGCAAGGTTCAACTGAGCAGGGGCAACGCCTTGCTGAGCTGCTTTGGTGTACCACTGGATGGCTTGCTGGGTGTTTTGGGCAACGCCTTCACCCTTTTGCAAGCGCTTGGCTAAATAAAACTGGGCGTGATTGTTACCTTGGGCAGCGCTGGCAGACAGCTCACTGATAGGCATTAGCTCAAAACGTGAGGTATCAAGTGGCACGTTTGATATTAACTCAGCGTTGGCAAGGCCTGCACAAGAAAACAGGGCGGTAAACAACGCAGCTTTTAATAGTTTCATAGCAGCTCCAAAATTAGGCAGTTAATAAGCAAAAAAGTTGCACCGCTAAAATTGTCTCGTTAAAGACAGTGAGGCGGCGATAACAATTAGGTGAAATCTTGCGCTACCTTCTAACCTAATTATTAGCAATAACATTTATATATTTAGTGGGTCGTTGCCACAAATCGGGCCGATAAACGGTTAAAAAATCCGATAAACGGTCGTAATTGGGGTGCGACTGACACTATTTTGCTAGCTTAACATCCAAACTTACGAAACTCAAATACTAATTACACGATTTAATGCTTACTTATACCTCATCGACCTCAATAAAATCATAGAGTTACTTAAGCGTAAGGATAATTTAACAATCTATTAAGGTTAAAATGATGACTTATGGTGTTTAATTGTCCTTTAATAAAGAATAAATAAACACAGCTATTACTCAGGTTTTTGTTTGGTCACGCGATAAATAGCGACGTCTGCGAGCAGATTGGGTGCTTGGCGTATTAACGCTGTCATCAGCGGCGCATGGCCTTTTTCAGAATCACTGACGGCAAAGCGATTGATGATATGAATATCGTGCTGCGCGCACAGCTGCTCAAAGTCTTTAAAGGTGCATAAATGAATGTTCGGGGTGTTATACCACTCATAAGGCAGCGCTTCTGAAACGGGCATTAGACCTTTTAGCCCCAAATGCAGGCGGTTTTGCCAGTGGGCAAAGTTGGGAAAGGTAATGACGGCTTCGCGGGCAACGCGTAGCATATCGAGCAATAACACATCAGGCGCTTTTACCGCTTGCAGGGCGCGCGCCATAATGACGGTATCAAAGCTGTTATCCGCAAAGCGCGCTAGGCCATCATTGAGATCTTGTTCGACGATAGATAAGCCCTTAGCGATGGCTTCATTGATTTTATCGCCGTCAATCTCAAGCCCGTAGCCGGTCACGCCGCGTTTTTGTTGCAGATGTGCCAGCAGATCGCCATTGCCACAGCCTAAATCCAGCACGTGTGAATGCGGTGCAATCCAGCGCTCAGCCAGTTGATGATCCATTCTCATGAGCGCGCTCCTGTACTTGGTCGGCTGTTTTGACGACTGTCTTTTGACTGAGTGTTTTTTATCGGGCTTTTTTTCGGTTGGCTTTTTTTCGACTGGCTTTTTGTCAAAGTGGCATCAGAGATAAATGGCGCGGTCAAAAAGCCTTTAACGGCGCCCATATAACGTGGAATATCAAATAAAAACGAATCATGACCATGCGGCGCATCAACATTGATATAGCTGACCGGTTTGCCAGTCGCCATTAATGCATCGACAATCTCTTGCGAGCGCTCCGGAGCAAAGCGCCAATCTGTGGTAAATGACACGATCAGATATTGGCACTGCGTATGGGCAAAGGCGGCTTTAAGCGCGCTGAGTTCTTGCTCGTTGGTTGTATCAATGTCCTCGATATCGGCGCTGTCAGCTAATGTTTTTTCAAGCTCGTCCTTGTTAGTATCCGCTTTTACTGAGGCGCCGATTGATGATTCTAATGGCTCTTCTGCTCCTAATGCTGACGATGACGTTGATGGATAGTCACGCGTTGGATCAAAATAATCTAAAGCCTTGGTCATGAGCAAATAAGTATTGGCATCGAAGTTTTCGCTAAAGCGTTCGCCTTGATAGCGCAGATAGCTTTCGACCTGAAACTCAACATCGTAGCCATACATAAATTTACCAGATTTTAAATCACGGCCGAATTTTGCCTTCATGGCGTCATCGGTCAAATAGGTGATATGGCCAACCATGCGCGCAAGGATAAGCCCGCGCCGAGGATAAGTACCTGCCTGCAAGTAGCGCCCATCTTTAAAATCGGGGTCGGATAATATGGACTGACGCGCAACTTCGTTAAAAGCGATATTTTGCGCTGAAAGCTTTGGCGTACTGGCAATGACCACACAGCGTTTTAAACGCTCTGGATAATCGACCGACCATTGCATGGCCTGCATACCGCCCATTGAGCCGCCAACGACGGCGTGCCACACCTCAATGCCCAGTCGGTCTGAGAGCATGGCTTGGGTTTTTACCCAGTCTTTAATGGTGACAAGGGGAAAGTCAGGGCCATAAACTCGTGGTTCTCCACCATCGCTTATACTATCTGGATTAATCGTCGTGGGACCTGTAGAGCCAAAGCAGCTGCCGATATTATTTAAGCAAACAACATAAAACTGATTGGTATCAATGGCTTTATTGGGGCCAATCATATTGTCCCACCAGCCGGCTTTTTTATCATCGTCACTATGGAAACCCGCTGCATGATGGCTACCAGACAAGGCATGGCAAATCAAAATGGCGTTTGATTTGTCGCTATTGAGCGTGCCGTAAGTTTCAACAATTAAATCAAACGCGGGCAGGGTGCGGTTACACTCCAAGGTCAACGGCTCAGCGAAATGAAAAGTCTGCGGCGTGACGATGCCAACCGAGCCTGCCAAACCGGCGGCACCTGCCGTATTAGAAGAATGATTGGTGGAGTGTTCACTGGTACTATCAGAACGTGCGCTCAAAGCTACCTCACAAAACTACAGTTATAAGTAAAACGACGGTTATAAATAAACAAACTTAAGATGGCGACAGTCATTTGCCGATGTTTTTTGAATTAGGCTTGTCTATTGTATGGCGATGCGCCTAGGAGTACAACCTTCGCGCGCAGTCTTTCAAGTAATGTCTAAACAGACACTATCTTCACCGCAATCAGGTGCAACATCCAGCGTTTTACCCTGCGTTTGCGACAGATAAAATGTTACACTGATGATAACGATATAACCTAGTATTTAGCTGTGATTTTGTATTTAATTAATCAAAACCTGCTTAGTTAATTTTGATAATTGCTAAGCGTGGTTAATTAGTACTTAATAGTACTATTGCCAAATAAGTGGCTAAAGCATTTAATTTTGCATTTTTAATTCAGCTTATTTTTTACTTTATTTGAAATGCTTTTTAGATACTCGAAGCTTATAACATCACAATAACATAATCCAATAATAGATAATGCCATTATGAAACCTGAATTGCCGCCACGTATTGCCGTTTTATTAGTCAACCTAGGTACGCCCGATGAGCCGACCGCGCCTGCCGTCCGTCGTTATCTAAGACAGTTTTTGTCCGACCCGCGGGTGATTGAAATTCCAAAATTCTTATGGGCAATCATACTCAATTTATTTGTCTTGCCAAGCCGCCCAACACGCGTGGCAAAGGCTTATGCCAGCATTTGGGAAGGCGATTCACCGATTCGTAAAATTCTAAAAAGTCAGGTTGAGCTGCTCGAGCTGCGTTTGGCAAATAGCGCCGCGCCATTTCGCGTTTCTGTGCATGCGGCGATGAGCTATGGCAATCCTGGTTTGCCCGAGGTGATGGACACGCTGCGTAGCGAGGGCGTGGATCATTTCGTCATTTTACCTTTATTTCCGCAGTATTCGGCGACCTCAGGCGGCGCGGTTTATGATGCGTTGACGAAATGGACGCTAAAGCAGCGCAACTTGCCGAACTATAGCATTGTCAAAGACTACTTTGCGCATCCGCTTTATATTCAAGCATTGGCCGACTCGATTCGCCGCTTTCAAGCAAAACATGGTAAGCCTGAAAAATTGATGTTTAGCTTTCACGGGATTCCGCAGCCTTACGCGGATAAAGGTGATCCGTATCCAAAACGCTGTAAATGTACCGCCGCGCAAGTTGCTCAAGAGCTTGGCTTAAAGGATGATGAATGGATTATCAGTTTCCAGTCGCGTTTTGGTAAGCAAGAGTGGGTGAAGCCGTACACCGATGTGGTATTAGAAGATTGGGGCAAATCGGGCGTGCGCTCAGTACAAGTCATTAGTCCAGCGTTCTCTGCCGATTGCCTAGAAACCTTAGAGGAGTTGGCAATCGAAAACCGTGATAATTTTTTAAACGCAGGCGGGCAGGAGTATCATTATATTCCAGCGTTGAATCTTGATGAGGGGCACATTGATTTGCTTGAAGCTTTAAGCTTGCCGTTGGTCAAAGGCTGGGTGGGCACGTTGGATGGTTGGGTTTAATTGACGTGGCAAATGGCATAAAAATTAAATAACACAAAAATACGGCATAAAAAAATACCGCACGTCACGTCCGGTATTTTTTTGGATAATGCTTCTTTAAAATACAATATTTTTTAAAGATGACGTTTTTTTAAAGAGGACGTTTCTTTAAAAATTGTCATCATTAGAAATTTCTGCCGCATCTTTGTCTGCGATATCGACGATATCAGGATAATCGTCGTCATCTAAATTTTCTTCAACCAACACTTCATTGATACGCGCCTCATCGACGTTTTGGCGATGCATCGGCGTAATGCCTTGGGTCGCATCCGTACCCACTTCAGAATTACTAAATCCTGCCGAATTATCGATCACATCGTCATCATCAAAGGTGTGCAGCATAGGATTGTCTAAATCAATCTCTTGGCTACCGTCTTCGTTATCATCCATACTGCTATCGCCTTCAATATGATCCATCTCTTCTGGCAGCGGGGTTTTTGAATTGTCCATGGATATGTCCTCATTATTGTTATCAATACTATTCACATTATTATGGTTAATGATTGTTAGAGTTAATTATCGAATTTATGGCTATCAGTGTGCCGCGTTATGAAGCCGACTACCAGTAATAAGGTGTCACAGGATGTTCAAAAAATGTAAGAAGACAAGGGGATAAATTTAAAAACCTCGCTGTCAGTTGCTGCTAATTGGTATTACACATGTCGTCATAGTTTGGCTGAGGTAAAAACCGACTTTCAAACTCAGTAAGTTTAAAACGCCACAAGTAAGCCAAGGCGATGGTATAAATAATCGTCTCTGAAATCTCTTCTACCATCTCGCCGATGCTTTCAGGGATCAAAATAGCATTTTCACCCATATATTGTAAGACGGCCAATACGGCTACGATGAGGTATAAGCTTACCCTAACGTCCTTTAACACTGCCCAAAGATAACGCCATGAATAGGTAAGCAATCCAATAATGAAAACCAAAATGATTACGAGCACGCTATCTTCCCACCAGTCATAGGAATGGGAGAGAAACGAAAAATCGCTAGGAATAAAGAGATCTGGTAAGTAGTTTAATTCACGACGAATCACTTCAAGAAACACGAGAATTGAGGCCAGCCAAAAATAGCGGCTTTGCTTGCTGCGGCTTTGTACTACATACTGCGTGCAACGTAGCAAGCAGATGATTAATATAATATTACCAGGGATTTCGATGACGCCATCTGAATGTAAAATGGAACGCTCCTAATGTTAAAAATAAAAAAGTGAGCGCAAAGGCTCACTTAAATCGTAAACTACCGTATAAAAAAGCAATATTTAAAGCACTAACCCGTAAAAAACAATCTAATCTAGGTTTATTATACTGCTAAGATCAGTGTACTGCTATTAGCGAGTTTAAACGCTATCGTTTAAGCTTTTCTTGTATTTGAGCCAGTTTTAAATTAGCCAATACTGTGAGAAAGCTCAGCCATTAATGCGCTTCATCCCAATTACTACCAATATCAGTTTCAACGAGTAACGGCACGGCAAAGTCAACATTCCACCCTTTTTCGGCGGCGGTTGTCGTCAACACATCTTGCATGGCGTCGGTAATCAGCTGGCGAATGTCATCGACTTTATCAGCATCGACTTCAAACACCAATTCATCATGGACTTGCAGTAGCATTTTTGCCTGCTCTTTTGGCAATACTTTATCAACGGCAATCATCGCAAGCTTAATGATATCCGCGGCTGATCCTTGCAGCGGCGCGTTAATCGCCGCCCGTTCAGCGCCTTGTTTGACCATGCGATTGCTATGATTGATATCGGGCGTATAAAGCTTACGGCCCAATATCGTCTCGACGTAGCCGTGCTCTACGGCGCTGGCACGCGTATTAATCATGTAGTCTTTGACGCTTGGGTAGCGCTGAAAATACATATCGATATAGTCCTGCGCCTCGCTCCGGCCCATTTGTAGCTGCTTGGCCAGACCAAAGGCACTCATACCGTAGAGTAATCCAAAGTTGATGGCTTTAGCATTTCGGCGCTCGGTGGCGCTGACCTCTTCGACCGCTTTGCCAAGTACTTCGGCCGCCGTTGCGGTATGAATATCTAAGCCTTCGTTAAAGGCGCGGGTTAAGTTTGCATCGCCTGAAAAATGCGCCATCAGACGTAGCTCAATTTGTGAGTAATCCGCCGCTAAAATCACGCGACCTTCGGGGGCGATAAAGGCTTGGCGAATCAGGCGACCCGTCGCGGTACGAATGGGAATATTTTGCAAATTAGGATCGGTTGAAGATAAGCGACCAGTGCTGGTCAGCGCTTGATGATAGCTGGTATGGACGCGGTCAGTCTCGCTATCTGCCACATTATCAAGGGCATCGGTATAAGTGCTTTTAAGCTTTGATAGCGCGCGATATTCAAGGACAATCTCAACCAACGGATGGTCAATCTTTGATAATACTGCTTCGCCAGTCGAGTACTGACCAGACTTGGTTTTTTTACCGCCCGCCACGCCAAGTTTTTCAAACAGCATCTCACCGAGCTGTTTTGGTGAGCCAAGATTAAATGCTTCGCCAGCGACATCGTAAGCGCGTTTTTCAAGCGCGATAATCTCTTCATCAAAACGTTTTGATAGTTCATTTAAGAACGGGCGCTTGATTAAAATGCCATTTGCTTCCATTTGGTAGAGTATTTCTGCGGTTGGAATTTCTAACTCGTGGAGCAATTTGGCGTTATTTTCGTCATCAGCCAATTTTTGGCTAAATAAATCAAATAGCTGATAGGTAATATCGGCATCTTCACACGCATAATCGCTGGCCAAATCAATGGCAACTTGGTCAAAACACACTTGCTTTGCGCCTTTACCAGCAACGTCTTCAAAGCTGATGGTTTGGGTATGCAAATAGTGCCGCGCCAAGTCATCCATGCCGTGACGAGTAATCGCCGCATTGATGACGTAGCTGGCAAGCATGGTATCCATTGCCCAGTTATTGGGACGTTCGTGAATCGCGCCGACGAGGTCGATATCATAAAGACTTAGAATATGCGCGTCATATTTTAAATGTTGACCAATTTTGCCAATGTTGGGATTTTCTAAAATGGGTTTTAAACGTGCCATTACTGTATCGCGATCAAGCTGTTTGGCGGTTAGCTCGTCACCTTCGAGGCAGTGGGTCAGCGGCACGTAATAAGCTTCATGGGCTTGCACGGCAAACGATAGCCCAACTAACTTAGCCTGGCGCCAATAAACGCTGGTGGTTTCGGTATCAATGACAAAATGCGGCGCAGATTCTAATACTTTAACCAAATTGTCAAAAGCAGGCTCGTCTAAAATGGTATGCCACGCTTTATCGTGACTTTTACTGTTCTTGATATTGTTAACGATGCTTGCTTGTAAAGATTTGGCGATTTGCGCTTGTGATTCAGCGTCAGCCTGACTGTCGGCAACGCTTTGTGCGCCGTTTCCATTAGCATTGGCTGGATGATTGGGGTGGTCAAGCGATGCCAACTCATTTCTAAACTCAAGCTCGCTATAGAGCGCGCGTAGCTCATCGATATGCGCGCACGGGTCGGTATTGATCTTTAAATCTCGCCAGTCCTGTCCAATTTCTAAATCAGTGACGATGGTTGCCAGTTGGGTATTGAATGGGATATCGCCGGCATATTCGACCAGATTTTTACCTGCACGTCCTTTGATATTGGCGACGTTTTTGAGCATGTTGTCGATTGTGCCATATTCATTGAGCAAATCTTTGGCCGTTTTTTTACCGATACCGGGCACACCTTTGATGCCGTCGGATGAGTCACCCATCAGCGTTAAAAAATCAATCATCTGATCAGGATTGATGCCAAATTTTTCGACCACGCCTGCGCTATCAGTGATTTTACCCGTGAAGCTGTCTTCTAATATCACGCAGTCATTAATCAGCTGCATCATGTCTTTATCACCGGTTGAGATAACGACGTGATGACCTTCGGCAACGGCGCGATGGGCAAGCGTACCAATAATGTCATCGGCTTCCGCGCCTTCGATACGTAATAACGGAATCCCTAGGGCGGTGACTAAACGGTGGATATAAGGAATCTGCTCGGCAAGCTCAGCATCCATTTTTGGGCGATTGGCTTTATATTCTTCCGACATCGTATGACGAAAGGTCGGTGATTTGGTATCAAAGCAAACCGCCATATGGGTTGGATGATAGCGGCGCATCAGCTTTAATAGCGCATTTAATGTGCCGCGTATGGCATTGGTTACCAGACCTTGAGAATTTTGCATGGTTTTTGGCAAGGCATGGTAGGTGCGAAACAAATAATAAGAGCCATCGACCAAGATAAAAGGTGGCTGCTCTTTATTCACATGGTTGGTGTCCATCGTTGCTACATTTGGCATGGTGGCAAAATTCGGTAGCGTATTGGGATCGATGGGCGAGTGCGAGTTGTGATCGTTGTCGGTCATAGAAAGTCACTTATCATTTATTAGATAAAAATATATGTTTATTATAACGATAAAACCTGTGCTTGCCGAACTGCTTAAAAGTTAATAGATGTTGTTGTGTGCTTGGTTTTTATATTCACGTTTAATCTAAAAAAGAACCCAGCGCTAACTGGATTCTTTTATAAAACAACAAGCATCAAATTCGTATTACTTTACTTCTGACGTCACTTCACTGTCGATATTGCCGTGCGTGGCTTTCGAGTAAGGGCAAACTTTATTGGCTTTTTCGACCAGCTTTTGAAATTCATTGGCGGAAAGTTCTGTATTTTCGCCAACTACGTGAATTTTTACCGCCAATTTAAAGTCTAGACCTTCGCCTTTCATCAAATCTACTGATACTTCAGTAGTCGAGTCAAACTTTGCTTTTTCTTCGCCTTTAACCGCCGCAAGTGCACCATCAAAGCATGCGGCGTAACCCATGGCAAATAATTGCTCTGGATTATTACCGTCTTTACCAGAACCGGGTGCGACCATATTGATCGTCA
Organism: Psychrobacter sp. UBA5136; assembly: GCF_002414005.1. Lineage (GTDB taxonomy): Bacteria > Pseudomonadota > Gammaproteobacteria > Pseudomonadales > Moraxellaceae > Psychrobacter. The sequence continues at coordinate 125,854 of NZ_DHYG01000066.1, forward strand.
AATCGCTGTCTTGCAGGCTGGCGTTACCAGTACGGCCGCCAGTGACGGTTGCTTGCGTAGAATACAATGTTTTCATAACACATCCTTTGTTGTTGGTTTTTATCATTAAGTCGCATGTTTACTATACACTTTACTATGTAATCTTATCTAGAAAAGCAATTTTACATAGCAAACCCTTAGGGTAGCACAATGGGCAGCACTAAACATACACGGTAAGTTTGGAACAAGTTTGAAAATGGTAACTTACTAGAGACACTTAACTAAAGGTGCGATAGCAGCAAAGGTGGCAGGGTTTTGATATATAATTAACGATACTATTAATGTAAACTAATCACAAAAATCATTTTACTAACATATTAGAATAGACAAAAAGCTCTTAACCAAAAGGACATTGCTGAATGACTGCCTCACTGCATAAATGGATTTTGTTACCGAGTATGATCTCTTTAATGACGCTTGCGCTCGTCGGCTGCGAAGAAGAGGACATGTTTTTTGGCGCAGGCAGTAGCAACAGTATGACGCTGACGAGATTTGCCGATAGTTATGACAGCCAAGCCAACGACACGGCAATTGCGCGCGTCGATGAAACCTACCGTACTGGCGAGTATGAGATTAAAACCAGAAATCTTGTCAATAACTATAGCAATCAAAGTTTGAATACCTTAGATAAAACGATATTGGCAGATAAATTTGAAGGGCGCCTAGAACATAAAAATATCGAAGTCAAATGTCATACGGTCAAATGGCCTATTTATGAAAAAAATACCAATAACAAGTTCAATTATCAAACCACTTATAAAACCTTGGATTTATCAGGTGTGAAGGCAGATGATTACCGTGCAGGCGTTCCGTTAAGCAATAGTCGCGGCATTAAGACGGCCTTAAGTCACTACTCTAAACTGCCAACCAATTTAGCGTTTCCAGCAGGCTCAGTTTGCTACAACCCCGTCGTTACTAGCGAGCGTAAATTTTTAGCCTTTAATGAAAAAGACAAGACCGGATATACAGCGCTTGATAAATGGATTGCGGCAGCTGAAGCGCGTTTTAGTGATGATAGAGAGCATAGCACCTCGGAGTTTGGCGTCGGCGTGGGCAATAAACAAAAAGCCGGGCGTGTGATGTTTTTTGAATATAAAAATCAACCCGCTTATCAGTATAACGGTGTTGAATATGGTAAAGAAATTTATGAAGCCAGTTATGTGGCTGAAGGCAGCAGCAATCCAAATACCAACAGCTTTCGCGGTGTGGTCGATTGCACGATAGTCAATGATGTCGCCGCTGACTTTTTAGAAAGAGAAATCAAGCGCTACTATTAACGTTTAAAAATATCTAAAGATAAAAAATATGAATACTCTTTATTTGTTCATGAGAGGATGTTTTTTTATGCGCTAATTCTGCACCCAAACGCTAAATCCGCTACAATACGCCCATTATTTATCCTATTTATTTAGATTGATTTCTAAATGACACAACCGTTGAAGCCGAAATTATGAGCGTAGATCCAAAGAAATTAGGCAAAGAAGTTGCCAAACGCCGCACCTTTGCCATTATCTCGCATCCCGATGCGGGTAAGACCACCATGACCGAAAAGCTGCTGCTATGGGGGCAAGCGATTCAGGTAGTTGGTGAAGTTAAAGGCCGCAAAACCGACCGTCATGCGACATCTGATTGGATGAGCATGGAGCAAGAGCGTGGTATTTCGATTACTACTTCGGTCATGCAGTTCCCTTATAAAGACCATGTGGTCAACCTGCTAGATACGCCGGGTCACGCCGATTTTAGTGAAGATACCTATCGTACCTTGACCGCGGTAGACAGTGCGCTGATGATGGTCGATGGCGCAAAAGGTGTCGAAGAGCGGACCATCAAACTGATGGAAGTTTGCCGCATGCGTGATACGCCCATCATCTCATTTGTCAATAAACTTGATCGTCAAATTCGCGAGCCGCTTGAGCTATTAAGTGAAATCGAAGCGGTGTTAAAAATTAAATGTATTCCGGTCACTTGGCCTATCGGTATGGGACAAGATTTCGTTGGCGTCTATCATTTAACCGAAAACAAAACCTACCTTTATGAAAAAGGCCACGGCGGCGAGATAACGGTTGCTGAAACGCGCGAAGGCTATGATTATCCTGATATTCGAGAGCGCTTGGGCAAGCTGATGTTTGATGCTTTTGAGGAGTCGCTTGAGCTTGTACAAATGGCGCTAGAAGACTTTAGCGTTGACGAGTTTTTGGCGGGCGAGATGACGCCAGTATTATTTGGTACAGCGCTGGGTAACTTTGGCGTCAATATGGTGCTCGATACCTTGGTTAAATACGCGCCGCCGCCTAAAGCGCATCCGACTAATGAGCGCGAAGTGACCGCAACTGAAACCGAATTTAGCGGTTTTGTGTTTAAGATTCAGGCCAATATGGACCCGCGTCACCGTGACCGCATTGCCTTCTTACGGGTTTGCTCGGGCAAATATGAAAAAGGCATGAAAATGAAGCACGTGCGTCTGGGTAAAGACGTGCGTATTGCCGATGCGTTAACCTTTTTAGCAGGTGACCGTGAAGCGTTAGAAGAAGCTTATCCGGGCGATATTATCGGTCTTCATAACCACGGCACCATTTCTATAGGTGACAGCTTTACTGAAGGCGAAGAGTTAAACTTTACGGGTATTCCACATTTTGCCCCTGAGCTATTCCGCCGCGTGGTATTAAAAGACCCGCTTAAATCAAAAGCCTTGCAAAAAGGTTTGCAGCAATTGAGCGAAGAGGGCGCAACGCAGGTGTTTATGCCGCAGATTAATAACGATTTAATCTTGGGCGCGGTCGGTGTGCTACAGTTTGAAGTGGTCGCCCATCGCCTAAAAGAAGAATACAAAGTGCAATGTATCTTTGAGCCAGTATCGATTGCGACGGTACGCTGGATTCACTGTGATGATGAAGTGGCGCTGGCGAAGTTTAAGAAAAAAGCCCATGACCAGTTATCAATAGATGGCGGCGGCTATTTGACTTATTTAGCGCCATCGCGAGTGAACTTGCAGCTGATGCAAGACCGCTACCCAGAAATCACCTTTAGCAGTACACGCGAGCATTAAAACTGACTTATCAATCTTTATCCTTACTTTTAAAAGACACGCTATCGTGTCTTTTTTATTATAAAAATTTTTGTTGCAGCTCAATATAAGCTGACGCATCAACATTAAGTACTCAAAAACACAAACAGTGTCCCTACAATACAGCGCCGCAGTTACGGTAGAATGTCAATAAACCTTAATTTGTGCGTTAAAGAGGCTATATGAAATTTGCACTCAACCCTTATCTAACCTCTGTATTAAGTAGTAGCGTATTGCTTGGGGCACTAAGCTTGTCGGCACAGGCGGCGAGCCTGATCAGCCATACTGAGTATTTAGATTACGAGCTGCCCAAAAAGATAGCAGAAAAATGCGCGGCGCGTGATAATTGTCCAGATATTGAGGTGAAATATCTCAACACCAATCATGCTTGGATAAACACACTGACCAATGCGCGTATCGATAATTTAGTCGTCAATAGTAAACCGACTGAGTCTGTGCCTATCGCCAAAAAAAGCAGCCCAGCAGAGGTTAAAGCGGCTATCGACGGTTTTGTTAGCTCGCAGTTTACTGATTTACCAGTTGATAGCGTTTTTGTTTATAGCCTCATGGTAACGCCCGAATATTTGGGTCACGTCGGTGACTTTGAGCTGTTTGAAATCAACTCTTATGTCTTTACTGGCGGCGCTCATGGCATGCCGTATAGCGAGTATCTGATATTTGACCCGCAAACCAAAAGCCAAATCCAATTGGCAGATATGCTCCAGCCCAATAAAAAATCTCGCTTTAAAGCGCTAGCTTACGGTGCTTATAAAGAGTGGGTAAAAACGGTCGCTGACGACGTTACGAGCTATGAGAAAAACTGGCCATTTACCTTAAGTGACAACGTGACTTTGACCGACAAGGGGATCGATATACGTTATCAGCATTATTCTATTGGCCCCTACGCCTATGGCATGCCCGTGCTGAGTATTCCTTACGACAAGCTCGGCGGGATCATCAAACCTCGTTTTATACCTAAATAATGCAGACGATAATTTTTAGCCGCTATTCATATTGTTTTATAAAGCCAGTTATTTGAAAACAGATGTTAAATAAAAATAGCCATTAAACATTAAATAAAATTAAGGAGTGATAACATGACCAACCCTACAGAAAACGCCAATACACCAGTCGCTACAGAGGGTGCAACCTGGCAACTTAATGCCCTGACCGAAGCGCTGGGCGATCTGACTTTAACCGTCAGCGACAGTCTGTCTGTTGGGCGCGGTAGTGATAACGATGTGGTGCTCGGCAGCAAGCAAGTGTCGCGCAATCACGCGGTATTAAGCGTGTTAAACGGCGAGTTGTACGTCAAGGATTTAGAATCATCAAATGGCACCTTTATCAATGCGCAGCGTATCGAGACCAATAAATCTAAGCGTCTTGATGCCAATGATACACTGGGCTTTGCAAGTTTTAATTTTCAAGTGAGTGCGCCTGTTACGGCGAATTTAGATGATGAACAACCTGCTCACGTAATAGCAGATGAGCCGTTGCCAAGCGCGAGCACTGATACTATTACCGATACTATTGCTGAGCCTAAAACCACAGATGACACGGCAGTGACGCCTGCCGCCGCTGAACCTGTCGTTGAAGAACCGGTTACCAAACAAACTCTCGATGAAGAACCTGCGGTCAAAGAAACAGGAATCGATGAGGTGTTATCTGCGGCCGATAATGATGCTTCAGCACCGATTGAAGTGGCTGAAGTCACTCCTGTTATCACTGAGCCAAACGAGCAGGCAGCAATGACGCCTAAAGGAGACCCAGCGCCAACTAGCGCGCCAGTTGTCGATGAACCAGCACCAAGCGCAGTTCGTCAAGCTCAATATGATACGGATGCGGCGGCGCACGATAAAACCACCACAACTACTCTGCAAGAAGAAGCAGATCCTGATGTCCTACGCGCCAAGCAAGCCGCTACTGCGCAGTTTTCAGGCACTGCCAACCTCGGTCAACCTCGCGATTTGGGCACAGCCGGCAATAATGCGATGGATCAAGCCATCAATAATCCTGCTAATCCAGGACAGGCTGAGAAAAAACCGAGCGGCGGTTGGTTTATATGGGTATTTATAGCCATTTTAATTATCGGCTTAGCATTATGGTTATTTAATCAAGGCGGTATGTAAGGCATGGTCTATGCGATTTAAACCGTTCCAAAGTGCTGGCGGGATAATTTTTTGCAGCCTCTGGCACGCTTGCGTACCGCAAGTAAGAAAAATTTATCACAACAGCACGAGGATATTAACGTAACAATTTTATTTTGAACCGAATATATTTATTATTTATCGCTATAAATGTAATAGTATTTTCTAAAATACGGCGACTGCCAGCTTATAAAAATTGTATGATTTATAAAAATTGTCTGATAAGTACTGGCAGTCTGCGGTTTTAATAATGGCTCGTTAAATAAATGGTGAGAAAAAGGTTAATTTAAGACAAGAAAAAATAGCAATACAATCAAGCGTTTGACGGTCTTTATCAAAATAATGCTAAAAAAACTGAAAAAGGGCTTGCGTCTGTCAAAATATTTGATAGAATAGCCACCACTTTGAGAGAACAAGCCGACTTAGCTCAGTTGGTAGAGCAACTGACTTGTAATCAGTAGGTCGCCAGTTCGATCCCGGCAGTCGGCACCATCTCTCTCAAAGTAGCTTTTTATGAATTTGCTTTACATTGAAGTGAAGTTTGTACAAAGCAACCTAAGGTGGGGTTGGGGAGCGGTCAAACCCAACAGACTGTAAATCTGTCGCGAAAGCTTCGAAGGTTCGAATCCTTCCCCCACCACCATATTTTTTCAAAGTTTGTCCTAGCGCCAAGCATACTCTACCGCCTTAGCAACTCGATATTAGGGTCAAGGTCACATAAGAGTAAATGCGGGTGTGGTATAATGGTAACACCTTAGCCTTCCAAGCTAATGACGCGGGTTCGATTCCCGCCACCCGCTCCATATATGCACCATCGCAAACACCATCAAACATCACGACAGTCAGTTAGTATTGCTGCATCGTGATATTTTTTTTAGTGCAACCTATCGGTTAACTAGAATATGCTCATATAGCTCAGCGGTAGAGCACTCCCTTGGTAAGGGAGAGGTCTCGAGTTCAATTCTCGATATGAGCTCCATTTATTGTTTTAGCTTGTTATTGTTTAAGTATTCTGCATCGTCTTTGCTATTTGCCAAAGTACAGCATTTTGCCAAGTATGATATTTTACTAAGCATCGTTTTGATACCGAATAATAAAATATTGAAAATTATAAATAGAGTGTGGCAATTAATAATTTAAAGGTGACACTGAGGTGTTGCCTTTTAGTGCTGTCAGTAGCTTTATAAATCGCCTTACAAAAAGTGGCTTATAACTTATAATTCGAATAACTTATAAGTAATATTCGAGTATCTCACCTTGTATTATCAAAGTGCGCTAGCAAATAGCACGATATGCAAGAGATTGAAAATCAAGTATAATGCCCATATATAAAAATGTACACAGTAGCTAGGCTACCGATCATCTTTAATAAATGTTAGTAGCTAAACCATAGCGTCAACGGTTTGATGGTTTTTATGCATCATAAGCCGTCAAACAGCTATTTACCGATCTTTGATTGTTAAAGATTCATCAATAAAGAGGAAATACCCATGGCAAAGGCCAAGTTTGAACGCAACAAGCCACACGTTAACGTCGGCACCATCGGACACGTTGACCATGGTAAAACAACCCTAACAGCAGCGATTGCAACCGTAGCAGCAAAAACCTCAGGTGGCGAAGCCAAAGACTACGCGTCAATTGACTCAGCCCCAGAAGAAAAAGCCCGTGGCATCACCATCAACACCTCACACGTAGAATATGACACC
>NZ_DHYG01000051.1 GCF_002414005.1 Psychrobacter sp. UBA5136
TATTTTGGGTTTGGTATAAAATAAAAATCGGCACAATAAGAAAAAGGCTCCCAATTGCTTGGAAGCCTTTTAATATAATGGTACCCGGAGCCGGACTTGAACCGGCACGCTATTACTAGCGAGGGATTTTAAATCCCTTGTGTCTACCAATTTCACCACCCGGGCAAAACTTGTATTATCTATAAAGTAAGTATTCTACTTGTTAGATAGTGGTCGCTATTATAAGCATTTTCATTAATAAAGCAAGCTAAAATTAACGTAAAACTTATAAATTTAAAGCTAAATAATTGGAGGCTGAGGTCGGAATCGAACCGGCGTACACGGAGTTGCAGTCCGCTGCATGACCACTCTGCCACCCAGCCAATCAAGGATGCCTATATTAGCAAAAATAATTTAAATTACAAGTCATTTTTTAATGAAACGCAGCTTATTTACTAATCTGGCGTTGTTTGACCATAAATTCACGATTATTTACGCATTGATAAGGCAAATTAAGTCGTCGCTAAGTTTAAACTCAGCGATGACTTGTTAAAAATAATTTTCCTAAGAGGTTATCTCCTACTAAACAATATCGCGATTATTACGTTTTGCTTTTTTGATATCGCGATAAGTAGCCGTACAAATCAATATCAGCACGCCAAGCGTAATCGCTGGCCATACGAGGATATATAATCCATAGATAAAGACGTTGTCCATGATGTCTCCTTATTGTATTTATATACATTTTTTCTTACTAAAATTAAGCAGGAATGGTTAGCCAATCATTAGCCAACCATCAATGGTTAATATTGCATTTACTTAAGATTTCGGCTGTACTTGCGGCTTTTTATCATAATTGCCCACCCGTTTTTTAATCAGATCAAAGTCAAAATGCTCGTCACCCATGAGGCTAACAAGCACGCAGACGATGGTACTAGCGCCGTAAGCGGTCAATGAAGCAAGCAGAACCATATATTGGCGCAAAAAGCCTGTGGCAAAGATAAGCATCAATATCAGCGTGATAGCAGCGGCGCCCATGCCGACTTTTCGACCCAAAAAGCCAAAAATCATCAAGCCAATCACCACAGCGGCACCGACACTGGCCAAAATTTCAAAGAATAGAGCAGTGAAGCCTTCAATGGGAATCAGCTCAAAGCGTGCAACGCAGAAAAGTAGAAGCCCGACGATAACGGCGGAGGTAAAGGCGACATTGGTCACGCGATTCCAAAACACACTGGCAATCACAGGGAAGACGATGGTGCCCCATAATGCGCCGACAAAGACCAGCATCACTAAAATATCGAGCTTAAAGCTGGCGAAAATCAGTCCAGCAGCCGTGGCGATAATCATGGTTGAGCGTCCAACCAGCATCATAGTTTTAGGTTTAACGCGTCCTTTGGCGATGTTTTTGCCATAAACGTCCGCCATCATAATCGTCGATAGCGCCGATAAATCTGAGTCAGCGGTTGAGGACAGCGACCCAATAACCAAGATAAAGAATAACGCGATAAACACCGGATGCAGATAAGTGCTGACCATTTGCGGGATTAAGTTATTCATATTGCCGTCGAGCGGTTCGATACCCGTGGTCAAAGCCATCAAACCAATCATGCCAAGACCAATGACGATGCCAGCGTAGCCGACCGTTGCGGTGACAAAAGTGGCTTTAATTTTGGTTTTATCTATGGCAAATAGGCGCTGGGTAATGGTTTGATTACCGATGGCATAAGCCAATACCGCGACGAAATAGGGCGCGCCTTGCTGAAAGAATGCTTCAGAAGAAAAGAAATTTTGCTGCTCTGACGTTAAATTTGACAGGCCGCTGACCATGACCAAAGGCCCGCCCATGGCGAATAACACCGCAGGGATGATGACGACTCCAATCGCCATCAAGGCGACCAATTGGGCAAAATCGGTAAACACCGATGCGCGAAATCCTGAGGTTAATGTGTAGCTGAGAACCCCGACACCTGCGATGATAACACCGGTCTGAAACGAGAGCGGCGATAATACCGATACCAAGGCACCAGCAGCGGTGAAGTTGACCATCAAGCTAATTAAGCTGCCCATAAGGTTGGATATGGCTAAAATTAATTGGCTTGATGATCCGTGGCGCGCGTGGATAAGCTCGCCTAAGGTGTGACCGTTAGGAGCGAGTTCACGAAAGCGCATGCCAAAAGGATAGATGAATAAAATCATCAAAGCGCCCCAAAAACCATAGTGTATCGGTCCTGAAACGCCATATTTATAACCGGATGTCGCAGCCGCATAAAACGATGCCGCCCAAATCCAAGTCGCTGTCATACTTGCCGCGCCCATGCCAAAGCCGACACTGTGACCGGCGACCATAAACCCCGAGGTGGTTTCCTTGTCTTTTTTAATTAATAAAGACAGCAAATAAGTGCCGCCGTAAAACCCTAGTAATAATAAAATAATGGTCAATGATGAAAATTGGAACAATGACTCAGTTTTCAAATTCATACCTCGCAATTGTTTAAATGAATAAAGGTTTGGGCAAAAAGTGATGCCATAAACCTTTAGGAATGTCATAGGACGCGTGGGTCCTATTTGCTACGTGTATGCAACGAGCAATGACATAAATAGAAATGAAAGCCTGACGCGGACGCTAAATAAGATGTCATTTTCAAGCACAGGCTATTAAACGAATATTTTAAAAAAATACGTGCTAAAAGCTGTCTTAGAAAAAATGGTGGCAACTCTCAATAGGCGTCTGTTAATGGATTGACCATTACGCTATCAAGTGATGCATACGCGTTAGTAGCGATACACTAAAAGAAGCTTATTAGATAAGCGTCTATAGCAAAAATACGGATAAGCACGAAGTCAGGACTGCTTGACTTGTGCCAGATTAGACAACTTATAATAGCTGCGATAGGCAATAGTTAAGGTAGCATATTACCCATTTATTGCCTGTGAGCTATCATCCGACGTCGTGATGATAAGTAACGTTTTATGGAAGCGGTTGTCCTCACTTACTTATCATTTATAAATAAAACTACAGCCATGTTAAATTCTCGTAACATGTCTGTGCGGTAAGAGTAACCTATTATGACTCTAATCTCAAATTTTACCTCAAACTTTGTAGTCAAAAGGGTTAAGGTAATCTAATAAATGGACAATAAAATAACCGTAATAAAGAGAATAGAACTGGATATTGAAGAGAGATTTAAATAAACACATTAGTCTCGATGGAAGAGTGACGATGAGTGACAGTAAGAATAATAGTAGGATATACGAAAGGAAGATAGATTAAGTTAAGCTGCATTGAAAATGATGGGTAATAGGCTCACTGTTTAGCCATGCTATTAGATAGATATAATAAAAGAACAGCCGCTAGCGTGTTATTTTAAGCATTGGCATAATTTGTATAATAGGTAACTCGGTCATCACGCAAAAACCCTGCCAGTCCCAAGCCATAACGCTCAGCGACACGTACCGCAGTACTGGTCGGCGCCGACATGCCCACTAACCAAGGAATGCGGCTACGAATGGATTTTTGTACCAGCTCAATAGACAAGCGTGAGGTCATCACCACGCAGGTCAGCTCGGTTTTGTTGCGCAATTGCCAACCGATGAGCTTATCAAGCGCATTATGGCGCCCAACGTCCTCAAATAAATATAAATCCGTGCCTTGCATTGCTGCTGCGGCGTGAACCGCACCAGTCAATTGATGGGTATGCTGCGCGGCGTCAACTTGCTGACGCATTTGCAATAAATTATTGAGAGTGGGTAGAAGAGATTCTGGCTTGCTTTGTTGTGAGCTTGATGATAAATAATGGCTCAAATCGGGAAGGGCTTGGGCAAGTCCTGTAATACCGCACATACCGCAGCCGGTACGGCCAGCTAGCTGACGTCTTTGAGCTTGAATACGCTGATGACAGCGCTGATTTAATACCAGCTCCACTACGTACACATCGTAATCCTGCAATTGCGCTGAAAACTGCTCAAAGCCAGCCTTTTCGGCAAGCAAATCATCCGTTAAGTCACTGGTAAACCTTTGATAACTGGCAATATCGGTCAGTTGCGTCACCTCCCAGTCCAATAACTCATGACTGTGATGAATTAATCCTTCACTGTATAAAAAGCCAATGGCAAGGTACTCAAGCTGATAGGGACTTGCCATCAATATGGCGTAATGGATACCATTAATGACGATTGCAACGGCTGCTTCCACTGCTAGCATCGCTGACTTATTATCAATCTCCATCTCTGGAGTTTTATAAGACATATCTGACGTAGATAAGTATGCGTGTTTTTGCGTTAAATGCAGACGTGATAAGGGTACAGTCTGCGTATCCTTTAATAACTCAGCAGCAGTAGTAGCATCATTTTCTAAACGATCTGCTACGCCATTTATTAAAGGTTCTACTGCAACTGAGTTCTTTTTACTGACCATTGTTTTTACTGACCATTATTTTTACTAACCACTGTTTTTAACCATTTTCTAATCTCGCCATCTCTTATCAAGCGCTGGCAGCCAGTTCGCCTTCACTAACGCGTTGTAAAGCAACGGTGACAGATTTATAAGAGGGCGTTCTTGAGTCTGGCGCATGAGTGTCTAAATCGATAAGGTCGTTGCATTCAGGGTAATAGGTTGCCACCGCATTGGCGGCGATATCCATCTCGGTGAGTATGAGAGGCCCCAAGGTACGGTGCTCATCCTTGCTGTCTTGACGCGATACCATTACACTATCGCCTTTTTGCCAACCTAAACGCTTGATTTCGTCGGGATGCATAAACAACACATCGCGGCGGTTGGTTTGGCGATAGCGGTCTTGATGACCAAAAATCATGGTATTAAATTGATCATGACTGCGCACGCTGGTTAGCTGCCATACTTTTTGCTCAGCGCTTTGGGTTTGTTTGTTATCGCTATTGCTTGGATGAATCTCGGGTTCATTATTTTTGCTATTGTCATTTTCCATATTGCTATGATAGCCCAACGTGATGTCTGCCATTTGCGCTGCGACATAAGTAATGGGATATTGCGGTACTTCAAACTGGGCTTTGCCGCTATCGGTAGCCCAGACGCGATGACGCGCTGGATGATATAAATGAAACCCTCGCTTGCTTGCGCGGATACGTTCATTAAAGTTTTCAAAGCCGTCAATAGCTTGAGCAATGTAATCACGGATGATATCGTAGTCGCTACTCATGTCCTGCCACGGAATGGATGAATCAGCGCCAAGCACCTGGATCGCCATATCCGCTATAATTTGCGCTTCAGATTTTAGATCATCACTAATGGGTTCAATGCGACCTTGCGTAGGGACAATTTGGCACATAGAGTCTTCAATCGTCGCAAACTGTTCGCCCTTCGCTGTTATCAAGCGTTCGGTACGGCTGATACATGGCAAGATAAGGTTGTTTTTACCCGGATAGAGCATGGTTTCATTAAGTTTGGTACCGACAAAGACATTAAGCTCGGTGGTGGTTAAGGACGTTTGAATGGCGCTTTTATCGGGCGCAGCGACAGCATAATTACCACCCATGCTGACAAAGGCTTTGATCTTTCCTTGCATCAATGCTTTTGCCCCTTGGATAACATCAAGTCCATTTTCTTGCGGCATAGGGCGCTTAAAAACGCGCTCAAGACTATCAAGTAAACTCTGTTTAGGGCGCTCATGGATTCCCATAGTGCGATCGCCCTGTACATTTGAATGCCCGCGCACGGGTGAGGCGCCAGCACCATCGACACCAATCATACCCATGAGTAGTAGCAGATTGGTAATCATGGCGACATTATCCTCGCCCTGGACGTGCTGGGTGATGCCCATGCCCCACGTACAAATCGTTGCTGGGCTATCAGCGACAAGTTTAGCAAGCTCAATGATTTCTGCTTTACTGATACCACAGCCACGCTCTACATCTGCCCACGACTGCTGGCGTAACCAATTATCTAAAGCTTCGTAACCTGATGTGTGCTGCTCGATGAAATCCCTATCAATTTTATCGTTTTTGGTCAGCCATTTCGCCAAGCCAGTCAATAGAGCAGTATCACCGCCGATTTGAATTTGAACAACCTCATCGACCATCTCATCGCTTTGCCCTGCTGCCATATGGGTTGGTTTTTGCGGATTTCTAAACTTGTTTAAACCCTGCTCACGCATAGGATTGATAGAGATAATTTTGCAGCCTTGTTTATGCGCGTGGGCGAGCATCTCAAGCATGCGCGGATGATTGGTCGCAGGATTTTGTCCAAATAGCAAAATCAGTTTTGCCTGCTCAAAATCTTCCAAAACCACAGTGGCTTTACCGACGCCCAATTGTTTGCCGAGCATCACTGATGTTGGCTCGTGACACATATTGGAGCAATCGGGTAAATTATTGGTGCCAAAACAGCGTACAAACAATTGATACATAAAAGCAGGCTCGTTAGTGACGCGTCCTGAGGTATAAAATAACGCTTCATCTGGCGAATCGAGATTTTTCAACGTATCAGCAATACGCTCATACGCTGCCTGCCACGAAATCGCCACATAGCGGTCTTGCTCCGCGTCATAATATAACGGCTCTGATAAGCGGCCGCTGTGCTCAAGCTCGTAGCCTGACCAGCCTTGTAGTTCTTTAACGCTATGTTTGGCAAAAAATGCCGCATCGGCACGCCTACTCGTCGTTTCACTAGCAATCACTTTAATACCCGTTTCGCAGACATCAAGGCTTTTATGGGTCTTATGATCCGGCCATGCACAGCCCGGACAGTCAAAGCCGCCTTTGGGCTGATTGCTATGAAGTACACTTAAGCTACCCCGCAAAAAAGCCTTGTAATCCATCAGCTTACGAGTACAAGCAACCAGAGATGGCCAGCCAGCGGCAGGGTGGGGATAAACAGGAATTTTGCGCATAACAGACCTCATAAGCGAATGGCGATAAGTAAGTACGACTGTAATAAAAATACTTGCTTTAAGTACTACTATATAATGACTAGCAGCAAACGTTTAGTATCATTACTTATAAATAACAAAAAACCTCAAAGCACGGCATGCATTTGAGGTTTTTATGTAGATAAAATTAGTGTTGTCAGGATAGATTTTCAATTCGAACGATAGAATCTTCAAAATAGTAAGCTAATACTCTAGCAAATTAGCTTAATATCAAGCTATCATCTTCGACTTTTTCGCCGCGGGTCTGTTCAAACATATCCAGTAAATCATGCACGGTCATACCTTGACGGTCATTACCCGCGACATCGAGTACCACCTGTCCTTGATGGAGCATCACGGTACGCGTGCCATGAGCTAGAGCCTGCTGCATTGAGTGGGTAACCATCATCGTTGTTAGCTGATTGTCGGTGACGATTTTATCGGTTAATTCTAAAACAAACGCCGCCGTTTTAGGGTCAAGGGCCGCCGTATGCTCATCGAGCAGTAAAATCTTAGACGGCTGCAACGATGCCATTAGCAGGCTCACTGCTTGACGCTGACCACCGGATAACAGGCCCATACGGTCGGTCAAACGGTTTTCTAGACCCAATTTTAAAACCGATAATTTCTCGCGAAATAAGTCACGGTTATTTTGGTTAAGCGCAAAGCTTAAACCACGTTTGCCGCCGCGCTTATAGGCAAGCGCCATATTTTCTTCGATGGTTAGCGCCTCACAAGTTCCCGCCATTGGGTCTTGGAATACGCGAGCGACCCAATGAGCGCGTTGATGCGCCGTTTTTTTGGTGACATCGATGCCATTTAACAAGATTGAACCGCTATCGACGCGCGTGGTGCCACTGACCGCATTTAAAAAGGTCGATTTGCCCGCGCCATTGGTACCAATGACGGTGACAAACTCCCCATCGGCAATGTTTAGATTGATACCACGTAGGGCAGGGTTTTCAATGGGCGTTCCAGGATTAAAGGTCAACCGCAAATCTGTAGCTTGCATCATAATAATTATTCCTTATGGTTGCACCTTAACATTAAGCCCGAACTTTACGACTTAAAAATTTATTTTTAGCTTTGGGCAATACCAAGGCTAAGACCACGAGTAGCGCGGTAATCAAGTTTAAATCCTGCGGACCAAAACCAATACTACGCAGCGTGCTGCTTGATAGCGCCACCTGAATAAACAGCTTGTACAAAACAGCACCGATAACCACAGCAAAGGTAATCAGCCAAATCCGCTTGGCAGGTATGATGGTCTCACCGATGATAACCGCTGCCAAACCAATAACAATGGTACCGATACCGATCGAGATATCTGCGCCGCCTTGCGTCTGCACAAATAGTGCCCCTGCTAACGCAATCAAACCGTTAGAAATCGCCATACCGATGATGGTCATCCATGAGGTATTGATACCTTGCGCCTGTGCCATACGTAGGTTTGAGCCAGTCGCCCGCATCGATAAACCCGTTTCGGTGCTATAAAACCAGTCTAAAAATAACATAGCAACCAGCACGACGCCACCAATAATCAGGCAGCGCATCCAGTAACCGTTGCCATCACTGACCAAGGTACTAAACACTGTCGTTTCACCCAGCAATGGCAAGTTTGGTGCACCCATAATCCGTAGATTGACAGAATATAAGGCAACCATGACTAAAATACTGGCAAGGAGTTGTAGGATGCCAAGTTTAACGTGTAGCCATGCGGTAACGATACCAGCAACCGACCCTGCTAACATACCAAAGGCACAAGCAAGCCAAGGGTTAACCCCAGCAATAATAGAAATACCAGCAACGGCGCCACCTAACGGAAAACTACCGTCAGCGGTCAAATCCGGAAAGTCGAGGGTACGAAATGAGATAAGGACGCCAAGCGCCACTAGGCCGTAAATCAGACCACTTTCAAGCGCACCAAAAAAAGCAATTAGAGACATAAGAGATCAGTAAGTCATAACCCAGCGTTGAATAAATGATGGCATGACAAGTGAGATAGGCGCAGCATCGCGCTATCAATCAGCCAATTTTCATTAAACGACTAAGCGGTGAATTTAACAGATTGGGTTATCTGCAGTTAAGGTGTTTATCTGCGTTAGATATATAGCAGTATCAGATTCACCAAGACGATAATTAGCATTAAAACTAGCGTTGACGCGGTGCCTGTTCATTATCGTCTAGGGATTAGATAGCAGAAGCGGCAGTTATTCTACCACTTCTTTTGCTTTATCAATAACAGCTTGTGGCAAAGTAATGCCTTCGGCTTGCGCATTTTTTGGGCTGACATACAAATCAAGTGATTGCGGCGTATACACAGGAATCTCGCCCGCTTTTTCACCGTTTAAGATGCGCGTGACGATTTTACCGGTTTCGCGGCCTAAATCGTAATAGTTTACCCCTAAGGCAGCAACCGCGCCGCGCTCAACAGAGCTGGTGTCAGAGGCGATGAGTGGGATTTTGCTTTCCTTAGCGATTTGGTACAGTGACTCATAAGCGGAAACGACGTTATTATCGGTCGAGGTATAAATCATATCGACCTTACCTTCAAGGCTACGAGCGGCCATCGCGATATCATTACTACGCTGCGCAGGCGCTTCGTGGACATTAATACCAAGCGGGGTTAAATTATCTTTTAGTGCTTTTAAAACGATGGTTGAGTTCACCTCACCTGGGCTATAGACATAGCCGACGTTTTTTAGGCTTGGGATAATTTGGCGCATCAAATCGATTTGCGGTGCATAAGGAAGGGCATCGGATGCGCCGGTAACATTTGTGCCAGAACCATCAAGTTTAGGTACCAATTTAGCTGCTACAGGGTCGGTGACAGCTGAGAAAACCATGGGAATGCTGCTGGTAGCGGCAGCAACAGACTGTGCCGACGGCGTGGCAATCGCCACGATAACGTCTGGTGCATCAGCAACGAATTGCTTGGCAATCTGACCGGCAGTCGCGGTATTACCTTGAGCACTTTGGAAGTTAATGGTTAAATTTTCGCCCTCTTTAAAGCCGGCGTCATTTAACTCATCGATAACGCCTTTACGCACGTCATCGAGTGCTGGATGTTCAACGATAGCAGTAATAGCGACCGTTTTCATGGCAGCTTTGGCATCGCCGCCTGTTGCAGCGCCGTCAGTGGTGTTGGCATCTTGTGCTGACTGGTTACAGCCGGTCAAGATAGCGGTGCAAACACCGCCCCATAGTAAAGCTTTGGCAAAACGATTTTGATACAACATGGGTCTGACTCCTGAAAATAATAATGTGTCCGTACATTATGTAAAAGATAAAAAAGGTAGCGCTGCCAGCCGTTATCCTAGCTGATGGTAAAATCCGTTGTATAGCTGATTATTAATGACTGTCCGTTTATTCATTGTGATTGAGTAGCAATTATTTATTAGTGCTTATCTATTAATGCCTATCTATCAATGCCTATTTACTGGCCTTTTGGGCTTCTTTATCGACATTGATGGCGTTTTTAAGTAAATCCGCTGGTAGGCTAGTGCCTTGTTCCGCCGCGTGTTTTGGGCTGACGTATAGCGTTAAGGTATTCATCACTTGCGGTGCGATATCTTTGGTCGCTTCACCGTTTAATACGCGATACACCATTTTGCCCGTGGTACGACCAAAGTCATAATCATTAACCCCAAGCGCCGCCGTTGCACCGCGCCTGACACTAAACTCATCTGAGGCAATGACTGGGATATCAAGCTCATTAGCTGCATTTGCCATCGCTTCAAAGGCAGAAACGACGTTGTTATCCAATGAAGTGTAAATAACCTCTACCTTGCCAGCCAGACTACGAGTCGCCATTGCAACATCAGTTGGGCGATTGGCGGTTACGCCCAATATCTTAAGCCCGCGCGCTGGTGCTACTTTTTCAAGCTGCTTAAGCACCACCACTGAATTTGCTTCGCCTGGGCTATAAACATAACCAATGGTTTTTACATCAGGCACGATTTTTTGGATATTGTCCAACTGCGGCTCGATGGGTAATTCGCTCGACAAACCGGTCACATTGGTTTGGATAGGTACGTCATTTTCATCGATAAGCTTGGCTGCCACAGGGTCTGAGATGGCGGTATAAATGACGGGAACGGTTTTGGTCGAGGCCACGACTGATTGCGCAGAGGGTGTTGAGATGGCAACGATAGCATCTGGATTGTCACCAGCGAACTGTTTGGCAATTTGCCCAGCCGTTGCGGTATTCCCTTGCGCACTTTGAAAATTAACGGTTAGGTTTTGCCCTTCTGCGTAGCCGTTGTCCGCCAGCTCATCAATAATGCCGCGGCGCATCTCATCTAAAGAAGGATGCTCGACAATCTGGGTGATGGCCAAGGTTTTGGCAGGCTTATCATTAGTTGCGCTATCATCAGTGGCAGTCGCAGTGTCAGTCGCATTATCAGAACAGGCGGTTAATCCAAGCACAGCGCTAATAGCAGCGCCGCATAAGCTAAGGCGTAAAGTTGTGGCAAAAGTCATGTTATTTTGGCTCATAGGTTAAAAAGTGCAGGTTACCCGAGTCAATGTTATGTGAATGCTGAGATAACGGGCGAATATTAAGTAATCAATCCATTGATCATTACGTCCATATTATGACAGTAATGTAACTTATGGCAATAAGAAAATAAAACGCATTTGTCATTGATTTTATAAAGGTTAATGCAAACAGATTTTTGTCGATGAATATATTTTTTGCCCATGCTCTTTTTATTTCATCACCAATGAATTTTAAGCAATAAAAAAGATGCCACGAAAGCATCTTTTTATTCTATAAGTACAACCGCATTTAAGCTAATACATCACCAATCACGCAGTTATCCGGTAAAGTCACTACCGTTAGCTGGGTTTTTGGATTGCCCGTTGATAACACCATGCCTTCTGAGATGCCAAATTTCATCTTACGCGGGGCAAGATTGGTGACGCAAATCACTTTTTTATCGAGTAATTGCTCAGGCTCATAAAACTTACGAATACCACTAAAAACGTTACGCGGCTTGTCTTCACCAACGTCTAAGGTAAATTGTAAAAGCTTATCCGCGCCTTCGACATAGTTGCAGGCTAAGACGTGCGCCACTTTCATCTCAACTTTGGCGAAGTCTTCGATACCGATATAGTCAGCTTGCTCAGTTTTCTCAGTTACATTGTCAGCATTGGCCGCTTTTTCTGACTGGTTGTCTGTCGCTGCTGTTTTATCATCTGATTTGCTATCAGCATTAGCGGTCGGAGTATCTGCTTGCGCCAAAGAGGCCTTTGAATCTTCAACCATTGCCGCAACGTCTTTTTCTTCGATACGCTGCATTAAAGGTTTAAACTTATTGATTTTATGACCAAGTAGCCACTCGTTACGGCTAGCAAAGCTTAAATCGTCAATATTTAAGAAGTCTTTAGCATTGGCCGTCAGCTCAGGCAAGACGGGCGCCAAATAAACCATCAATTGACGGAAGATATTAATCGCCACTGAGCAGATGTCTTGAACTTCTTGCTCAGTGCCCTCTAATTTGGCAAGCGACCAAGGTTTTTTCTCGTCGATGTACTCGTTGGCTTTATCAGCACACTGCATGATTAAGCGCATGGCACGCGAGAATTCGCGATTTTCGTAAGCGGCTGCAATCTCATCACCAGTTTTGGTAATATCTTCTAGTAATTCTGACTCTACGCAAACATCTGACAGCATACCGTCGTATTTTTTCACGATAAAACTGGCGCTACGACTGGCGATATTAACCACTTTTCCAACCAAGTCGGAGTTAACCTTTTGCATAAAGTCTTGTAAATCAAGATTAATATCTTCAACCTTGTCAGACAATTTACTGGCAAAGTAATAACGCAAGTATTCAGGATGCAAGTGCTTAGCGTACGTTTCGGCTTTAATAAAGGTGCCGCGCGACTTACTCATTTTTTCGCCATTGACCATCAAGAAGCCGTGGGCAAAAACGCCCGTTGGCGTGCGAAATTCGCTACCCGCAAGCATCGCTGGCCAAAATAACGCATGGAAATAAACGATGTCTTTACCGATGAAGTGATATACCTCGGTTTTATGCTCGTTTTCTTGCATCCAATAACGGTCAAAATCAAGAGCTTGGTCGCTACCTGCGCGCTTATCACATAAGTTTTTAAAGCTCGCCATGTAGCCGACTGGCGCATCAAGCCAGACATAAAAGTATTTGTCTGGCTCGTCGCTTGGCGTATCTGGAATTTGAAAACCAAAATAAGGACCATCACGCGAGATATCCCAGCTGGCCAGCCCAGCATCAAACCATTCTTGCAGTTTGTTAGCGACCGACACTTGCAAGCGATTTTCGCTGCGCGTCCAGTCCTTTAAGAATTGCTCAAATTCTGGCAAATCAAAGAAATAATGCTTAGAAGTTTTAAGCACTGGCGTGGCATTTGACAATGTTGAGTGCGGGTTGATAAGGTCGGTCGCATCGTAAGTGGTACCGCACACCTCGCAGTTATCGCCGTACTGGTCAGGCGCGGCGCATTCAGGACAGGTACCTTTAACAAAACGATCGGCTAAAAATAGCTGCTTTTCAGGGTCAAAAAGCTGTTTGACGTCTTTTGTACTGATATGACCGGCGCTATTAAGGCGACGATAAATCAATTCAGAGAAATGTTTGTTTTCTTCTGAATGGGTGCTGTGATAATTATCAAAATTAATCAAAAATTTGGCAAAGTCGGCTTCATGTGAGGCTTTTACCGAGGCGATTTGTTCTTCTGGGCTCACGCCATTTTCTTCAGCTTTTAACATGATACCAGTACCATGAGCATCATCGGCGCAGACATAGGTGACCTGATGGCCTTGCGCTTTCATCGCACGCACCCAAACGTCAGTCTGTACATGTTCTAAAAGATGGCCTAAATGAAGATCGCCATTGGCATAAGGAAGAGCACTGGTTACTAGAATCTCACGCACTATTATCACCTATATTTTTGTATAAACGGGTTGGTTATCAATAGAAATTAAAAAAGTGTGCCTATGATACCGTAATTCGGCCAAATTTGTGATATTACCTTGGTAATTAATGTGCTCATTCATCATATAGTAGCCCTAAACCTGCACGGTATGACGAGTGATAACTTATATAGAGGTTAATAGAAATCAATACTTATCAAAAGGCAGCACAATAAAAACCCACCAAGCAATTTGCTAAGTGGGTGTAATGAGTGTGGTTTATAAAAAAGTAAGTTTCTATGGTGTCTAAAAGTGCTATTTAAAGTCTGCTTTTAGCATTTTAATATCTTTAAAACGAACCAAACACCGTACCTAAAAGGATAATAGCAATCACCGCAATAAGTGGAATCACTATGGTGACCATGGCGACGTTTAGATACGATTGCTTATGGGTCAAACCGCAAATTGCCAGTAGGGTAATGACCGCACCACTATGTGGCAAGGTATCCAAACCGCCAGCCGCCATTACAGCGACTCGGTGCATGAGTTCTGGATCAATACCAGCTGCGACCGCCATTCTTAGATAATCGTCCCCTAACGTTGATAAGGCGATGCTCAAACCACCAGAAGATGAACCTGTAATACCAGCGAGCGTAGTCATCGCCACCGCTTCTGAGATAAGTGGATTGCCGGGCGTTAGGTTTAAAATACTATCACGAATAATAAGAAAACCTGCTAATGAAGCAATAACAGCGCCATAACCTACTTCTGATGCCGTATTAAAAATCGGCAACATTGAATCATAAGTACCACGATTAATGGTCTTTTTAAGGTTATTCCAGTGGCCGATACGCAGTACAATTAATACCACACAAGCCACAACTAGTGAGATGATAATCGACCATAAACCAAGTGAGCCTGCGATATTTAAGTCCGGAAACTGAGTCTGTAGACCACTGAAATCCATAGAGGGAAAGATAAAATAAGTCAGTAAAGCGTTTAAGCCAATCACCAGTACCAATGGAATCATAGCAACTGTAAATGAGGTGTGATGTGTGCTTACCAAATTGGTTTCTGCTGTTGTGCTACCAATACTGCCCACATCACTTTCGTCATGCTGGCCGTAGCCTTCACCTAACGCGTTGGCTTTTTTGGCTCGTGATTGTAACCACAACCAACCACAGAAGAACATGATAAGACCGCCAATAATACCCAAAATAGGCGCGGCAAAGACGTTGGTATTGTAATAAGGGATAGGAATCGCATTCTGAATGGCTGGCGTGCCCGGCAATGCTGTCATGGTAAAGGTAAACGAACCTAACGCAATCGCTGCTGGAATCAAGCGCTTAGGAATATCAGCCGCCTTAAATAAATCTTTGGCGATGGGGTAAATGGCAAATGCCACGACAAATAATGACACACCGCCGTAAGTTAAGATGGCACAAACTAAGATAACTGCCAAAATAGCTTTACTAGCACCGAGCTTTTCTACAACCGTATTAGCAATGGCTGTTGCCGCCCCAGAGTCTGCCATCAAACGCCCAAATAACGCTCCTAGTAAGAAAATAGGAAAAAACTTGAGCAAAAACCCACTTAAGGCGCCCATAAAAACATCGGTATAAGCGGGAATACTGCTTAAAAAATCACCTGAAAGTAACACGGCCAACATCGCCATAATCGGTGCCAAAACCAGCACAGAATAACCGCGATAAGCAAAGAACATTAGTAATAATAAAGTAGTGATAATAGCAAGTGTGCTAAACATGCACGCCTCTCCTTGGCTAATTTAAATTGTGAATAGATAACGTTTGCTGTGACTGCTCAATAAAACGTCTATAGACTCACTTGTTAGGATTTTAATAACAAAAGGTGAGTGTAAGGGCGATAGTTATATCGCTATTATTAAGTAGCCAAGCACTAAGTACTACTTCCATTTCCTTATGGTATTCTCTAGTCGCTGCGAGAATAATATGTTAAGTTAGCATAAGAATTTTAAATAAGATATATCGATACACACTGTATTGATTTTTAGTGTCTGTGTGTCTATTTATTGGCAAGACAAGAGTTGTCATGATGTTAGTTGCATCATGCAGTGAGAAGTATTAACTACCCTAAAATACAAAAATTTGACTTGCAAGGAGATGAGCATGAGTCAATCAAAAGTATATAGCAGCGCCGCAGAGGCGTTAAAAGGCGTCGTGAGTGACGGACAAACTCTTGCTATTGGCGGGTTTGGCCTGTGCGGCATTCCGGAGGCGCTGATTGAAGCGCTGCGTGATAGCGGAGTAAAGGAATTAACCTGTATCAGTAATAACGCCGGCGTTGACGATTTTGGTCTCGGTTTGCTCCTGCAAACGCGGCAAATTAAAAAGATGATTTCATCGTATGTCGGTGAAAATAAAGAGTTTGAGCGTCAATACTTATCAGGCGAGCTAGAGGTTGAGCTGACACCGCAAGGAACCTTGGCTGAAAAGCTACGTTCGGGCGGTGCTGGTATTCCAGCGTTTTATACGGCGACGGGTGTGGGAACCAAAGTTGCTGAGGGCAAGGAGACGCGCGAGTTTGATGGTCGCACCTATGTGCTTGAGCATACCTTGCGTGCTGATGTGGCATTGATCAAAGCACAAAAAGCAGATAAGGCGGGCAACTTAATTTTTAATAAAACAGCGCGTAACTTTAATCCAGACTGCGCCATGGCTGGCAAAATTACGATTGTTGAAGTCGAAGAAATCGTAGAGATTGGCACACTCGACCCTGATGAAATTCATCTACCGGGTATCTTTGTCCAACGTATTGTCTTAAACAGTAACCCCGAAAAACGTATCGAAAAAACGACCACTAAAGTAGCAGCTACAAGCGCTTAAATGGATAAATTGTTAAGGTTTCAGTGAATAAATAATAATAGGTTTTGTAAAAAATAAGGAAATTACCATGGCATGGACAAGAGAGCAAATGGCACAGCGCGCCGCGCAAGAGTTAAAAGATGGCTATTATGTCAATCTAGGAATCGGTTTACCGACCTTGGTCGCAAATTATATTCCTAAAGGCGTCGATGTTTGGTTGCAATCGGAAAATGGTCTACTTGGTATCGGCGAGTTTCCAACCGAAGAAAACGTCGATGCGGATTTGATTAATGCAGGCAAGCAAACCGTCACCACCGAACCGGGTGCCAGTTATTTCAGTAGTTCAGAGTCGTTTGCGATGATACGCGGCGGTCATGTAAATCTTGCTATATTGGGCGCGATGGAAGTGTCAGAAAAAGGAGATTTGGCTAACTGGATGATACCCAAAAAGATGGTCAAAGGAATGGGCGGCGCGATGGATTTGGTTGCTGGCGTACAGCGCGTGATTGTATTAATGGAGCAAGTCAACAAGCACGGCGATCCAAAAATCTTAGCCAATTGCGAGCTACCATTAACGGGTAAAGGCGTCGTTGATCGCATTATCACCGAGCTTGCGGTATTAGACGTCACGAACAATGGTCTCAAATTGGTTGAGTTGGCTGACGGCGTAAGCTTTGATGAATTGCAAGAAAAAACGCCAGTGACCATTCTTCAGTAGTGAGAAATTGATAGAGAGAAATCAGTAACTAATACGTTTTATATCTCTATTTCATGACTCAATGAAATAATTACAAGGATGAATTATGGCGTCTAGATTACAACAGGATTTGACAGGAAAGGTTGCTTTAGTGACAGGGGCAGCAAGTGGCATCGGACGTGACATTGCTGAGACTTATGCTAAAGCAGGCGCAGCGGTTGGTATTGCTGATATCAACATTGAAGCTGCGCAGCAAACCGTTGATGCTATTCTAACAGCTGGAGGTCGCGCACTCGCGATTGCTATGGATGTGACCTCAGAGGATGGGGTAAACGCTGGTGTACAGCATTTAGTGGATACTTTTGGTGGTATAGATATTCTAGTTTCCAATGCTGGCATTCAAGTAATTGCTCCTATTAATAAAATGGCGTTTGATGACTGGAGAAAAATGCTCGCTATTCATCTAGATGGGGCATTTTTAACGACCAAAGCGGCTGTGCAACACATGTATAAAGACGATAAAGGTGGGACGGTCATTTATATGGGCTCAGTACATTCGCATGAAGCATCGCTATACAAAGCACCATACGTTACGGCTAAGCATGGGCTACTTGGTTTGTGCCGTGTATTAGCAAAAGAAGGGGCGCAGCATAATGTACGTGCGCATGTGATTTGTCCTGGGTTTGTAAAAACGCCCTTAGTTGAAAAACAAATCCCGCAGCAAGCGGCAGAAAAAGGCATCAGTGAAGTGTCTGTGGTCAATGATATCATGCTAGTCAATACCGTCGACAAAGAATTCACGACAGTTGATGATATTGCCCAATTAGCGTTATTTTTAGCGGCTTTTCCAAGCAATGTCTTTACTGGGCAGTCTATCGTTGCTAGTCATGGTTGGTTTATGAACTAATAGAGTGTTTTATTAACTGGTTGTTTTATTGGTTTAAGCATCATTAGCTTGCTTATAAAACACCAATCCATTAGGATTTGATTTTATGATAACTTGAGCCAATCGCATTGGCTCTTTTTTATGAGCGTCTATTGCCTTAGTTTACGCTGCACGGAGTAAAAAATAATGAAAAACAAAGACTTAGCGTTGACGTATGCCGAGAAACTAAGCCGTGCTATCGAACGACAGCAGTATGAGGAGGCAATTGAAGAGATTCAAGAACTGCGGCCCATTGATATAGCCGATGTGCTAGCGCTTATTGAACCCAAACTTGCCTGGCAGCTCCTCGCCCATCTGCCCAATCGCTCGACGATATTTGCTTATTTAGATGCTGATAGTCAAGTGGCGCTCGCTTATGCATTTCCTCGGGCTATTTTAGCTAAGATAGTCGGGGAGATGCCGTCTGATGAGCGCACCGACTTGTATAAGCGCCTGAGCCAAGACCAACGCGACGTGTTATTACCCGCCTTAGCGCAAGCGAAGCGTGAGGATATTCGCAGATTATCGGCTTATGAAGAAGGCACTGCTGGTGCCTTGATGAGCTCTGATTATGCAACCTTGGGCGCCGATATGACTGTCTCTGAAGCCTTGGATGCGCTGCGTTTAGAAGCGCCCGATGCCGAAACCATTTATCATGCCTATGTAATCGATGAGGCGCGTAAGCTATTAGGCGTGGTGTCGTTAAGGGTGCTTATTTTATCGTCACCTGAGCAGATGGTTCATGACATTATGGTCAGCTCGGTCATATCTTGTGAGGTCGATGACGATCAAGAAGACGTCGCTAAAATGATCGCCCGTTATGATTTGATTTCTTTACCCATTACCGATGCGAGTGGGGCGTTGGTGGGTATTGTCACCCACGATGATGCGATGGACGTGGCCAGCGCTGAAGCTACCGATGACTTTCATAAGTCAGGCGGTGTCTCAACCATGGTTGGCCGCTTAAAAGATGTCAGTATTACCCTTCTATATCGTAAGCGTGTCTTTTGGCTGGTGTTTTTAGTATTCGGCAACCTGCTGTCGGGTCTGAGTATTGCCAACTTTGAAGATGTCATTGCGGCAAACTTAGTATTGGTATTTTTCTTACCCTTACTTGTTGATAGTGGCGGTAACGCAGGCTCACAGTCGGCAACTTTGATGGTACGTGCGTTAGCGACGGGCGATGTGGTGATGCGAGATTGGTTTTCACTTCTTGGTCGCGAAGCCTTGGTTGCACTACTGCTTGGCGCGACTATGGCAGTGGCGATTGCCCTTATCGGTTATGTGCGCGGGGATGCCGTCGTCTCGTTAGTGCTCGCACTAAGTATGCTGTCGGTGGTCATGATTGGTAGTGTGATTGGTATGAGTCTGCCTTTTGTACTCAATAAGCTCGGTTTTGACCCTGCGACTGCCAGTGCACCTTTGATTACCTCGATCAGTGATGCGTCGGGCGTGCTGATTTATTTATTTATCGCCTCAAGGTTTTTACCGATTGGTTAGCCCATCTAATAAAGTACGACTGACATAAAAGCCCAGTAGCGTCTTTGGCCCTCACACCTACTGCCAGTGTGGTTTTTTTATAGCGCGCATTGAGCTACACTAGCTGTATAAATCTATTTGGCAAAAGCTTTTTAAGCCAGTTTTTTTTCAAAAAGTAATTATTTAATAAGTAACTGTTTAATAAGCACTCATTTAATTTGCCAAATCTAACCATCGATATAGGTAGTAGAGGTAGCTATGTTTAATTTTATAAAAAAAAGAGCATCTTCGAAATCCGAAACCCCGCAGCAGCAGGCCGCTCGTGATAGCGCTGTTGATCAAGTATTGCTAAATTATCATGTGGGTAATAGCAGTCTGGCTACGATGGTGACGGGGCTGGAGCGCGATGGTGATCAGCTGACTTTGGATTTACGCCTACCACAAGATAGCGACCCTGAGACCATTCAACAAGAGCTAGGCAATCTACTGCATCCGCATGGTATTAGAGTCATTCATATGAATGTACGCTTGCCGGCTCCAGCAAAAGGCGCGGGCTCGACCCTACCAAAGGCGATGCCAAAAACCACCAACGCGATGGAAAAGCAGACTAAATCCTCTGCAAATGCCGATAGCAGCAATCAGACCGAACCGCCCATTACTAAAGCGGCTCCGACGCAAGCCTCACTGACGCCGCATCCGCGTATCCGTCATATTATCGTTGTGGCGTCGGGTAAAGGCGGCGTTGGTAAATCGACCACCACCGTCAATATCGCTTTGGCTTTACAGAAGTTAGGCAATCGTGTTGGCGTGCTTGACGCCGATATTTATGGGCCGAGTATGCCGAGTATGCTGGGCGTAGATACGGTAAAGCCTGAGCTAGAAAACGAGCAGTTTGTGCCTATTGATGCGCACGGTCTGGCAATGTTATCGATTGGTAGCTTGCTTGATGACGATAACACACCTGTGGCGTGGCGCGGTCCAAAAGCCACTGGCGCCTTGATGCAGCTTTATAACCAAACCAATTGGCCGCAGCTAGATTACTTAGTCATTGACATGCCGCCTGGTACCGGCGATATTCAGCTGACATTGGCGCAGCGTATTCCGGTGACGGGTGCGGTGATTGTGACGACGCCGCAGCACATTGCGCTACTTGATGCGCAAAAGGGCATCGAGATGTTTAACAAAACCAATATTCCGGTACTTGGCGTGGTTGAAAATATGGCGCTGCATACGTGTAGCAATTGTAATCATACCGAAGCGATTTTTGGTACGGGCGGCGGCGAAAAAATCGCTGAGCAATATCATGTACCGCTATTAGGTCAGTTGCCGCTGGCCAGTGGTATTCGCGCCCAAGTGGATAAAGGTGAGCCGAGCGTGTTAGCGGATGATGAATTTGCTCAATATTATCTAAGCATTGTTAAAAATATCGAAGCCAATATCAATAAATTTGCCAAACCTGTCGATGATAAGCGGATTTTTTAATCGACAACTAAGCTAAGTAGTTTAAAAAACCCGCTTAAGCAATTTTATGATTACTCTATAAATTGATGCGCCAATTCCGTATAATCGTCGCTATTAAAAATTTGCTGAGGAACAATAATGTCTATCAAGTCTGACCGCTGGATTCGTAAAATGGCTGAAGAACACGGCATGATTGAGCCATACGAGCCAGGTCAAGTACGTTTTAATGATGCAGGCGATCGTCTGGTGAGCTATGGCACATCAAGCTATGGTTATGACGTACGCTGCGCGCCCGAATTCAAAGTTTTTACCAACGTACATTCAGTCGTCGTCGACCCTAAAAACTTCGATGAAAAAAGCTTTATCGATATCGTTGGTGACGAATGTATCATTCCGCCAAACTCATTTGCACTTGCGCGTACCGTGGAGTATTTTCGCATTCCACGCGATGTATTGACGATTTGCCTTGGCAAGTCAACCTATGCGCGCTGCGGTATCATCGTCAACGTGACGCCACTTGAGCCTGAGTGGGAAGGGCATGTGACCTTAGAGTTTAGTAATACCACTAACTTACCAGCGCGTATTTATGCGGGTGAAGGCGTGGCACAAATGCTGTTTTTCCAAAGTGATGCCGATGATGTCTGCGAAACCAGTTATAAAGATCGCGGCGGTAAATACCAAGGTCAACGCGGTGTGACACTGCCAAGAACATAAGGTTAAGAGCTTAAGTGCCTAAAACTTAACGGTTTAAAGCGGAAGCCTTGTAGATTAAAAATAAAAAAAGCGGGTCGTAGTAAGTACGACCCGCTTTTTTTATTTAGAATATACTTTATACAAATATTATTTTAAGACTTTTAACCCAGCTTTATTATCGCGTTTGGGTTTAGGGGCGGCAGTGCTTTTCTTAGAGACAGCGGTTGCATCTTCTTCAGGGACATAATCATCGTATTCATTGGGGTCAAAAAACATCCCTTGCGAGTTTTCTTTGGCATAGATTCCCATCACGGCCTGTAGTGGCACCCATATCTCTTGAGATACCCCGCCAAAGCGCGCACTAAAATGGATATAGTCATTGCCCATGCTCATATTACCCGTGGCACGGCTGGCGATATTGAGCACGATACGGCCGTCTTGTACGTGTTCTCTAGGAATTTGCACGTTGTCAGCGGTGGCGTCTACCATCAGGTACGGCGTGAGCGCGTTATCCTCTATCCATTGATATAGCGCACGCACCATATAGGGACGTGTTGGGGTAATAGACGTGAATTCTTCGCTCATCTCTTGGTTTCCTTATTGATGGTTATTAATAGTGCTTAGTGAGTTGTTTGCGGCAGCATGATGTTTATAAAAATCATTCACTATATAGCCACTCTATAGTAGCGTCTATTTTAAGGGAGCGCTTGGCGGTTGTCTAATTAACGCACACTTTTTTGAAAGCTGTCACGCTCAAAGACCCGCTTTTGATAGTCCAATAAAGGACGACTAATAGCACGTGGCAGCTCAATGCCCATCTCTTCTAACCGCCATAACAGAGGCGCTAATAGTACATCGCACCAGCCAAATTCATCGGCCATAAAGTACGGCTTGTGGGAAAATAGGGGTGATAAGGTAATCAGTGAATCGCTTAGCTGTTTTTTTGCTAAAGCGGCTTGCGTTTTGTTAAAACTGTCGGGATGCATCAATAAACGCTTGCCGAGCACCAACCAATCATGCTGAATACGCCATGCTAACTGACGAAACTGGGCGCGTTCTTGCGGCGTATCTGGCAGTAGTTTATTGGCATGATAACGCTCCTCTAGATATTCAAAGATAACGTTAATCTCATAGAGCGCAATCTCACGCTGTTGCAGTACAGGGAGGGTATGATAGGGGTTTAGCTCAGTTAAATCTTCAGGACGCTCAGAATGCAAAAGCGACAAGTAATAAGCAAGCTTTTTTTCTTCAAGTAGCAGGCGTACCACATGACTGTCGTAGCCATCATCAGCGTACAAAATCAGCTGACTACTTGGAATGTCATTCGCATCAATCATGGTAGCCTAATGTTAATGGTAAAGCCTGTCATCGTAAACAAAGTTACTCTGTTTATCAAGGTAGCGTAAGTAAATATAACGTATGAGCTGTCTATTTAACAGTTAATCGCTACTTAAACGTCTGACTGTTGATTAAAACATAAAAAAGCACTACCGAAGTAGTGCCTTTTATTATCACGATACTTTTTGCTCAGACAATTTTAAAGTTCTGGCTTGCGCTTATTTTACGTCTTTCCAGTACTCTTTATTTAGCAAATAAACTGGAATCAATAATACTAATAAGAATAAAATCACAAAGAAGCCAATCACTTTACGGTCATGACGGACAGGCTCAGCCATCCATGCCATATAGTTAACCAAATCGCCCACTTCAGATTTAAATTCATCGGCACTTAGCTCTTCTTGCATATTATGCAAAACGTGCGGCATCGCAGCGTTTGCAAGCACTAAGTTATTAGAGCCCCAAGGACGGCTTGGGTCTTCATAGAATGATAACAAGTAAGTGTATACCCAGTCATCACCGCGCAGTCTTGTTTCAAGCGACAAGTCTGGCGGCGCCGCGCCAAACCATGATGCTTGAACGTCAGGGTCAATCTCAGCATTGATGTGGTCACCGATTTGATCGGTGGTCACCATCAGATACTTTTCAACCAGCTCTGGCGGTATCTCTAAGTCTTTTGCAATGCGCGAGTGGCGAACATACTTTGCTGAGTGACACCCAGCGCAGTAGTTCATAAAAATCTTCGCACCGTTTTGTAGCGAGCCCTTATTGGTAAAATCAATAGGGGCGGTGCTACAAGCTAGGTGTTCTACCACACCATCGGCATTGGTAAACGTTCCGCATCCACCTTCTGCCATGGCGCTACCCGCAGTCAAAGTCAATGCCGCGCCTAAGCCTAGACCAGCTAGGGATTTAATTAGCGTGCTCATTAGTGACCTCCGGTAACGCGTTCTGGTGGCTGTTTACACTTCTCAATAGCTGTGTAGAACGGCATCAATAAGAAAAACAAGAAATACAGAATGGTAAAGATACGTGCCAAGATTGTCGCTGTTGGCGTCGCTGGTGTGGCGCCTAAGTAGCCTAGTACCAAAAAGCTAATCGCAAAAATAGTCAGAGCGATTTTAGATAAAATACCTTTATAGCGAATAGAGCGTACAGGTGATCTATCTAACCATGGGATCAAGAATAAGAAAGCAATTGCACCGCCCATCGCAATCACACCGCCAAGTTTACTTGGAACCGCACGTAAGATGGCATAAAAAGGTGTGTAGTACCATACTGGGGCGATATGTGCAGGTGTTTTTAGCGAATTCGCTGCTTCAAAGTTTGGTGGCTCAAGGAAGAAGCCGCCGCCTTCTGGGAAGAAGAATACCACGGCAAAGAAACAGATAAAGAAGACCACAATACCGACCATGTCATGTACTGTGTAGTACGGATGGAATTCGATACCGTCTAATGGCACACCGTTTTTATCTTTTAGCTTCTTAATGTCAATCCCATCAGGGTTGTTTGAACCGACGTGATGCAGTGCAACCAAATGCATAAACACTAGGCCAACAAGGACGAGTGGAATCGCAACGACGTGCAAGGCAAAGAAGCGGTTTAGGGTAATACCTGAGATGATATAGTCGCCACGAACCCATTCAGCAAGACCATCGCCAATGACAGGCAGTGCCGCAGGTAAGTTTAAGATAACCTGTGCGCCCCAAAATGACATGTTGCCCCAAGGGAGTAGGTAACCAAAGAAACCCTCTGCCATCAATGCTAGGTAAATACCCATACCGATAAGCCAAATAAGCTCACGTGGTTTTTGGTATGAACCATAAAGCAAGGCGCGGAACATATGCAAATACACCACCACGAAAAACGCTGACGCGCCGGTAGAGTGCATATAGCGGATGAGCCAACCGCCTTTGACATCACGCATGATGTATTCAACCGAGGCAAATGCCCCTTCGGCACTTGGGTTATACATCATCGTTAGCCAAATACCAGTCACCAATTGGTTGACCAGTACGACCATTGATAACACGCCAAAGAAGTACCAAAAGTTAAAGTTCTTTGGTGCATAGTACTTTGACATGTGATATTCATAGGTTTCAGTCGCAGGAAAACGCGCGTCCACCCAATGCATTAACTTTTTACCCATGCTGCTCATATTAAGCCTCCCCAATCGTCAAGATGGTACCATCCATGCTGTACTCTGGGATAGGTAAGTTAAGCGGCGCAGGTACACCTTTAAAAACGCGACCCGCTAAATCATATTTAGAACCATGACAGGGGCAGAAAAATCCACCGTACCAGTCATTACCGCCTAAATCAGCTGCACCAACATCAGGACGGTAGTTTGGTGCACAGCCTAAATGTGTACAGACGCCTTCTACCACCAATACCTCTGGTGATAAAGAGCGCTCAGGATTTTTACAATATTCTGGTTGTAGTGATTCCTCTGAAGCAGGGTCAGATAATAGTGGCTTGACGTCATCTAATCCTGCTAGCATATCTTCAGTGCGCTTGACTACATAGATAGGTTTGCCACGATATTTGACGACAATCATTTGTCCTGCTTCGATAGAACCAATATCTTGGTTTACTGCCGCGCCTGCAGCCTCAGCTTTAGCGCTTGGGGTCCAAGAGCGGACAAAAGGTGTCGCCACAGCAGCTACCCCAGCTGCACCAATGACGGCAGTCGAGGCAATAAGAACTCTACGACGTTGTACGTTAACGCCTTCGGCATGGCTCATTAATACTTCCTCCAGGTGAATGAAATGGGATTATCCCACACTGGGTTTGTGGCTTAGAAAAATGACAATTATCAAGCCACGTTGGCTGTGCCTAATTTTGCTAATTGTTGCTATTCTAAGCTATTTCGGTCATAAAATAAATTATTGTGTTAAAAATAAAGCAGTCTTAACAGGACGCACTAAAGCGCTAAACAAGATAATTAGCCTAAAACTGCTTAATTATCAATGTTTAACCTGCTTTAAAATGCACCTTTATATGAATAAGACTGTTATGAATGATGACCTTATAATTAATAAGGGTATTCAGCAATAGGGAATGATACTTGAAATCATGACAATGTTCACTAACTTTCCGCACATCACGCCCTTGTAAGTAGTCGTAAGCTATCTATAACCATCGACCGTGTCAAATACGATGGTTGTCTTGATGATTGTATAGTGATACAACATTAACTCTCAAGCGTATTCCAACGCTCAAGTTTAGTCATTATCTCATCTTCGATAACCAGTAAACGCTCACTGGCAGCGGTAGCAGCTTCCATATCCTCGGTAAACCATGAACCATCAGCCAGCTTTTCTTCTAGCTGTGTTTGCTCAGCTTCTAGCGCGGCAATCTCTTTTGGTAAGTTATCGAGTTCACGCTGTTCATTATAGTTGAGCTTTTTGGCAGCGGTATTAGACTTTGCGGCGACCGTAGCTTTATTGTTAGCTTTGCTACTAGCAGCATTATCGTTAGACGATTTAGTATTCTTAGCTTTCGCTTCTTCTTCACGGTTTTTTTGTATCAAGTATTCTTGGTAGCCGCCGACGTATTCTTTGACAATGCCATTGCCGTTTTCGTCTTGGTCAAATACCCAAGTAGAGGTGACGACATTATCCATAAATGAGCGGTCATGACTGATCAGTAATATCGTACC
Organism: Psychrobacter sp. UBA5136; assembly: GCF_002414005.1. GTDB lineage: Bacteria > Pseudomonadota > Gammaproteobacteria > Pseudomonadales > Moraxellaceae > Psychrobacter. The sequence goes on from NZ_DHYG01000051.1 coordinate 26,856, forward strand.
ATTAAAGCTGGCAACGGACTCTTCTAAGAGCTCAAGGGTGGCCATATCCAAATCGTTGGTTGGCTCATCGAGTACCAAAATATTGGCAGGTTTTAATAATTGCTTGGCAAGCAGTACGCGGTTACGCTCGCCACCTGATAAGGCCTTAACTGGCGTACGCGCACGCTCTGGTGCAAATAAAAAGTCCTGCAAATAGCTCATAATATGCGTCTTGCGACCACCGACTTCGACAAAGTCAGAACCTTCTGAGACGTTTTGCGCCACACTGGCCTCTAGATCTAACTGATCACGCAGCTGATCGAAAAAGGCAATTTGTAAATTGGTACCAAGCTCAACCGTGCCTGTTTTGGTCACTTCATCGTCAGACATATCGAGTAGGGCTTTAATTAGCGTGGTTTTACCCGCGCCGTTAGGACCGACGATACCAATTTTATCACCGCGCATAATTGTGGTGCTAAAGTTGTCGACTAAGACGTTGCCATCATATTCCAGATGCAGGTTCTTAACTTTACAAACCAGCTTGCCGCTTTTCTCGCCTTCACCCATGGTGATATTGACGTTACCGACTTGCTCGCGGCGGCCTTTGCGCTCTTCACGCAGGGCTTTTAGCTCACGCACACGGCCTTCGTTACGGGTACGGCGCGCTTTGATACCTTGGCGAATCCAAACTTCTTCTTGTGCCAATTTTTTATCAAAGTTAGCATTGTTTTTTTCTTCAGCGAGCAGCTGCTGCTCTTTTAACTCTTGATAACGCGCGTAACCTTTAGCGCCTTGGGTGACGTCGTAGCTGGTAAGCTTGCCGCGGTCAAGCTCAACGATGCGAGTTGCAAGTTTATTGACAAATGCTCTATCGTGCGTCACGAATAGTAAGGTTAAACCTTGCCAGTCGAGTAAGAAACGCTCTAACCATTCGATACTTTCAACGTCTAAATGGTTGGTTGGCTCATCGAGTAGTAACACATCAGGTTTGGTCACCAAAGCTCTGGCAAGCAGCACACGGCGCTTACGGCCACCAGAGAGAGAGGACAAATCATCTTCTGGATCGAGTCCCATCGTTGTAATCAGACGCGTGGCATCACGTTCTAAATCCCAGCCATGTACCGCATCAATGTCATGCTGCAAGGTTGCCATACGCTCACAAGCATCCATATCGCCATTGGCGCACATATCGACTTGTTTATTATAATTGATGAGCAAGTCAGCGGTGCGTCGACTACCGCCCATCACGATGTCCAAAATACGTCCGCTTGACTCAGGTACGTCTTGCTCAAGCATGGCGACACGCATGCTGCTATTGGTGATAATCTCGCCGCTGTCAGGCTGCAATGAGCCATTAATCAGTTTAAATAGGGTGGATTTACCTTCGCCGTTGCGTCCAATGAGACAAACGCGCTCACCGGCATTGATTGAAAAATCAATACCATCAAGAATAGGAGCCACGCCAAAAGCTAGGTGAATATTTTTTAAATGTATCAATGCCATAGAATATCTTAAGCTTATATAATAGTGAGGTAGGGGTTGTTGCAAAATTCCTAGCAGTATAACATGCGCTCGCCTAACTATAGTATGCGTAAGTGTACTTATAAGCACTATTTTATAAGCGTGTTTTTAAACGCTTATACCTGCTATCTAATAAAAACTTTCACCATAGCATCTAGTACTGGGAAATATATGAATAAACTAAATTCGACAGCTAATAATTCAGCCAATACTCAAGCAAAACCTTTCGACGATAAAGCCGACTTACAGGCTCAAGTGATTGAGCTACAGATGAACTTATCTCATCTTGAAGTTACCGTAGAACGGCTTGATGAGGTCATTACGCGGCAAGACAAAGACATTCAAACCCTGCAGCGCCAGTTGCAGTTTATCTATAAACAAGTGCAAAGCCAAGACGGGGAGGGCGGTGTGGCGCCATTTGATATTATGGCAGATAGACCGCCACATTATTAATTAAGCAACCAACCATTAAATCGTTGAAAACCGCAGGTAATATTTTTTATAAATCTATATGCGCATTTTTGCATAAGCATACATTTACTGACTATTGAGTCATATTAGAGAAATAATGTATTTTTCGGTTGTTTTCATGTAAAAAACACATTAGTATCCTTCACCTTAGATGCCGTCTACCTAACAAAGTTCGGTGTAGCGGTGAAACAATGTGGATGTTTGGAGATACACAATGGGCGCAAACTTTAATTTAAAGACTCTTACGGTAGCTTTAGCTGCTCTTTCTGCAGCTAGTATCGCTAGTGCGGCAGGTCTTGATCGTTCAGGTCAAGATATCACTGCATTTTTGCAAGATGGTGTGTATGCTGAAGCAGTTTATACTTATCTAGATGCTGACGTTAGTGGGGAAGACACCTCAACTCAACAAAATAAGATTGATGATATTGCAGAATCTTATGATTTTTTCCGCTATGGCGTAAAAGCTGATATTAATGACACATTTAGCGTTGGTGTCTTATATGATGAGCCTTTTGGTGCAGCTGCTGACTATAGCAGTAAGAATGACTTTGTATCGCATGAGCCAAATCCTAGTTTTGGGGGATTTATACAGCCAAACGGGGAAGCGACCAATGTTGAAGTACGTACCGAAAATTTAACTGGTATTCTTGGTGCAAAATTTGGTGAAAATAAAGAGTTTCAAATATATGGTGGTCCAGTAGCCCAACGTGTACAAGCTGATGTAAAATTGCGTGGTAAAGCTTATGGTCAAGCAGATGGTTATACAACCCATATAAGCGCTGCTCAAGATTATGGTTGGCTAGCAGGTGTTGCCTATAGCAAGCCTGAAATAGCCTTACAAGCAGCCTTGACCTATCGTTCAGAAATCGACCATACCTTACCCATTTCAGAAAGCTTCCCAGCACTGGCTCTTCAACAAAAGAATCCAAATAGAGTTGGTGAAATTGATATTACTACACCTAAATCAGTAAATTTTGATTTTCAAACTGGTATTAATCCGACGACTCTAGCGACAGCTAAAGTACGCTGGGTACCGTGGAGTGATTTTGAAATTGTGCCACCATTATATAATCAAGCTAGTAACTTATCACTGGTTAGCTATGATAAAGACCAGTGGTTAGTAGAGCTTGGCTTGGCTAAACGCTTAACCCCAGCATTAGCAGTAACTAGTAATATTGGTTGGGATAGTGGCGCTGGCAATCCAGTCACTTCTTTAGGTCCTATCGAAGGCTATTATAGTGCTGGTCTAGGTGCAAAATATAACCTCACTAAAAACTGGGCTATTTCTGCCGGCGGTAAATACTTATGGTTCGGTGATGCTAAAGGACAAATTCCTACTAAAGCTGTCGTTAGTAATTTTGAAGACAATGATGGTTTTGCGCTTGGTGTGAAACTATCTTATCAAGCTAAGCAAGATTTTAACTAAGATTACCAATGTTAATATAAGTTATAAGTCCTATACAAAAAAAACGATCCTCAAAGGGTCGTTTTTTTATGTTTTACCGTTCTTCTTTATCTTAAATATAAATAATATTCAAGATAGGGTTCCTTATAGGAGTAGAAGGTTATTGGTGACATACTACTTATGATTACAAAATAGAAATCTAATGAAGTTATTCAAAATAAAAAATATGGTGGTGTTCTAAAAAGTAT
>NZ_DHYG01000019.1 GCF_002414005.1 Psychrobacter sp. UBA5136
ACTTGTTTGCGAAAATCTAATGAGTAAGTCATGGTCTTTATAATAACAGTTGGGTTTGTTAATTACTTTATAACACTTTTAGGTGGGATTGACTATAATTTGACGATGTCATTAAAAATCACGACTGAAGTCTTTTGTAACTTAGCAATAGTGACATTATCCATTTTATATTCCTCTAAAATTTGACCTCTACCCTTGTTAAATACCTTACAACCTTAAAGGATATTAAAAAAGCTGCTCTGAGAGATAAGCGTCAATTGGTGTCGTGAGAAAGTAAAAATAAAAACTAATGACTCGTTTTTAGATATTTCAATCCACGCACCCGCAATGGGTGCGAAACCTAAACGGGCACAGGTGAGTTTTATTAGTGGTTTTTCCACCTACGCGCCCGTAATGAAAGCGAAATGCGGTAAAAAAACGCACAGAAAACCCGTATATCTACGAATCCTTGATGGCATGAATAACGTAGGGCTATTACGCTGCTCATGGAGTGACCCCTTACTAAGGCGTGCCAGCATGATACTTTTCATAAATCATTTCCCTATTTCATAAACCCAGTTAACTTACAGTCTTTTAAACTTGTATTATCTCTCTTCTAAAATCCAATCTTAATAAACACTCATGATATAAACGACACTAAATGTCGTGTTATCTCTGACTGACTATTGTTTAATAGTATTATCTTAACTATATTAAACCCATACATCTGATATGGCTTTTTGCCATGAAATGGAAATATAATGAGCAAACCTAGCAACCCTTATACTGATAATAGCTTTGTCTCTTCAGACCTTAAGACCATTTTGCACTCTAAACGTGCCAATATCTACTATCTATCGCATTGTCGGGTCATGCAAAAAGACGGGCGTGTGTTGTATCTTACCGAGGATGAAAAAGCGAACCTCTACTATAACATTCCGATTGCTAACACTACCTCATTATTGCTTGGTACTGGCACATCTATTACCCAAGCAGCGATGCGTCTGCTGTCCCAAGCGGGAGTGTTGGTGGGCTTTTGTGGCGGCGGTGGCATGCCCTTATTTATGGGTAGCGAGCGTGAGATATTCATCGAATGGATGACACCGCAAAGCGAGTATCGTCCGACAGAATACATTCAAGGCTGGATGAGCTGGTGGTGGGACGATGATAAACGTCTTGCCGCTGCCAAACAGTTGCAAATAGCCCGCATTGCTTACCTGCAAGCAGTGTGGAATAAAGAAAGTGACTTTAAGCGTTGGGGCTTTGATAGTAGTAATGATGCGGTAGAAACATTGCTTAATAATAATATCCATCAAATCGATAAGCAGACCGAGGTCATGCATTTATTACAACTAGAAGCTCGCCTGACCAAGCAACTGTATAAGCTAGCCGCCAAAAATACGGGTTATGACGGCTTTACCCGTGAGCACGAAGGCATCGACAAGGCCAACGGCTTTCTAAATCATGGCAACTATCTGGCTTATGGACTCGGTGCCACTACAGCATGGACACTCGGCATTCCACATGGGTTTGCTGTTATGCATGGTAAGACGCGACGCGGTGCCTTGGTGTTTGATATCGCTGATATTATCAAAGATGCCTTGGTGCTGCCCCTGGCCTTTATTTGTGCTAGTGAAAACATGAGTGAGCAAGAGTTCCGTCAAGAGTGTATTAATATGTTTACCAAGCACAAAGCGCTGGATTATCAGTTTGAGGTGGTTAAACAGTTGGCGATGACTAAGTGGAAGGTGTAGAAAATGATAGTTACCTTTGTTTCCCAATGCGAGAAAAAATCACTTAAGCGCACACGACGTATCTTGGACTCTTTTGCCAATCGTATCGGTGACAATGTTTGGCAGACGGCTATTACTGAGGATGGATTACAAACCGTTAAGCAACTACTGCGCAAATCTGCCACCAAATCAACGGCGGTAAGCTGTCATCGTAATAAAACCCGCCAGCTGACGGAACTGGTCTGGATCGTGGGCAATAAGCGTAAGTTTAATGAGATTGGGGTGGTTCCGGTTAATTGGACAGCGCACGATGTTAGCATGTATCAAGATAAAAACCTTTGGAAAAATTTAGAACTGGTTGCTTTAGCGTCTGGGATAGCAGGGCTGTTTCATGACTTTGGCAAAGCCAACGATTTGTTCCAAAATAAGCTCAATCCTAATAAACCCAAGGATCAAAAGAACTATGAACCTTATCGCCATGAATGGGTATCTTTAAAATTATTTGAGGCAATCGTACAACATAAAACTTGTGAGCAATGGCTAGAGCTATTACTCACACCCAATCAAATAAATGAGCTTGATACTATCGAATGTGTTCAAAATCCGACTTTTCAGAATAATTTTAATAATAGAACTGGTGATGAGCTAAATTGTTTTGCAAACTATGATGATTTTACCAAACTGGTTGCATGGCTGATAGTTTCGCATCATCGCTTATTAGTCTATCCATACTTTCAAGAAAATCCACCACCTTTGACACCTCATGATGAGTTAGCGAAAAACTGGCTTAAAGATTGTGACGTTAAATGGAACTCACCAAATATCATCAAACATTATTGGACAGAGAAAGAAAAAGCGGTCAACTGGCAATTCTCGCTTGGTTTACCTCTGCAAAGTAAGGCATGGCAAAAAAAAACCATTAAACTTGCAAACCATGCCAAGCAGTCGATGATGATAATCAAGAATTTTAATTGGCAACAAGACACTATGACCGCACATTTGGCTCGTACGATGCTTATGGTGGCTGATCATAACTACTCAAGCCAAGAGGCTAATACTTATTTCCAAGATAAGTGTTATTTGGCTTATGCCAATACTGATGCTGAACGCCAATTGAAGCAAAGGCTTGATGAACACAATCTTATGGTAGGTCATCAAGCCTATAACTTTAGCCATAAACTGCCACATTTAATATCTGAATTACCCACCATTGAGTACAATCGTATACTAGAGCGTGGTTTTGATAATGCCGACGTAAAATTAAGCCGTTGGCAAGATAAATCTGTTTCATTGTGTCAGAGAATCAATAAATCTAGTAATGAGGGTGGTTTTTTTGGTATCAACATGGCATCCACAGGCAAAGGCAAGACCTTTGCGAACGCTCGCATTATGTATGCCTTGGCAGATGGAAACAAAGGGTTTCGTTTAAGTATAGCGCTAGGCCTACGAACTTTGACAACCCAAACAGGCAAGGCGTTAAGTAAAGATTTACGACTCGACAAAGAGGACATTGCTACCCTAATTGGCTCGTCAGCAATCTTAAAGTTGCTTAATAAAAGTGATATTGATGAAACCAAAGACAACCAGTTGTTGCAAGAGCAAAGGCAGTTGTTAGAAGAGTTGGAAAAGTCAGCTTTGGCGATGCGTGGCAGTGAGAGTTTAGAGTTAAACAATGATTTCGAAGTAGATTATGACGAAGAAATTAAGGACAATACTTTGTTAAAACAATGGTTTGATGGCGACCCAAAGTATCAAAAATTGCTATATGCGCCTATTTTAGTCAGCACCATTGATTATATCATCCCTGCCACAGAAGGCTTGCGGGGCGGTAAGCAAATTGCCCCAATATTACGATTGTTAAGTAGCGACCTTGTGCTTGATGAACCTGATGAATTTGGCTTAGCTGATCTGCCTGCCTTATGTCGATTGGTCAATTGGGCAGGAATGTTAGGGTCAAAGGTATTGCTATCAAGTGCAACCATACCACCAGCAATGGCAAATGGTCTGTTTGATGCTTATCTACAAGGACGAGCTATGTATAATCGCAGTATGATGGGTAATAGTGTCCAAAAACCTGTAACTTGCGCTTGGTTTGATGAGTTTGATGTTCATTATGTTGAGACGCAGAATATAAATGAACAATTAAAAGCGCATAAGCAGTTTGTCAATAAAAGAGCTAAAAAGTTAGTAGACAAAGAAAATATTATATCCCGTAAAGCTAAGATATTATCCATTGTAGGCGGTGAAACGACCATAGAACGTTTAACCAATACTATTCATCTAGGACTATTTGAAGCACATAAGCATCACTATCAATCTGACGGACAACATAACATCTCAATTGGTGTGGTACGTTTTGCTAATATTAACCCATTGATTGAAATAACAGATGCTTTAATTGCCATAGACAACCCTGATGACACTTGTATTCATTATTGCGTGTATCACAGCCAATTTACTTTAGCCATGCGCTCATTTATCGAAACTAAACTCGATAATCTACTTAACCGCAAACAAGCCGATGCCATTTGGAAAGCAGATGATATTGTAAATATAATCAATAGAAACCCAAAGGTTAAAAATCATATCTTTGTGGTATTAGCAACGTCTGTCTGCGAGGTAGGACGAGATCATGATTATGACTGGGCGATTGCCGAACCAAGTTCCATGCGCTCACTGATTCAGTTGGCGGGTCGCATTCAACGTCATCGTAAACAAGCAGTTGATTATCCAAACTTATTTATTTTAGATAAAAATTTCAAAGCGTTAGATGGCAAGTCTATAGCATTTGCAAGACCCGGTTTTGAGAGTAGAAAATACAACTTAGTTGATGATAAGTCTATCACTCATTTACTGACTTTAGATCAATATCAACATATTAATGCCATACCCAGTATTGATGTTGTGAAACCAAAACCACCACCTTATAAAAATTTAGTTAGTTTGGAACAAAGTACGCACTGGTTCAAAATTATGGGGCTTAATCATGAAGAGAATAATGCGAAGCTTTGGTGGGAGAATCATATATCTTGGACGGGTGAATTACAACGGCAACAACCATTTCGGCTATCCTCACCTGAGATGACATTTGTGTATGTACCAGACACTAATGGTCGGCTAACTTGGTATCATCGAGCAGATAAAGACTATCATAAGCTAATTAAAACCAATTTTATAACCGCCTGTATTGACCCTGTATTTGGTCATAATAATGACAATTGGTTTAATAATGATGAGATGGGTCGCTATGAAGCGATAGCACAACTGCTTGACTTACCACTTGAGAAAATACCGTACACCTATGGTGAGGTAAAAGTGCCTTATTATAAAGCATCAAACAAGCAATTTTATTATCATCCATTTTTTGGAGTGTTTTCTTAACAGACTTAAATAGAATCAGTTTAAATATTATCAAAATTTAACAGGAGGCAAAGGTGACAATTTCAAATGTGCAACAGGCGATTGATGATTTTTTAGACAACAAAATACAGACTACGATTGAGCAAAAGCAAAAAAAACTTAAAGCAGACTTTACGGAAGAAGATGCTCAAAAGATACGTGATGACTATGAGACTTTTAACTGGATAAATAAAGTTGTTGATAATATTGAAGAGTTATTTTTGAATGTCAGCCATGTCGCCAAATTAACTCATTCTAGCAATCAAGCCATAAGCTTGCTTGATAATAGCCAATCTAAAGATTACCCTTATCTTGTAACTACTAGAACTGTAGGTACAGAGTATTTGGATAGTGGCTATTCTGATGCAAGGTATTCACCAATCACTCAGTTTTTAAGTTACTCCGTTGCTAACTCAGACAAACAGCTTGGTGAGTACCTTGCTGAAGATGAAGCCTACTTCAGTAAAATTAGTGATAATAAAGCCCAACGCCTTTATTGGTCAGAAGAAATCCAGAAAGCATATCAACCCAAACAAATACGTAGTCACACTCTAGCTAAACAAGTCTATATGCCATTGGATAATGATGATTACCACCTTGTTTCTCCTATGTATTCTAGTTCGCTTGCACATAAAATTTATTTATCTATTAAAGACGCAAATGATAAAGACAATCTAATAAGAAAAGCAAGAAAAACAAAGCAATGGCATGAGGGTACTTATGTTCATTATTCTAACATCGCAACATTAGGTATTACCAAAAGTATGCATCAAAATGTGTCCTCACTTAATGGTCAGCGTCGTGGATTACTGTATTTATTCCCAGCTCTACCGCCACAATGGAAAGTCAACCCAAACCCACCTACCACATTAAAACAGTTATTGAATCAAACTCATCCAAAGCAAGCCTTCGCACATATAAGCTCGCTGTTATATATTTTGAACAAAAAAGAGTTGTTTATTAACTATGACCACAAGCAAGCTCTCAAATACTCGGTTGAAGATATTGCGTCACAGATTTGCGATGCCATGCTATTGATTCGCCAAACCCAACCAAGCGGATGGACAACATCAAAAAATATGCCGATATACCTACGATTATTCATGGATAAAGAAGTCTTAGCGAATAGTCAGTTTTCACAACCTGAAATTAAAGCCTATTTAAATGAGATGTCCGCTAAGATAGCAAGTTTAATTAGCGATGGTATCAAAGACACTGCTCGCACTACTAAATTAGAAAATTTATGGATTAAAATTGTGATCCCAATACTTCAAAATCTATATCAAGTCTTAAAAGCGGAGTAAACCATGTCAAGCTATATTTTATTAGAAAGAATAAAGGTTGAAAATGCCAATTGTATTGCAGGCTTGACCTATGGATTTCCTGCGGTAACGGCTTTTTTAGGTTTTGAGCACTTTTTATCTCGACAGTTCAAGGCGCAATTTGGTATTGGCTTTAATGGCTGTGCAATTTTTTGCCATGATTATAAGGTTAATAGCTATGAACAATATTACACACGTTTTATCCAAAGCCGTAATCCACCATCTACCCTAAAGGGTAAAGGTGGCGATGCCAAAAAACCTGCGCCCATTATTGAAGAGGGCAAGATGGATATGGTTGTCTCTTTATTATTGCGCTGTGATGGTAATTTAGCCACCAATAGTGAAGATATCAACGCCTATATTAATGCGCTTAAATCTTATATTTATTCAGCTCGTCTTGCGGGGGGTAGTATTTATCATATTAGATCCATTCGTATGTTAGGTAATGACATGACAGCGTTAAAACGAGCTATCTTACCGAGCTTTGTATTATTGGATGCCACTCATTTATTAGAAGCACATTTTAACGAGTGTCAGCAAGAACAACCTAACAAATTATTATTAGATATATGGACAGACTTTTTTGCCTATAAAGAGCAAGCGGTACAAGACGATGTGGTACAAGATGGAGCGACACTCAATAAGGAGACACCTAATAAAACCGCAAAAGAGGTAACGTGGGCGCGCTATATTCCGCCCAATAAAAAAGGTTGGATTGTGCCCTTGATGAAAGGCTTTAAAGGCATTAGCCCTTTATATGACCCTAGTGAAGTTGACAACCTGCGTGACACACGCTATCCATTTCGCTTTGTCGAGGCGGTTCATGGACTGGGTGAATGGCGAAGTGTACATCGCCTTGAAGATTTAGACAGTATTTTTTGGCGATACCAAGTTAGTGATGAATGGTATCTTTGTGAACAAACATTCCACATTAAAGAAAGCAAGCAATCATTAATTGATGATTATTTTGACGATGTTTTCAATGACTAACCTTATCTAAAACTTTTAAATTAATAAACCGAGGAGTACTATCCATGGCTAAGAAAGCTAAAGCTAAAAATCAAGCCTCTGTACCTAGTGTATTGGCATTTAGCCGTAAGATTGAGCCGTCTGATGGCTTAATGCAAGCGGGATTGTGGGAGAATCAAGATGAACCACAAGCATGGCAAAACATTAAGCTGCACGATAAGCGTAATCGTGCTACCAAAAGTCAATATGGCGTGTCAGAAGATGAAATGATTCAACCCAATATTGTTTGGGGTGATGATGCCAGCTTACCTCATGAATTAGATACACTTAAAGTGACATTTACCGTTAAGTTTTTAGGTAATATCGACCAAGCCACAGCGAATAATAAACCTGAGTTTCTCACCAAATTAAAGCAAACTTATTCAAATTATAAACAAGACATAGGGCTTGAGCCTTTAGCAAAGCGTTATGCACAAAACTTAGCCAATGCCCGTTTTTTATGGCGTAATCGTATCGGTGCAGAGGGCGTTGTAGTAAGAGTGACCAATACAGAAAACTCTACCCAGTCATGGCTTTTTGAAGACGCTCAAAAAATATCATTACATGATTTTGAGGTGCAAAATACTAAGATTGACGATCTTGCTAAATTGATTGCTCATAGCTTTGAGACGGGAGAGTATTTATTATTAAAAGTTGAAGCCTTTGCAAAAGTTGGTCTAGGACAAAGAGTATTCCCTTCACAGGAAATGCGTGACAAAGACAAGGATAATAAATCCAAGTTTTTATATGAAATAGAGACCTTGCAAGGGCGCTGTGCAGGGCTACATTCTGAGAAAATTGGCAATGCCATTCGTACAATAGACACATGGTATGTGGCTAAAGAGGAGTTGCTCGTTAAACCCGCTATTGCTATTGAACCTTATGGATCAGTCCCAACACAAGGAGACGCATACCGTCCTAGCAAAACTGATTTGTATTCATTGATGGTTAAATGGATTAACCAAGAAGACTTATCTGTGGAAGAGCAACATTTTGTAGTTGCTAACTTAATCCGTGGTGGTGTGTTTGGTGGCAAGGACGAATAGATGAAATACTACCAAGAGCTTACCATCATCCCCGATCCTGAGATTGCGCCCTACTTTATTTGGAGTAAGATATTTAATCAGATACACATTGCACTGGCGGAGATGAAAAACAAACACGACACCTCCTCCATCGGTGTCAGCTTCCCTGATTATCATTATGATGAAAAGGGTAAATCATCTAAGCTGGGGCTAAAGCTGCGCATCTTTGCCCCTAGCCAAAAAGACTTAGAGACACTCAATCTCGATAAATGGTTAGACAGATTAACCGACTATGTGCATGTCAAACGCATCAAAGAAGTACCGATGGATAAAGTAAAGAGCTATGTCAGCGTACATCGCTACCGCTTTAAGCCTGTAGAGGTGCAAGCGCAAACCTTGTCAGATAAGCTTGGCATCAGTTATGAAGATGCCATAGTAACCGTGGATAAGCGCACATCTGAAAAGTCTGTGCCTTATATTCAGATGCGCAGCCAGACCAATCACAGCAATTATCGTGTAAGAGTGCTACAGTTGCCTTGTGATGCATCAAAGGCTGGTAGCTTCAATACTTATGGTATGAATGGCATGTCTGATCATGTCACCGTACCGCATTGGTAAAAAGGTCGTTACGCACGACCCAAAAAAAAGGTATAAAAACCCTTTTTTTGAGCTATTTAAAAAATTGTAATAAAATCAACAATTTACGAAAGGGTAAAAAATGGAGGGTAAAATAGGGTATTTTGCCCTTCACGCCTTGTCGTAACTGAATTTTTCGAGGTATAATTCCTCTTCATCACCGCATAGGTGACTTAGAAAAAAACGTCTGTCAATAGTACCGTCATCAGTCACTTCATCACCGCATAGGTGACTTAGAAAAGTCTATTGAACCTGCAATCTCACACGGTAAACTTCATCACCGCATAGGTGACTTAGAAACAGCTCTTTAGCCACGCATCCAGCAGTATTCGCTTCATCACCGCATAGGTGACTTAGAAAGATAGCCGTAAGCTGGAAAGCGCGGAGATTATCTTCATCACCGCATAGGTGACTTAGAAAGAGATGAGTTATTGACTTCAAGGAAAGGTGCCCTTCATCACCGCATAGGTGACTTAGAAATTTGTTAATGAATATAATCATAAAAGACAATGCTTCATCACCGCATAGGTGACTTAGAAAAAACAGATATTGGCTGATACAAACTTCATTTTCTTCATCACCGCATAGGTGACTTAGAAAAAAGATGAGTCATTGGGAACAGGGAAGGTCATTCTTCATCACCGCATAGGTGACTTAGAAAACTGGATGTGTCAGGTAAATGGCTTGGTTGACCTTCATCACCGCATAGGTGACTTAGAAACTTTAAAAAGACCGCCATTAAGCACCTAGCAACTTCATCACCGCATAGGTGACTTAGAAAAAAATGAAGGGTTATCTTTACAGGCGAAAGTCCTTCATCACCGCATAGGTGACTTAGAAAAGGCCTCTGTACCGTCAATACCCTCAATACCGCTTCATCACCGCATAGGTGACTTAGAAAATGACTTGATGGGTACTGGGCGAATTAAAGGCCTTCATCACCGCATAGGTGACTTAGAAAACCACCGCTAAGCAATCCTTGCATCGCTGCCACTTCATCACCGCATAGGTGACTTAGAAAATACTGGGCGACAACGACTGACGCCTGATATCCTTCATCACCGCATAGGTGACTTAGAAATTTATTGCGAGAAAGCCGCCCACGTTTAAAATCTTCATCACCGCATAGGTGACTTAGAAACGTCAGTCAGGCAAGAAAAGCCTTAAGTCCACCTTCATCACCGCATAGGTGACTTAGAAAATACTGGGCGACAATGACTGACGCCTGATATCCTTCATCACCGCATAGGTGACTTAGAAACTGATGTTAATAATCGCTTGCGTAAAATGCGTCTTCATCACCGCATAGGTGACTTAGAAATCTTTGTGCTTTTCAAAGAAATCCACTACTTCCTTCATCACCGCATAGGTGACTTAGAAAAATAAGAGCAAATCTATAGTAAGGAATAAATCCTTCATCACCGCATAGGTGACTTAGAAATATTACACCGACACTGAAAAATTTTACACCGACTTCATCACCGCATAGGTGACTTAGAAAAAAAAAGCGCCCATTGTGAGGGCGTATGTTTCTTCATCACCGCATAGGTGACTTAGAAACATTAAAGAAATCATCAATGGCAATAAACAAACTTCATCACCGCATAGGTGACTTAGAAAAGTTTACTAAAGCTTCAACCGCTGTGCGCTTACTTCATCACCGCATAGGTGACTTAGAAAATCTTAAGGAATACCAAAAATGTCAGACAATACTTCATCACCGCATAGGTGACTTAGAAAAATGGGTTGACCATCAGCAATCATTTGGTATTCCTTCATCACCGCATAGGTGACTTAGAAATTAATGCGTCGTACATAGCGTAAACTTGCGCTCTTCATCACCGCATAGGTGACTTAGAAAATTTGCGCGTCATGCGACTAAACAACATTTGCCTTCATCACCGCATAGGTGACTTAGAAAGCTGGCGTGGCTAAGATTGCAGAGATGTTAGACTTCATCACCGCATAGGTGACTTAGAAACCTTATGTATGGTTAGTCTAATTCCGCAATATCTTCATCACCGCATAGGTGACTTAGAAATATCACGCCAGCGACTGCCGAAACGGTATTAACTTCATCACCGCATAGGTGACTTAGAAATGCTCAAAGTTGAGCAGGGGTACTACACCCTTCTTCATCACCGCATAGGTGACTTAGAAAAGTAATAACCGCTATCAACCCCCTGAGGTTGTCTTCATCACCGCATAGGTGACTTAGAAAACCAATAGCCCGCCGCTTACTTGGTATTTCTTCTTCATCACCGCATAGGTGACTTAGAAACACTTGATAAACCAACTACTTTTAAAGGGATACTTCATCACCGCATAGGTGACTTAGAAAGTCATAGTTGTTGTGATAAACATCCAGTTGCACTTCATCACCGCATAGGTGACTTAGAAAATCAAGAGTGATGAAAAAGGTCGGTGAGCAGACTTCATCACCGCATAGGTGACTTAGAAATGTACGCGGTACTTTTACCCATGTGCCATCGTCTTCATCACCGCATAGGTGACTTAGAAATTCGATGATAATCGTTTGCGGCTCTTGTCCCAACTTCATCACCGCATAGGTGACTTAGAAAAACCAATACGCACACAGTCACAGGCTTACAAGCTTCATCACCGCATAGGTGACTTAGAAAATTACTTCACCCTCCAAGGCTTGCAGAATCGGCTTCATCACCGCATAGGTGACATAGAAAAAACTTTTCAAACGTAATACCGCCTTGTTGGGCTTCATCACCGCATAGGTGACTTAGAAAATACGCCCACGCTAGCAATAACGTGGGCTTTTCTTCATCACCGCATAGGTGACTTAGAAAACGCACGGGCAACATCTCAGCAGAGATTGACGCTTCATCACCGCATAGGTGACTCAGAAAAGTTACAAACGGCTTAGATGGTTTGTTAGATTTTTCCTCACCACATAACCACATAGGTGGCTTATAATTCTCGAAAATAGACTGATTAAGCACTACGCTTTTTAAATAGAAGAAAATAATCAACATAAAAAAACCAGACAGCCTAGGCCATCTGGTTATCAAATACTCTTAAATATCTATCTACTAACCGTAAGCTGTCCCCCAGAAAAACTGATACATCCATCACAGAACCAAGACTTATGTTGTCTTGCACGGGGGATGTCTGCTGGCACATCTAGTTGATAGGGACGACCGCAATACTCGCAATGTATGTCATCTAAATAAACCTGGCATTTTGCAAGCGTAGCAAACAACTCCTCAGACCTTATATTGTAATCGTAGCAAAGTATCTTTAGATGAGCGATATAATCATTGGGTGATACATACGACCAATACTGATGGCACAAACGCTTTGCTTCATCATCTAGGCTTGAGTCGAACACAAAATTTACACTCATGATATTCTCCTCGTTAGTAGCCATATCCAGATGGTGGTAGTAGCTCGTAAAGCTCGCTCTGTAGTTGACTACACATATCCTCAACCACATATCCAAGACTCACATCCAAGCGCTTCTGTACCCATATACGCATCGCCATATGATTATCAAAGCAAGGCTTAACTCCTAAAAAGCGTGCTAGATTAGAGCCAGGTTGAATACATAGATCATAAATCAGCATATTGGCGATAGTATTTGCATCCTCACTGACATAGCCATTAGGTTTAAACTCGGAAAATAGCTTGTCGTAATCAATAATTTTCATTTTGACGTCCCCTTGTCAGTAGATGCTTGAGTAATCTGGCTTCGACTTACGAGTGCCTCAAATGCGCTACCATCCTGGCGTGTCATATTTGGTACATAGCGACTATAAGTATTAAATAACATCTTAGTCGTCGAATGGCCCATTTGACTGGCTATCCACTCAGGACTCTCACCTGCCGCCAACCATAAAGTCGCTGCAGTATGGCGTGTTTGATAGGCGTTGCGCTTCTTCAACCGTAAAACTTTAAGTGTGGGATGCCAAATACGCTTATTCACATTGTTATAATCCAGTGGCTCACCCGTATGTGAGCAAAACACATAATCCGAACGCCTATAAGAGATTTCTTGCTGCTCTTTAAGCGCATCATAGACCCATGGAGACATCTGAATAGCACGATAAGACTCCTGTGTTTTAGGAGGGACAATCTTGCCTTTGACTAACGCCTGCTTAATGACAATCTCACGACGATTAAAATCAACGTTATCCCATGTCAGCCCATCAATCTCACTAGTACGCATACCTGTAAAAAACCGCACCAGATAATAATGGCGATAATCTTCCCTTACGCCATTAATAAACGTCCAAACCTCCTCTAAGGTGAGAGGCTGAATATCAGTTTTAGGCTGTTTGAGTGCCTTGATATCATAATAAGGGTTATCAAACTTATAGCGTTTAGCGGCTTCTTTTAGTATCATACCCAAAGGTACCATTATCGAATTGATGCGTGCCGCTGACAGATGTTTTTTAGCTTTTCCGTACGTTACTTTGGCGAGCGATGAACGGAAGGCTAATACATCTGTCTTTTTTATGACATGAATGGCTTTATTACCAAACTCAGGAAGCAAATACATATCAATAATCTCCTGTATTTTGCGCTTGTAAGTATCGCGCCACTCAATTTCCTTTTCAGAAAACCACAGTGTTGCGAACTGCTTGAAGGAAGGAACGTTGCTATTAATGCATTCCTTACGATCGTTCAAAGCCACCATTTCTGCAGCCTTATCACTTTTCGGAAAGTATTTAGCATAATTAAAAATACCTAACCTAATTTCGGCTTCCATATTCAAAATAATACTTTCAAGCTTTTTACGATTTGCCGGAGTATCTATCAGGTTTGTCGTCTCCCGACAGCGTTTGCCCATATAATAAAAATCAACAAATAGCATGTTGCTACCTTTACGTGCTCTAATGCTAGCCATCATATTTCTCCTTATTGCAGTGCCATGGCGTTGATGCTACCGGTGATACCAGTGCGCATGTCTTTTTCAATTTCTTCCCAAACGTATAAAATCTTGCGACCACCAAAAGGACGTATGTAATGAATGCCTTCAATAAGTACGCTATCCTTAAGCTCATTACGGATCGTGCGCGGATTGTATTTGATACGCTCAGAAAGCTCTTGGGTTGTCAGGTAAGTGTGTGACATAATACATTCCTTATATAAAGTTTAATTATAATGGTACTTTTGAACACCATAGTTGTAATTTAACATATTTTTATAACTATGCAAGTACTTTTTACAACTAAGATTGGAGTTTTGATGTGATAGTTAATCATTTACCGACTTTGTTAGCCGAAAGAAGACTAAAGGTAGCGGATGCCGTACGCGCGACAGGAATCAGCAAAACGACGTTACATAAAATATATAACGACCAATCATCAAGAATTGATTTTGATACCATTGATAAGCTGTGTGAATTCTTAGAAGTTGGGGTTGGAGATATCTTTGAATATGTTGCTAGTGCCGATATGGAGAATGCACAAACGCTAGAACCTAAGAAAAGTTAGCAATAAGCTCGAGCTGTATAGTTAACTGCCGATTTAGATACGCTTTGGCATATGTGTTAGGCATTAAAAAGCCCAAATCACGTGATGATTTAGGCTTTCGCTAATATGGGCTCTTGAAGCATGTAAACTGCAAACATTGATAGTACTTAAAGTTGAGGTCAAAAAGCTCCATTATTTAACGAGCCAAAAATACGTTAGGCACGCCTTGGGCACATTTTAGGCACACGGACTTTTTGACGGATTTAACTTACGGATAGACAAACAGAGTTTTTGCCGGATGTATACTTTCGATTTGCGCTACAACCCCTATAAAATGGGCATAAAAAAAGCCCCAATCATAAAGATTGGGGCTTTCGAATCTGGTAGGCGTAACTAGATTCGAACTAGCGACCTCTACCATGTCAAGGTAGCGCTCTAACCAACTGAGCTATACGCCTATTTAGGACATGCATTTTAGCAAGTTTTTAAAACTTTGCAAGCCTTTTCTATCACAATCTAAACTTATTATTAAAATACCAATTATTAAGCTTTATAATGAAGTACTTACGGAAATAAGATTATTCTAAATTTTGGCTATCTAAGATAGCTCATAAGTTATAGAATTTTAAAAGCATAAAAATATAACCTCCATATTGAAGCCATCACATGACCTTACGTATTCATGCCCTATTTCATACAGATTACGAAGACCTCAGCTTTATTAAGAAGTGGGCAAACAATCATCAGCACACTATTACCTACACCCGCTCGTATAATAAAGACCCCTTGCCGGCGCTTGATCGTTTTGACTGGTTAATCGTCATGGGCGGGCCGATGAGTGTCCATGATAAAGACAGCCATCCTTGGTTAATAGAAGAAAAACGTTTGATTAAACAAAGTATGGACAACGGTAAAACAGTGATTGGCGTTTGTTTGGGCGCGCAGCTTATTGCGCACTGCTTGGGGGCGAGCGTAGAGCCAGCGGGCGTACAAGAAATCGGCTGGCTACCCATTCAGTTGACCAAAGAAGCTCAGGCGCATCCTTTATTACAAGACTTACCAAAGCAACCCTTTACCGTTTTTCATTGGCACGGCGATGGTTTTGAATACCCAAAAGGAGCGATTCCTTTGGCAACATCAAAAGCATGGCTCAATCAAGGCTTTTTGTATCAAACGCCGCTGCAAAAAGCGCTCGGTACTTGGGTCATGGCTTGGCAGTGCCACTTTGAGGTCACCGAAGAAAGCATCTTTAAGATGGTAGCAAATGGCAACAAAGCCATTCAAAAAGGGCTTATTGACTACCCTAAAACCGTACAGCCGCCTACTGAGATAACAGCGCTTGGTGATAAATACATTGACGATAACAATGCGCGCTTAGCTGCTATGCTCAATCGTATGGTAGACAGCCGCTAAGATGTCACTCATATTTTACGCCTAACCTTTTAAGTATCCATAAAACTCAACGTTTTAGCTATTTTTTGCGTTTTTTTGCCGCAAGTTCGCTTTGTTCAATTTCTAGCGGCGTTAAGCCATTTCTCTTACCTTTAAGATAACTAAGATAAGCGGGAATATGGGTTTTACCCAAGTATTTATCGAGGTAAGGTAAAAATCCTGCATAATTGCCTTTAAACTTGGCATGATGAAAGTCATGATAGACAGGGCCTTCATAGACAGGCAATAAGTGCGCAGGATTCCACGGTATATCATAACCAATATGCCCATCCGCCCCTTCGATTTGACGTAAAATCACCCACATCCATACCACATAAATATGCGCGCCCAAAATGATTGGTCCCACCAAGGTTAGCGCCGCTGTCAAAGAATACTCTACCCAATGCATATAATTGCCATTGATACCGCAGGTATTGCGAATGCGGTGGTGCACACTGTGGATGTTTCGCAGCAGCCACTTATTTTCATGCATGTAGCGGTGCATACCGTAGTATAAAAAATCATCGAGCAGCGCGAAAAAAATCAGCTGGGCGATGACAATATACCAGGCAGGCATCTCGCCATTATGCACGCCAGTTAGCTTTAATAGTGGCCAGACCAGCACCAATAACGTGGCTAAAATAGTATTATTAATGATGAGACGCGCAATAGAAGGCAATAAAAACTGCCGCATCTCAAACGGTTTTTGCTGAATTTTATATTTACGCAAAGTTATCGGATCACACCAAGCGACTATCGTCCATGGAATAGCGACCACCAAAAAAGCGGCCGTGCTAATAGCAAGGGTCGCCATGGGAAACTGCCAAAACCAAGGGTCGTTATAAAACCCCCGCCAATACGAGAACACATCCATATGTCACCTATTGAACATTACGTTTGGAAATAAAAATCTTTAAGAATTAAAAACTTAGAAAAAAATTTGTCGTTAAATAAACCTGTTAAAACCTCTTACTAATGGTTCATTTTATCAGACTGAACACGAGTTGATATCCCTATCTTACCGCGTTTGTTGGCTTGATGTCGCCATTTTTACGCCGCCATAGGTGACTAAGACGACACCCAGCGCTATCAGTGAGGCGCCCAAAAACAAACCCTCTGGTGGATTCTCCCCTTGTAAAAAAATAGCAACCGGCACACCAACAACCGCCCCGACAGAACCTAGTAAGCTTAGCAGCACTGGGCCACCGGTTTTTTGTAGTAAGAAAAGCAGCAAAAATTGACCGGCAAAAACGAACGCCTGCACTGCAATCAGTCCTAGCGGTAACATCTCAGCCAGCGAAACGGCAAGTGAGTAATTAGGCAGAATACTGACCAAGCCTAGTAGCATGGAAGCCGCTATCAGCATCCCTGGCGCAAGCGCGCTTGGCGACAGATTGTCTGGCCAATATAAGGTGCGATAAATATTGCCAATTGCTAGTAACACCGGACCACAAAGCGCCAGCCCAATCCAAAACACGCTGGCATCGGGTGCGGCAAATTTACGCGCTGCCAGCACCCCTGCTCCCGCCAGTGCCGCGACCACGCCAAGCGCGCGCAGCTTGGTAAAGCGCTCTATTTTTAAGATGATTGCCGCTAAATAAGTCAGGAGCGGCGGCAGGGAGATAATCAAGGCGACAAAACTGGCGCCAACATGTGGAATAGCGGAGAAAAAGATTAGATTTGAACCTGCGACGCTGACTAAGGCAGCTACCAAATAATAGCTTAGCGTTGGTTTACTTAACGGCGGCAGCTCGCGGCGTAGACATGCATAACTAAGTAAAATAAACGCCGCGCCAGTAATGGACCAAAAAAGAAAGGCCAGCGGCGTGAGGCCAACCTCGCCGGCAAACTTTGCCAAATTGGTAGAAATACCAATTAACCCGCCGCCAGCGATAAGACATAGCACAGGGATGAGCCACGCTTTTTTACCACCTGCCATACCTTGCTGCGCTGACTCACTCATACTCTACCTTACTCTTAAAACAGCACTGTTAACTGTTATGTTGCCCTAGCATTATTAGCTTTTATCTTGTTAAGACAGGTTCGCGCTCGCGCCAATGCAACCACAAACGAGCATCGAGCTCAAACTGATGATAATCGGGTTCCATATGACAGCAAAGCTGATAAAAAGCTTTGTTATGCTCTTGCTCTTTAAAATGCGCCAACTCATGCACCACAATCATACGCAAAAATTCAGGCGGCGCTTCTTTAAACAGACTTGCCACCGTAATGCTATTGTGCGATTTTAGCTTACTGCCCTGCACGCGCGATTGATAGGTGTGAATACCAAGCGCCTGTTTGAGCACGGCAAGTTTACTGTTATAAGTCACTTGCGACAGCGGACTGCTTTTGCGCATATATTGATTTTTAATCTCATTAATATAGTGATATAGCGCTTTATCGCTTTGTATTTGATGGCGATTGGGATAATTTTTATCCAAATACTCGCCCAACCTGCCCGTGCTAATAAGCATGGCCGCTTGGTTTTGAATCTGCTCAGGATAGTGAGCAATATACTTTAACGTGGTCAACGTGATTATCCTCGACGTTTTATTTTTAACGCCTAATAATTAATGTTTACTTAATGGGTCACCGAATTTGACAATAAATTCATCACCACCACGCCGCCAACAATCATCGCGATGCCGATTATCGCTGCGGTATCGAGCGTTTGCTTAAAAAAGAACAGCCCCACAAGCGAAGTCAGCACGATACCAAGTCCGCCCCATAACGCATAGGCAATGCCAATAGGAATGGTTTTTATCGTTTGGGTCAATAAATAAAACGAAATCGCATAAAGCACCGCCATAATAAGGGTAGGTATCAAGCGGGTGAATTGTTCAGATTTGACGAGAAAGGTAGTGCCAATGACTTCGCAAACAATAGCGGTGGCAAGGTAACCGTAAGCAATCATGGTTGGACTCATATTTAAGGCACCTATATTGATTAAAAAGTGATTGGTTAAAACGACATTGTTTAAAAATAAACTGGTTAAAACGTATTGCATGGCAGCAAATAAAGGTTAAAAATAATCAAATAAAGGTTAAAAATAATCAAGTAAAGCCAAAACACTAAAGAAACGCTCGGATGGCTATTTTATAGGTTTATATGGGTGCTTGAAATAGAGATTTTAAGCGTTAAAGTAATCTAAGGTTTTTCTTTAGTTTCAAATAGATAGTCTGCTTAAAACCATTTAACAATCAGCTGTTTAACGCCGTTTGGCAAAATTTCGCCATTTTTAGCTCATTTATGATCTATCGGTTGCACTGCGGACATGCCCTAGTGTTATTTATAGAAAAAATTCAATAAAACCGCCACTTTAAAAGTAAACACACTCAATTTTATCCTGTTTATAATTATATTTATAATTTATCGCTTAATAAGGTTGACAGCCCATAACTACTTGGCTAAAATGTGCCCCACATAACGCAAACAACAGAAGCAATCGCAGTAACCAAAGGCGTTGCAAAACTTGTTTTATTAACCGTTATGACAACTTATTCTCCAATAGCTCAGTTGGTAGAGCAACGGACTGTTAATCCGTGTGTCCCTGGTTCGAGCCCAGGTTGGAGAGCCATATTCTAAAAGACCTTCATCAACTACTTGATGGAGGTTTTTTTATGGTCGCAGCTTTTAGCCGTTCATCGCGCCTAGTACTGGCCCGCGCAATATTAATAAAGCGGCGGTGTTCTTTTAGCGGCTTTTGTTGTATGGTAAGAGGAGCTATGACCACAT
This sequence comes from Psychrobacter sp. UBA5136, assembly GCF_002414005.1. Taxonomy (GTDB): domain Bacteria; phylum Pseudomonadota; class Gammaproteobacteria; order Pseudomonadales; family Moraxellaceae; genus Psychrobacter. The sequence goes on from NZ_DHYG01000019.1 coordinate 19,719, forward strand.
TCGTTTTTGTCTGAGTGTTTTATTCCTACTCACTAAAAGTAATGGTTTATTATGATACCTGTCCGCATAAAAAATAAATTTTCTGATCATCCGCAAAAAATCACGCGCCCGATCAGTATTCGCCTGTCTGAAGAGATGATCAGATTATTAGAATCTACCTCATCAGAGCTGGGATTTAAACGTATTCAGGGCCTGATTCGTCTTTATATTCGTCAAGGACTTGATCGCGACCATCAGGATTATACCTTGGCGCATGATGAAGTGTTTATCGAAAGCTTGCGTAAGCGCGGTGTGAGTCAGCGTATTATTGATGAGGCGATCGTGGTGACGCACAATAATACCACGACCCATCCGCTGACTGAGCTGCAAGATCAAGGTAAAGACAAAAATAAAGATAAAGAGTAACGTTTATTGCCCTGATAATAAATACAATATAAAAAAGACTAAGTTTGCTTAACAGCGCTTAGTCTTTTTTTGTCATTTAAAATACCCTAGCTTTTAAAATCTCAATATCTTTACAGGTAAAGGAGCAGTCATCACTTGCGATAAATAAACATACAAAATCATCATAGGCGATAGTCTAGTATAAGAGCCATTATCATGTATATGGGTTTTATGAGGAAACATAAGATGAGTGGTTTATACAAACAGGCAGGCTGGGCAGGCAAAGCAAGGTTATTAGCCATTACTTTGGCGCTGTTGCCTGTTATCAATGGCTGCTCACAGCCGCCCACCGATCCAAGCAAGCAGACCATACCGACCAACTCTGATCAGTGGCAAAAGAAGCTGGGCGATACCTTTGAGCGCTTGCCTGAGGCTGACAGACAGCTACTGAGCCGCTATATGCTGCGTATGAAGTTAAGCGGTGCGTATGAGTCTGGAGCGATGCCGCGTATTACTATCAAGCAGGCCCTTATCCAGCAGCGCGAATATGAGCGCCTCCATCCAAACAATCCCACTGGCAAAAAAAGCCCGATTGTGACCAGTCAGCAAGCGGACACTGCGAAAGCGCAAAATTATCCTATCGCTTTACTGCCCGTAAAAACCAGCGATAGTGACAGCTTAAACCAAGTGAAATTGCAGTTTATGCTCTCAAACCACGGTAAAGTAGCGATTCAAAGCTTTAAAGGTAAGCTCACCATGCAAGAGGCGCATTTGACCAAAAGCAAAAGCTTTAACGTGCCATTGACCCAGTTTGAGCCGCCAATCGAACCAGAGCAGTCTGGCAAAATCATTATCGAAAGCAGTATTGAAGATGTGAATGTCATGCGCGCGATTAAAAATAACACAGGGATACATATCGAGATTAGCGAAGGAAAATTGGTTTTGGCAGATGGGCAAGAAGTAGTTTTTAAGCAGTCGCTCGCAAAATAAAAGGCAATTATTGATTTTATAAAAACTGTTGCTTTAATGACATAAAAAAAGCCCCAATCATTTATTGATTGGGGCTTTTTTGAATTTGGCGGAGACGGAGAGATTCGAACTCTCGAAGGGCTATGAACCCTTGCCGGTTTTCAAGACCGGTGCATTCAACCGCTCTGCCACGTCTCCATTGGTGCATCATTATATAGATATCATCGTATAATGCAAGCGCTTCATATTAAAAAAATGAAATTAATTTCTAGACGTTTTTAAATCAATAACTTACCGTTTGCTCAACACTTTTTACTCAGCGCTTTATCTTGAAATATTCACGCGGCGCTACGTTATTTACTTGAAGCAAGATGCAAGCACATATCTAGTAGCCTATTGGCATAGCCCCACTCATTGTCGTACCAGGCAAAAACCTTATATTGCTCGCCCACTTGCATCAATTGCTGCCCATCGATAATCAGCGATTCTGGCTGATGGATAAAATCACTGGAAACTAGCGGCTCATCGGTATACGCCATGATGGTTATCAAATGACCAACGCTGGCAGCTCTTAAATTTTCTCGAATCGCCTCAACGCTGACATTTGGCGTATCAAATATAAACGTCACATCAATCGCCGCCACATCGATGGTCGGTACGCGAATGGAGTGACCATTTATCTTTCCTATCATTGCAGGCAATACGCGCTCTGTTGCGGCAATACTACTCGATGTGGTTGGTATAATATTATAGCCAGAGGCACGCGCGCGTCTTGGGTCGCGGTGTGCTTGGTCGAGCACTGTCTGATCCGCAGTGACGGCATGAATCTCGGTCATCATCGCCGACTTTACGCCAAACGCTTTATCAAGCGTGTCAATCAGCGGCACCAATGCCTGCGTGGTACAAGAAACGCTCGAGATAATTGGCAGCGCCCGCGTGAGCTCAGCCGTGTTTACGCCCATAACGATACAAGCATCGACAGTGTCAAAGGGCGCAGCACCAATAATCACCTGCTGTGCGCCCGCCGCAATATGCAGCTGCGCCTGCTCATAAGAGCGAAAATGCCCCGTACATTCTAGTACCACATCGATGCCAAGCGCTTGCCATGGCAGGTTTTTTGGATCAGGCTCCGAGAGCATTTTAATGCAGTACGTGAGATTGTTCTTTGTCAAACACAGCTGAGTATTGTTTTTATCGTCTAAAACCTCAGCACTGACGCCAAGTCGGCTTAAGCGACCATGGGTACTGTCGAATTTTAACAAGTGTAATAAAATATCAGCCGGTGCCAAATCATTAATCGCCACCACATGGATAGCGCGCCCCAATACCTCAAAGCGCTCGAGCAACGCGCGCAGCACGTTGCGCCCGATACGGCCAAAGCCATTGATAGCTATTCTCAAGGGCTGGGTATGCTCGCCCGTCGCATGCGTCAGTGCTACTCTAGGCTCGGCGTTTAATTGGTAAGTGGCGCTAGAAAAATCAGGCATAACATCAGACATACAAGACCCTGCTATCAAAGGTATTACTATAAAAATATCGCCATAATGGGATATAAAGACAATGACGCGTCATCACTAAACCACAGCAACACGATAACGCCATTAGCAAGTTTTTATCCTGCTCTAAATACTAAGGCGTAATAAAAATCAATGCCAAACGAATGGTATTGTAATCAATCGCTTGCCTCAGATGCTCAAAGATAGGACGCAGCTTAATACTACCATCATCATTAAAATCATTTGGGTTATTGGCCACTCTAATCGCCACATAGGCATTGCCAACCGCTGTCATCACCTCATCGTTTGGACGCAAATGATCACAAGCGAGGCTTGGATCTTGCGATTTTAATTCAGCAATGTGGCGCATAATGGTCGATTGGGACAGCTGCCGCGCTTGCGAAATCTCCGCAATTGACAAGCTCTCTTCTAATAACAGCCGTGTCGCAAGTAAGGTACTGTCCGATTTATCAGAGACTTGATTGCCGAGTTTTTGTTTTTTTTCTATCTGCGCTTGCTGCTGCTCGCGGCGTTTTTTCTGCAAATTGGCGTAAGCTTCAATCACCGACTTGCTAAGCGTGCCGCCTGATTTTAAAATAAATTTCTCATGCGCCTGCGTCATGCTTTCTTCATCAAGCATGGCATAGTTGGCGTCGGCTTCTTCTGATAGTGCTAAGAAGCGTTTATCTGCGCCGCGTGCCAGCGGATCAAGCTGCAAGCTCATATCATTCATACCAAGTAGCTGCAGACCTGCCAGCGACTTTAAGCGTGACAATGCGACATAACCTTGCCCAAGCTCAAAGGTACGTGACAAATCAATCTCTGCCGCCTCAAGGGTCATGCCTTGCGACTTATGAATGGTAATTGCCCACGCCAGACATAGCGGCACTTGCTGGTAGCTTGCGAGTACATCGCCCGTCTCATCTTCGATAATCCATTCCTCTATCTCAGCGATGACTTCACGCCCCGAGTTTAGCCGCACTACCGGCATTTTTTGCGTGGTTGGTTTTTTATCTTTTGGTTTTTCCTTACTTTCTTTATCTTTTTTAGCTTTGCTTTTTGTACCCTTAGCAGTAGCGCTTTCAGCATTTTCCTCATCATCTTCAATCAAATCAGCGCTAGTGTCTTTATCATCGATTTTTACCGCAGCAAAACCGATCAGCTCGCCCATCGTGCCGTTAGAGACGCCAAGCTCGCTATTGTTTTTGATAAACATGACCTTGGCACCGACTTTTAATACCAAATCGTCTTGGGTACGCACGGTCTTTTTTAGCGTCTCAACCAATTTGCTATCGCCAGTCGCGGTGGCTTCAAAACGCATCATCTCGCCATCTAAGGCGGCAAGCTCTTTATCATTGATTTTATTAACGTTGAGATTATGGGTATAAAGACGGGTACGCTTGATATCAACGTTTTGATCAAAGGTGGCCTCTAAGGCAGCAATGGCTTCAAAGCTCACTTCTTGACGGCGAATTTGATTGAGAATATCGTCTAAATCAAGCCCGCCATTTGCCGCTTCGCTCACTTGCCGATGTTGCTCAGATAAGTAGCAAATATGAAATTTGGCCTCAAGCCACGCCTCACTCATAAAGGCAAATTTTTCGCGGTTGGTCTCACCCTTGCTACCAATGGGCGGCAGCTGAAAAAAATCTCCGGCAACGACGACCTGAATACCGCCAAAGGCTTTGTCGTTTTTGCGTACATACTTTAAAACTTGGCTGACCAAATTAAGCTGTTTGGCATGCAGCATCGATATCTCATCAATGATAAGTACCGCGGTATCCTTTAATCGGTCTGCCAAAAACTGCTTACGCGATAAATTGGCCAAGTCGCGATCCGACAGCTCATCTTTAATCCCAATACCCGACCAACTATGAATGGTCGTGCCGTTCATGTGCGTGGCAGCAATACCCGTACTAGCCGTGACTGCAACGGGTACACGGCGCGCGCGTAGATAGTCGATATATTGGTTGAGCGTATAGGTCTTACCTGAACCTGCCGAGCCGGTCAAAAACACGTTTTGACCTGTTTTTAAGATATCAAGAGCAGAAGATTGACGCATATATCCAAACCAATTAAATAAATAGTAAAAAGAAAAAGAGCATAAAAAATAGCTGCCATGATTATAACAGCTACATCAACTTTGCGGTCCCTTTTAACCATTGACCTGCTAATAACTTAAAGTTATGTGATACAAAATATATCATTATAAAAAATCATTATAACTCTGGGTAAAAGCTCAGTACGATAGATGGATAGCTTGGTCAGGAAGGCCAGGTACGTTTCTATATAACCATAGCACACAACAAGGAATCGTTCATGTTATACGCTTATCCCAATACTGAAAACAGTCCCGTCCAATTCCGCAAAAAATACGACAACTTTATCAATGGTGAATGGGTCGCGCCAGTCGATGGCGAGTACTTTGACAACCCAAGCCCAATCGATGGCAAAATCATTTGCCAAGTCGCGCGCTCAAAAGAAACCGATATCGAAAAAGCCTTAGACGCCGCCCATGCTGCCAAAGACGCTTGGGGCAAAACCAGCGTCGCTGAACGCGCCAATTTGCTCCTAAAAATCGCTGATAAAATGGAAGCCAATCTAGAAGCAATAGCCATTGCTGAATGTTACGAAAACGGCAAGCCGGTGCGCGAGACTTTAATGGCAGACATTCCATTGGCCATCGACCAATTTCGCTATTTTGCCAGCGCCATTCGTGCGCAAGAAGGCGGTATCAGCCAAATCGACGAAGACACCGTTGCCTATCATTTCCATGAGCCGCTCGGCGTCGTTGGACAAATTATCCCGTGGAATTTTCCTATTTTAATGGCGGTATGGAAAATCGCACCCGCTCTCGCTACTGGTAACTGTATCGTGATGAAGCCTGCTGAGCAAACGCCTGCTTCGATTTTATTTATGTTAGAAACCATCGGCATCGCTGACTTATTACCAAAGGGCGTGCTGAATATCGTCAATGGTTTTGGTGTTGAAGCCGGTAAACCACTGGCCTCTAATCCACGTATTAACAAAGTCGCCTTTACTGGTGAGACCACCACTGGTCGCCTTATCATGCAGTATGCCAGTGAAAATATCATCCCTGTGACGCTTGAGCTTGGTGGTAAAAGTCCAAATATCTTCTTTGCCGATATTATGGATGAAGACGATGACTTCTTGGATAAAGCGGTCGAAGGTCTGGTGATGTTTGCCTTAAACCAAGGCGAAGTTTGTACTTGTCCATCGCGTGCGCTGGTACATGAGAGCATCTATGATGAATTTATGCAACGCTGTATCGAGCGTGTTAAAGCCATCAAAATGGGCAATCCATTAGATACTGACACCATGATTGGTGCACAAGCCAGCTCAGACCAGTTAGAAAAAATCTTATCTTATTTAGATATCGGTAAAAAAGAAGGCGCAAAAGTCTTGGTTGGCGGCGAGCAAGCCAAGCACGATGGCGATCTTGGCGACGGTTATTATGTGAAGCCGACCATCTTTGAAGGCACCAATGACATGCGTGTGTTCCAAGAAGAAATCTTTGGACCCGTACTTGCCGTCACCAAGTTTAAAGACGATGACGAAGCCATGAGCATTGCCAACGATACTTTGTATGGGCTTGGCGCTGGCATTTGGACACGCAGCGTGCATAAAGCTTATCGTTTTGGTCGCGGTATCCAAGCAGGACGCGTATGGACCAACTGCTATCACATTTATCCATCGCACGCCGCCTTTGGTGGTTATAAGCAATCAGGCATCGGCCGCGAAAACCATCTGATGATGCTTGATCATTATCAACAAACCAAAAATATGCTGGTCTCTTATAGTCCCAAAAAGATGGGCTTCTTTTAAATCCTTCTTTGAGCATTCTTTAAATAAACCAATGCAATCTGTCGTAAGGTAGATTGCATTTTTGCTTTAATAAAGCATTAATACGCACAAGCTATTGATAAGTGATAAGGAGTTCATCATGAAAGTCACGGCGACAGATTCCTGTAAAGCACTCATTAAATTATTAAAGTCTAAACACGGCGAGCTGATGTTTCATCAATCTGGCGGCTGCTGCGATGGCAGCTCGCCGATGTGCTACCCACTTGGCGAGTTTAAGATAGGCGGACAAGATGTCTTGGTTGGTGAGCTGGCCGGCTGCCCTTTTTATATGGGCAAAGCGCAGTATAAGCTTTGGCAACACACCGATTTGACCATCGATGTGGTCGATGGACGCGGGGCAAGTTTTTCGCTAGAAATACCTGAGGGCAAACGCTTTATCGTGCGCTCTGAGATGTGCGAAGTGTAAAGCAGCCTTGCGAAGTATAAATTGTTATCAATAAACATAATCTTAGCTTAAAAATTTAAGTTCTCTTTCTTCTAAGACTTATGGACGAATAACACGCGCTAGTCATTTTTATTGCATTGTTTTAGCAAAATAATAGATACTGTAAGGAGAAGCTATTTTAATAAGCTTGTTTTAACGAGCACGTCTTAATAAGCATGGATGCTAAAAGGAAGATAACATGGAAGTTGATCCAAAATTTGACTACGTCATCGTGGGCAGCGGTTCTGCGGGCTGCGTACTTGCCAGCCGCCTAACAGAAAATCCCGATATCAAAGTGTGTTTATTGGAGTACGGCGGCGAAGGCAAAGACCTTGCGATTCGCGTACCGGCGGGTTTAATCCTTTTAGTTCCAGGAAAACCGCTAAAATCAAACAATTGGTGCTTTCATACTACCCCGCAAACCCATCTTAATAATCGTCGCGGCTTTCAGCCACGCGGTCAATGTTTGGGCGGCTCCTCTGCCATTAATGCGATGATTTATACCCGCGGTAGCGCGCTTGATTATGAGCGCTGGGTTGAGCAAGGCTGCGAAGGTTGGGGCTTTGACGATGTCCTGCCCTACTTTATCAAAGCTGAAAACAATGTCCACGGCGCAGACGAGCGGCATGGCGATAGCGGCCCCTTGCATGTCAGTGATTTATTAAGCCCGCGTGAAATATCAAAAGTGTTTGTAGAAGCGGCCGTCGCCAATGGTTTAGATAAAAATGATGATTTTAATGGCAAAAAACAAGATGGCGCAGGGCTATATCAAGTCACCCATTTTCATGGTGAAAAACAAGGTCAACGCTGCTCTGCTGCTGCCGCTTATTTACACCCCGTGCAGAAAAGCCGTCCAAATTTAACCATCATTACCCACGCGCAAGCCAACCGTGTCATCTTTGAAGACAAACAGGCCGTTGGCGTCGCTTATGAAAAAGATGGCGTCGAGCACACAGTGATGGCGCGTCAGGAAGTTATTTTGTCGAGCGGCGCTTTTGGTTCGCCGAAAGTTTTGATGCTATCGGGTATTGGTCCTGCTGAGCATTTGCAGGCGCACGGCATCGATGTATTGATCGATGCGCCTGAGGTTGGCGGTAATCTACAAGATCATTTAGATGTGGTGTTCGATTACGAGGTCAATACCACCGATGTTATCGGTATTGGTATGGCAACGCTTTCAACCTTGTCTAAAAGCATTCGCCAATGGAGAAAAGATGGCACAGGATTGCTGTCTACCAACTACGCCGAAGCTGGTGCGTTCTTTAGCGTCGGTGACGCGCCAAAGGAGTGGCCAAATATCCAGCTGCACTTTGTCATCTCGCGGGTGATTGAGCACGGACGTGACCTTAGACGCGGCTTTGCCATCTCTTGTCACGCCTCCTATTTGCGCCCTGAAAGCCGCGGTACCGTCAGGCTTGCGTCAGCTGACCCCTCAGAGTGCGTATTAATTGATCCAAACTTCCTCTCCCATCCTAAAGATGTAGAATATATGGTCGCAGGCGCTGAGCGTAGCGCGCCATCATGCAAGAAGCGCCCATCGCCAAATATATCACCGAAGACTACCCTGCCCCTTATATCGAAAAAGACGGCATGCTTGGCTATATTCGTAGTAAGTCAGACACCATCTATCACCCTGTAGGCACTTGCCGTATGGGTTCAGATGACCAGTCTGTAGTCGACTTAGAATTAAAGGTGCGCGGCGTGAGCGGCTTACGCGTCATTGACGCATCCGTGATGCCGACATTGATTAGCGCCAATACCAATGCGCCAACGATTATGATAGCGGAAAAAATGGCCGACCTGATCAAAGCACAGCATGTTAGCCAAGAGACGGTAGCTGCCTAAAACAAAGGACGGTCTTAGCGAATTTGCTTAAATTATATTTAACTTACTGCGTTATAGTGGATTTACTTTAAAACAGATACAGGACGACTGGGATAAATTTTTCGTAGCCTCTGTGATAACAGCAAGCAAGGAAAATTTATACCAGTCGCGCATCGTACTAGTGTATCGATTTTATCTTAAACTGAATATATGGGTCGCCATTTTTGGTGTAATTAACGCCTTGGAACCGTCTTTTTAAAACGGGACATTTTCTATCAAATTAAATCTATAGACACCTTGCGTTACAACTGCGTAAGGTAGTATATTTAAACCACTTATTTATATTGCTATTTATTGCAGTCTGCAATTTGAGTTAATAACACCTCACTCATTTTCTTTTTGCATAGGATAAATACTTTATTTATAAACACTTTAAAGGGAATTAGCAGCGCGTTAATTATATCTATGGTTCGCTTATGAACCGATAGTTATGTTGGCGACTACTTATCATTACATAGGATGTAATAATGCAAAAATCACTCTTCAAACTGACCCTGTTAGCGACGGTTATCTTGGGTATCAGTGCCTGTAGCGGCGACAACAAAACCACCGATGACTCTGCTGCCAGCTCAGACGCCAAAGGCGCCAAAACCTTGCTTTATTGCTCAGAAGGCAGCCCTGCTGGCTTTGACCCAGCGCAGTACACGGCAGGTACTGATTTTGATGCGAGCGCCTATCCTATCTACAACGGCCTAGTAGAATTTAAAAGAGATGGCACCGAGATTCAGCCAGCATTAGCTGAAAGTTGGGATATCAGTGAAGACGGCAAAACTTACACCTTTAATCTGCGTAAAGGCGTCAAATTTGGTAAAACCGATTACTTTACCCCGACCCGCGATTTTAACGCTGACGACGTTGTCTTTACCCTAGAACGCCTCACCAACCCTGATTTTGAATTTAACAAAGCGTATCCTGCTGAATTCCCATACTCAGTCGGTATGGGTTTGCCTGATCTTATCTCTAATATTGAAAAAGTTGATGACTATACGGTAAAAGTTACCTTAAGCGAAACCAACGCGCCGTTTTTGCAAAACCTAGCTATGGCCTTCGCTTATATCGATTCTGCTGAATATGCTGACCAATTAATGGCGGCTGGTAACGCGGCTGATATTAATACCAAGCCAGTTGGTACCGGGCCTTTCGTCTTTACTTCCTATCAAAAAGACGCGCAAATTCGCTATAGCAAAAACCCAGATTATTGGAACAAAGATGACATTCATATCGACAACTTAGTGTTTGTCATCACTAAAGACTCGGCCGTGCGCGCGCAAAAAGTACAAGCTGGCGAATGTCATGTGTCCGCTTATCCAAAACCTGCTGAAATTGATTCTGTCAAGAAATCTGGCAAAGCCACGGTTCTTGACCAACCCGGCTTTAACGTCGGTTATGTCGGCTACAACGTTGAAAAACCAAAACTTAGCGACCTTAAAGTTCGTCAAGCGTTAGATATGGCCATTAACAAGGACGCTATCATCAATGCGGTTTATCAAAGTGAGGGGGTTAAAGCAACCAATCCTATGCCGCCAACGCAATGGGGTTACGATGAATCGATTAAAGATGCGCCTTATGACGTCGAAAAGGCCAAAGCCCTTATCAAAGAAGCAGGCGCGGATAACCTGTCTATCAACCTATGGTATATGCCGGTTCAGCGACCCTATAATCCAAATGCCAAGCTCATGGCTGAAATGCTACAAGCAGATTGGGCCAAAATTGGCGTCGATACCAAGCTCGTCACTTATGAATGGGGCGAGTATTTAAAACGCGCCGCGAAAGGTGAGCCTGATGTGATTTTGGCAGGCTGGACGGGTGACAATGGCGATCCTGATAACTGGCTTGGTTCGCTATTATCTTGTGATGCGGTCGGCGGTAATAACTACTCGCGCTGGTGTAATAAAGACTTTGACACCTTGGTCACCAATGCCCGTCAGATTACCAATCAGGATGAGCGTGTCGATGATTATGTAAAAGCTCAGCAAATATTTAAAGAGCAGCTACCTTGGACGACGATGGCGCATTCGGTCGTGACCGTATTCACCGCACCAAACGTTGTCGATTATAAAATCAGCCCGCTTGGTGCCATACGCTTCGATGGTGTAAAAGTTGAATAGCAGCCGCTCATAAAGTCCGGTACGACAGGCACGGTTATTTAATTGGTATTCGGCTGGTCAGACGCTTTGTTTGCTCCAGCCGAATTTCTATAAATTCAGCGACCTGTTTAGCACTTTGTTAAATACCTTGTTGAACCTTTTGTCACGGACGCTCTTATCACCGCTCATGCTTTACTCTTCGATTTATAACTTTTGTACCATAACTACTGAACCACAACAATTGAGCAGCCCATGCTACTTTATATTCTGCGCCGAATTGCGATTTTAATTCCTGTCTATCTTGGCTTAACGCTGTCCACTTTTACCCTGATTCGTCTCGTACCAGGAGATGCCGTCGAGATTATGATGGGTGAGCGAATGGTTGATCCAGAGCTACATGCTCGCGCCTTAGAACGACTTGGATTAGACAAACCTCTCATCGTCCAATATTGGGATTACTTATCCGGTATATTGACCGGTGACTTTGGGGCATCTTTTCGTACGCGCGCCCCGGTATTACAAGACTTCTTTGCCCATTTTGTCCCAACGCTAGAGCTTGCAGTATGTGCGATTATCATTGCTAGCGTCGTCGGGGTCAGCTTAGGTATCTTTGCGGCGCTGCGCCGTGGCACGTGGATTGATTACACCTTGATGTCAGGCGCACTGGCGGGATACTCGATGCCCATCTATTTATTAGGGCCTATCCTAACCGGTATATTTGCCCATTATTTAGGCCTGTTACCCGTCGCTGGTGTCATTTCCGTCGCTCAGTTTTTAGATGTCCATCCACTGTATGGCTCTTGGCTATTAGGTTCTTTGACGTCCGGTGAGCCTGGCGCATTTTGGAACGTGGTAAAACACTTTATTTTGCCTTCCATTGCCTTATCGACCATTCCACTCGCGATGATTGCGCGGATGACGCGCTCGGCGATGCTAGAAGTGCTGGACGAAGACTATGTGCGCACGGCAAGGGCAAAAGGCTTATCGCCGCGCCGCGTGATATTGGTACACGTGATGCGCAATGCCTTGATTACTGTCGTCACGGTGATTGGCTTACAAATGGCGACCTTGCTCGCTGGCGCGATTATCACCGAGACCATTTTTAGTTGGCCGGGCGTTGGTAATTGGCTTCTCGATGGCTTTTTTACCCGTGACTATCCTATTGTACAAAACGGTATCTTATTGGTTGCCACTGCCTTGATTTTAGTCAGTTTATTTATTGATATTTTATATGGTTTGATCAATCCGCGTATTCGACATACCTCTTAATTTAATAATGATAAATACCCATATTATAAATAGTGGCGATACGCGCTTATATGGTTTAGAGCAATTTTTAGCAAGTCCTCAATTTTTTAAGGTTAATAAAGAATGAGACTCTAAATGCTTTTAGCGCTGGCCACTATAGGAACTACTCATGAAGCCTTCTGTTCTTCCCTCAGATCTTAATCTGATAGCTGCCACACCGCCGTCATCTTTGCAGTTATTTTTGTCGACGTTTTGCCGAAATAAAGGCGCGGTACTGGGCTTTCTTGTCTTAGCCTTGATGGTCGTTATTGCCATACTTGCGCCCACCCTTGCGCCGCATGACCCTTACGAGTTATTTACTGGTCAAGAGCAATTACCACCCGCCTTTTTAAGTGGCGGCGATAGTATGTTTTGGCTCGGTACTGATGATGCCGGCCGCGATACGTTATCACGGGTAATGTATGGCGCGCGTTATTCTTTATTTATCGGCCTTAGCGCAACGACCCTTGCGATGTTGGTCGGTATCTCTTTAGGACTGAGCGCGGCGTTTTGGCCAAAGGTTTGGGGCAAAGCGGTGATGCTGGTCAATGATATTTTGATGTCTTACCCCAGCTTACTATTGGCGATTATTATTGCAGCTATTTTAGGCCCTTCTATGACCAATACCATTATTACCATTGCCTTGGTTTGTACGCCGCCGTTTATTCGTCTGACTCGGGCAACGGCGATGGTCGAGCTACAGCGTGAGTACTTTATCGCTTCGCAAGTGATGGGTGCTGGCGTACTACGCTTATTATTTATCACCATTTTGCCCAATTGTATGGCGCCGCTTATCGTCCAAGCGACGATGATTTTTTCCTCTGCTATTTTAGAAGCAGGGGCGATTGGTTTCTTAGGCTTTGGCGTACAACCACCTGATGCTGAGTGGGGTGCGATGCTCGGTACAGCGCGGCAATACATTCAAAGTAATGTTTGGCTTGCCATTTGGCCCGGTGTCGCTATTTTCTTAGCTGCCCTGTCAATTAACTTGACGGGTGATGGGCTACGCGACGCGCTAGATCCAAAATTAAAGCAGGTGACCTAAATGACTAGTACGTTAAATACAACCGCTACTACTACCGCCGCCAGTGACACTTCGATGACTGGTTTATTAAAAAAACAAGCGCCGTTATTGTTAGATATTGAAAATCTTTCGGTTACCTTTGGTCAAGGCGCGCGCGCTTTTCGCGCCGTTGATGATGTATCGTTGAAAATCACCCAAGGTGAAGTTCTCGCTGTCGTTGGGGAATCCGGCTCAGGGAAATCGGTCACCATGATGGCGCTCATGGGACTTTTGCCGCCCTCTGCCACAGTTCGGGCGCAGCGGGTGATGTTTGATAATAAAGACATGCTGAGTATGTCCGCCAAAGAAAAACGCGGCATCATTGGCAAAGACATTTCTATGATTTTTCAAAATGCGATGTCTTGCTTAAATCCAAGCTTTACGGTTGAGATGCAGTTGGGCGAAGTGCTACGCAAGCATCTTGGCCTGCGCGGTTCGGCTGTGCGCTCGCGTATATTAGAGCTGCTTGAATTGGTTGAAATGCCCGATGCTAAAAACCGGCTAAAAGTTTATCCGCATCAATTATCGGGCGGTATGAGTCAGCGTATTATGATTGCCATGGCTATTGCTTGCGAGCCAAAACTACTCATCGCCGATGAGCCAACCACGGCGCTTGACGTCACGGTGCAAGCGCAAATTATGGATTTGCTTGGGCGCTTACAACGCGAAAAACAAATGGCCATGGTATTAATTACCCATGATTTGGGATTGGTGGCGCAAAACTCACGTGATGTCGCCGTCATGTATGCCGGGCAAGTGGTTGAAACTAGTACGGTGCCAGAGATTTTCCAGCATCCTACTCATCCTTATACCGATGCGCTGCTGCAAGCCATTCCTGAGCTGGCTATTGGCCAAGACAGGCTCAATAGCTTACCGGGTGTGGTGCCAAGCCAATATGACCGTCCAAGCGGCTGCTTGCTCTCTCCGCGCTGCCCGTATAAAGAAGCCGCTTGTGAAGTGCCACCGCCCATTTTAGACACGCCTACTGGCAAAGTGCGCTGTATTCACGCCGAACTACCAAGCTTACCCACTCGCATTTCCACCCCGCACCCTGCTACTTTGGAGTCCCAAGCATGAGTCATAAAGTGGTCTTAAAAGCAGACAATTTACACAAGCATTACCCCGTATCGCAAGGTTTGGGTAAACCAAAAGCTTATGTTAAAGCGTTAAATGGCGTCTCGTTTGAGCTTGAAGCGGGCAAAACGCTTGCCGTCGTGGGTGAGTCGGGCTGCGGCAAATCTACCCTTGCGCGTCAATTGACACTTATCGAAGAGCCGACTGATGGCGAGCTGTTTATCAACGATGCCGCAACGACTGGCTATAGTAGAAAAGCATTAAAAGATTTGCGAACCGAGATTCAGATGGTTTTTCAAAATCCTTACGGCAGCTTAAACCCGCGTCATACGATTGGCTATCAATTGACCGAGCCATTAGATATTCATACCAAATTGTCAAAAGAAGAAAAGCGCGAAAAAATAAACGAGATGATGAGAAATGTCGGCCTACGTCCCGAACACGCTGGGCGTTTTCCGCATATGTTTTCGGGTGGTCAGCGCCAACGTATAGCCCTCGCCCGCGCGATGATGCTCAATCCAAAAATTGTCGTTGCTGATGAGCCGACTTCTGCGCTCGATGTATCGATTCAGGCGCAAGTGTTGAATCTATTTATGGATTTGCAGGCCGAATACCATACTGCTTACGTGTTTATTTCGCACAACTTATCAGTGGTCCGCCATGTTGCTGATGATGTGATGGTCATGTATCTAGGCCAAGCGGTTGAGCATGGACCAAAAGAAGCGATTTACAGTGCGCCAAAGCACCCTTATACCATCGCTTTATTAGCGGCTGCGCCAACTGTCAGTGGTCATAAGAATGATTTAACGCTACAAGGTGAATTGCCAAGTCCGCTAAATCCGCCAAGTGGCTGCGCGCTGCATAAACGCTGTCCTTATGCCAAACCAAAATGTAGCGAAGTCGAGCCGCAGCTGCGTGAGTGGGATGGCCGCTTGGTTGCTTGTTTACGCTTAGAAGAGATATACGGATAAGACAGTCGTCCGTTTATGAAGGTGAATTACACATTCACTACCCCGCGACATTTTGGAAACTGAGCACAGCCATAAAATATCTGACCTTAGCGCGCGCCTTTTTTGGCGATTCGCTGAACCATCTCACCACTGCACTTAGGGCATTTTGGACAAGTGGGAATGACCTCGTTACTGACAGGCGTAACGAACTGCTCTGTTATCGAAGCTTGGTGAGGTTGAGTTTTAGGCTCTATAACTTCGAACGGGGTAATGAAGATTTCTTCCGCATTATCATCAAACACTTTATTACTAAGCTGTACATTGATAGATGCAACCGTTGCGGCATTAAAATCTGATTGTTCAACCTGCGTTTGACCAGACCAGCGAGCATACTCTTTGACCTCGCTTCTAATTGGCGCGTTTCTAATTGGCGCGTCTGCTTGTGAGTTTGCTTGTGCTGTCAAACTGGCATTTGGCATTATTTTTTTTGTCTTGCTAGCATTGCTATGCTTGTTTTTTAGATAGGCTTTATGCGCCCTGTTAGTGTGCCAAGACTTGCTAAATCGATTGCTTTCAATTTGCACAACGATAGCTTTGACTTCTTCATCGGTAAGCAATTTATCCTGTTTTTTCTTCACGTAGGACACCATACCGCTCGTCAATACGTGCTCAGGCAACTCATCACGAGTTTTAAGCTCGCACTCGCCAATAAACGCAATCATCGAGTGAAAATAGTTCATATCAAGCGCTAACAAATCTGCCAATGTCTTAATATGCAGATAATTCTGCCGCAGTGGATTTTGAAATTTATACTTACGCCCCATGATAACTTGCGTCCACTGCCGCTGCTTCTCGTTACCAAAAATCCAGCCTTTATAGTTTTTAGTTTCAATGACAAAGATGCCATACACAGAGACGATGACATGGTCGATTTGGGTGCTGCCGCCATCTGCTAATGGCAAAGTGACATTGTTTAGGCGATGATAAATATCTTTATCAAGCTTTAGCCACATGGCTACATTGATGACGGTCTCGCCGACGATACCTTTAAAACTGGACATCAAAGACATGGATTTCTACCATAGAAGACATAAAGAATAGGATAAAAACAGTTATTATAAAGGCGCTTATTATAAAAGCGCAGCGATACTTATGACTATCGCTGAATGACAACTTTAATCATACATTGAAATAAGTTAATTGTAGTAGGCTGCTGTTTATTATTTACGGTCTAAAAAACAACAAAGTTTCATAAACACTCTTAAACATGAACGCTTTATTATCACCCTTTGGATTATACGTATGAATACACGCGCCGTATCTTGGCTCAACATTACCCTTGGCACCACTTTATTATTATCGCTACCCATAATGGGACAAGCCGCTAGTACCATGCCACAAAAATGGAAGCTGGATGTGCCAAAAACCAGTGCGGATTTTGAGGTCAAATACTTAGGCAAGGCGACGACTGACGGTAAGTTTCGTAAGGTAAACGGCGCCATCAATTATGACGTCAGAAAGCCTGCCAGCACGACGATTAATTTTACTGTGCATACCGATAGCATTGACACCGAGCGCCGCCTACGTGATTCTTTTTTACGCCGAAAAGAGCTGCTCAATACGCAGCAATATCCAACGATGACGTTTGTCTCAAAAAAAGTCACGATGATTTCGCCGAAAGAAGCCAACGTCACGGGCGATTTTACTGCCTTGGGTCAAACCAAACCGTTAACGGTAAGAGTCACCCTATCGGATGTCGAAATTGACCCCGTTACCGCCCAACCAACGCTAAAGTTTCGCGCGACGGGTAAGGTAGATCGCTATAGCTACGGGGTGACCGCCTTCCCAAAACTTATTAGCAATATCATCCCACTTGAGATATCAGGAAAGCTGATTGCTGCGAATTAATAATAAAGAGCGTAAAAAAGAGTGGCCAAATTACTCTAGCAACTCTTTTTTTGGTTTAGGATTCAGACATTTTATAAGTTAGGAAAAGACAAAAAAATTAGCCTCGATATCTGCTGCTTTAAAAGTGAGGAAATATGCGTGGCATGGGTCGATTTTCTTTAAAAGCTTCGCTCGGCGCTCGTCCCTCGCGCGCACATTTTCATTATTGAACTTAGGGCGTAGGTTGGGTGAAGCTTTCGGCACCCAACGCTTCAATTCAACAATTTGTTAGGACTCGAACCTTGGCGCCGACCTACTCATCATTCTAAATTCTAACAAACAAAAAGCCGCCAGATTTCTCCAGCAGCTCTTTTATAAGCTCAAAAACTAAGTTTAAGCTTTGATGAATCAGACCAAACTATTTACCGCATCAACCACCGCTTCAGCAGTAATACCAAACTCTTTATACAGCTCGTCCGCAGGCGCCGATTCACCATAAGTGGTCATACCGATGACTTTGCCATCAAGACCGACAAACTTATACCAATAATCGACATGCGCGGCTTCTACAGCAACGCGCGCACGGATATTAGCTGGCAATACCGCTTCACGGTAGCTGGCATCTTGCTCCATAAAGATTTCTGCACATGGCATAGACACCACACGTACGCCAACGCCATTTTCGCTAAGCGTCTTATGCGCTTGCATGGCAAGGCCGACTTCTGAACCCGTAGCGATGATAATAGCTTGAAGCTCGCCTTCCTCTTTCGCTAAGACATAACCGCCTTTAGTAATGTTAGCCACTTGCTCAGCATCACGCGCTTGATGTGGCAGACTTTGACGGCTAAAGATAAGAGCAGAAGGGTTATTTTCAGACTTAATCGCTTCAACCCAAGCACTAGCAGATTCAGTCGCATCACAAGGGCGCCATGTCCGTAGGTTTGGTGTGGTACGCAGACTGGTCAATTGCTCGACTGGCTGATGCGTTGGACCATCTTCACCCAAACCAATTGAATCATGGGTGTAAACATGAATCACACGCTGCTTCATCAGTGCGCCCATACGCACCGCGTTACGCGCGTATTCCATAAACATCAGGAAGGTCGCCACGTAAGGGATAAAGCCGCCATGCAGCGCAATACCATTGGCAATCGCTGTCATACCAAACTCGCGGACGCCATAGTAAATATAATTGCCGTCAGCGTCTTTTTCGATACCTTTTGCGCCTTTAAATAGTGTCAGATTTGAGCCAGCAAGATCCGCTGAGCCGCCCAGTAATTCTGGTAATAATGGCTGCAAAGTATTGATCGCATTTTGACTGGCTTTACGACTGGCAACATCGCCGCCCGCTTCTTGGGTTTGCTGAATATAATCTTTCGCTTGTGCCTCAAAATCCGCTGGCAACTCACCGTTTAAACGGCGTAGTAGCTCGCTTGCGAGTTCTGGATACGCTTTTTTATACGCGTCAAAGTCCGCTTCCCAGTTCTTTTGTAGCACATCGCCTTTTACTTTACCGTCCCATGCTTCATAGATTTCGTCATCTAATTCAAACGGTGCATGCTTCCAAGATAACGCATCACGAGTTAAAACAATTTCATCATCACCAAGCGGTGCACCATGACTGGCTGCTAGGCCTTGCTTATTTGGGCTACCGGCACCAATCGTGGTTTTACAAATGATTAAGCTCGGTTTAGTCGTCTCTTTGATCGCTTGTTCAGTCGCTTTGGTAATCTCATCGGTATCATGACCATCAACTTTAATCACCTGCCAGCCGTACGCTTCAAAGCGCGCTTGCGTGTCGTCAGTAAACCAGCCTTCAACATCACCATCGATTGAGATGCCATTATCATCGTAGAAGAATACCAATTTACCAAGGCCTAGCGTGCCAGCCAATGAGCAAACTTCATGGCTAATGCCTTCCATCAAGCAGCCATCACCCAAGAACGCATAAGTATGGTGATCGACGATGTTATGACCGTCACGGTTAAACTGCGCCGCTAGCGTTTTCTCTGCAATCGCAAAACCAACCGCATTGGCGATACCCTGACCTAGTGGACCCGTCGTGGTTTCAATGCCTGGGGTATAACCAAGCTCAGGGTGACCAGGGGTTTTTGAATGCAGCTGACGAAAGCCTTTTAAGTCATCAACGCTGACATCATAACCCGTCAAATGTAGCAATGAGTAAATAAGCATCGAGCCATGACCGTTTGATAACACAAAGCGGTCACGGTTATGCCATTGCGGGTCAGCAGGATTGTGCTTTAAAAATTTGCGCCACAACACTTCGGCAATATCAGCCATACCCATCGGCGCGCCTGGGTGTCCAGAGTTGGCTTTTTGAACCGCGTCGAACGACAGTACGCGGATGGCATTGGCAAGTTTGCGCTCATTAATTGGAGTCGGCATAGCGTGTCCTAATATTCGAATGAAAAGTATGGAGCATAAGAGAAGGGGTTACTCAGAGGGCAATCCATCAAAAATACGACAAAATACAATAGGCGTCATCAAAAGATAGATTATAAAATCACAATGCAATATTAACATATTTGCTATCGCGCAATCTAAAAATGCGCTGACAGAAGCGTTTGTATTTAACAATCATTCGTATCAGTTTTATTAAACCAATACTAATTAAAAAACTGCGAATCAGCAATTGACCCGCAGTTTAGATAAAAATTCACTTGTTAAGCTGAAATGGTTTCCGCACCGCCCATATACGGACGCAATACTTCTGGAATGGTGATACTACCATCGGCGTTTTGATGATTTTCCATCACCGCAAGTAACGTACGACCAACGGCTAAACCCGAACCATTTAGCGTATGCGCTAGGCTAGTTTGCTTGCCATCTTTAACGCGCGTGCCCATACGGCGAGCTTGGAAGTCGCCGCAGTTTGAGCAGCTAGAGATTTCACGATAAGTATCTTGGCTTGGCAACCAGACTTCGATATCGTAAGTTTTTTGCGCCGCAAAGCTCATATCACCGGTACATAACTTGACCACGCGGTATGGCAGATTAAGCTGCTGTAAAATGTACTCAGCTTGTGCCGTCATCGCTTCAAGCAAGTCATCGGACTGCTCGCTAGTGGCGATATTAACCATCTCAACTTTTTCAAACTGATGCTGGCGAATCAGACCACGGGTATCACGGCCGTGCGAGCCCGCCTCACTACGAAAACACGGCGTATGAGCGGTGAATTTTAATGGCAGCTCCTTGATATCCAAACGCTCACCGCGTACCAAGTTGGTCATGGGTACTTCGGCGGTCGGAATCAGATAAAAGTCTGTGCCATCATTATTGGTATGATTGGTCAATTTAAACAAATCATCTTCAAACTTTGGCAATTGCCCCGTACCTTTTAAGCTTTCAGAATTGACAATATAAGGCACATAGGTTTCAGTATAGCCGTACTTGATGGTGTGGGTATTGAGCATAAACTGAATCAAGGCGCGATGCAGTTGCGCAAGCTGACCTTTTAAGACGTTAAAACGGCTACCAGTCAGCTTTGCGGCGGCTTCAAAATCAAGCATACCAAGCGTCTCACCGATATGCGTATGGTCTTGAATCTCAAAATCAAACGCACGCGGCGTGCCCCATTTGCGCACTTCGACGTTATCGTCTTCTGACGTACCAACCGGTACATCGGCAGCTGGGATATTTGGGATTTGCATGGCCGCTTGGCTAATGCGCTCTTGCAAGGTTCGTAGCTCATCTTCGGCTGCCTTAATCTCACCGCTGACACTTTGCATCTCGCTCAATAATTCACTGGCATCTTCGCCCGCTTTTTTTAGCGCGCCCACTTGCTTGGCGCCCGCATTCCGGCGCGATTGCAGCTCTTCTGTTTTAACCTGCAAGGATTTACGTTCATTCTCAACACTTTGCCAAAACGCTACATCAAGCGCGTAACCACGCGTCGCCAGCTGCTGTTGTAAATCCGTTAAATCACCGCGTAAGAGTTTTGGGTCAATCATAATAGTTGCCTGTAGCGCCAAAAGTGAGTAAGAAATAAAAAGGAGAAAATAGTAGCAAAGTCACATCGTAAAAACACAAAATAGCGCGCCGCCTTATAATATCATTATAAAGCTAAGCGATAACGCCGTGTCAAACATCAGAATAAGTAGTAGCTGCTATCATACCAAGACCGAGCAGATTTGACCATGTTTTGGCTAAATTTTGCTTGCGCTTTGGCTGATTTTTAGCGAAGTTCCCCGCGCTCTCTATTGCACCTTTACTGAACAAATATGCGACACATAATTGCGTTATTAATCACATCAGGGTCGCCAATATTATAAATAACCGGGCTATCCATGAACAGCGCTGCTTATATGTTTCATTTAAGAGCAGTTTTCGGTAAGATAAGCGCATATCTTTATTCTACTTTTCGCCAAGCATCGCTAAGCGTCGTATAAAATCGCTAAGCATGGCATCGCAGCTTCGCTTTGGCGCTTTTCATCCCACGCTTTTAACATAAGTATCTGAGAACCTTTATGGCCCTGTACCCCTACACGCTACAACCTGTCGCCTTAAACTTAACCGAGGCCGAATTTCACCAAGCACAGTATGAGCTATTTGCCAGTGCCAGCCCGTCGTTTGGTCTGTCGAGTATTAAGATGAAAGAGTGGATTATTATGGCGGTGGTCGTCATATTAGCCATCGCAGGTCTAGTCTTTTTGACCGGTTACTCAACGATTATCTTTTGGCTTATGCTAGCGGCGGTGGTCATTTATCTATTGGTGCGTACCCTTGGTTTTAAATGGTATGTCAAAAAAGAGTTTGAAAAACAAGTGGCTGACCAAGAAATGCCCGATGAGATGCGCCAAATGAAGTTGGGCGTGCAAAAGCACGGTTTGGTCATGGCAATGCCAGTCAATCAGTCTGATATGTTTAACAACAATCAGATGCGCGGTATGCAAATGCGCGCCAGTAGCACTCAGCAAGCCGTTATTCCTTGGAGCGCCGTTAAAAGCTGGGATGAAACCGACGACTATATCTTTGTGATGTTTGAGCTAAAAGGTCAGCAAGGTAGCCAAATCATTCCTAAGCGTTTACAAGCGCAAAAATTTCCAATCGATACCGTACGCCAGCACCTACAAGAAGTGGTTGCTGTTAAAGGTTTAAATCCTGAGAATCTACAGCCCCCTGCAACAGTATAGAAGTCATTTTTACAGTGTCGCGGTTGGTGGTTTTTTACACTTAAACATTAGTATTGCTCAAGTATTGGCCTTATAAAATAATTTGCATAGCACAGATTCTATGATTCGTTAAATCAATCACAGCATTAGATTAATCAAATTTAACTTATCATAGTTTCTTTGCTATTATAATAAGCATCAATAGGCAATAGATGGGCGTAGCAATGCAGGAGACGGCTTGCTACACTCTTAGACTTCTATACTGAACTTAGGATGGTACAGTCTGAGTTTATAAAACTAAAACAACCAGTCTATTAAATCTACACTCAAACTATAAGGATAATATTATGAGTAATACTAATAACGTAACCAACCAAATTGGTCTAGAAAAAGCAGACATGAGCGAAGTGATTGCTAAGCTAAACGACTTATTATCAAGCTATCATATGTTTTACA
Organism: Psychrobacter sp. UBA5136; assembly: GCF_002414005.1. Lineage (GTDB taxonomy): Bacteria > Pseudomonadota > Gammaproteobacteria > Pseudomonadales > Moraxellaceae > Psychrobacter. Next base: position 42,697 of record NZ_DHYG01000019.1, read on the forward strand.
TCAACGTGCGCGGCTATCACTGGAACGTAAAAGGTGAGCATTTCTTCACCTTGCACCCACAGTTCGAAGAGCTGTATACCAATTTGCAAGTAGAAATTGATGAAATCGCTGAACGTATTTTAACCTTGGGTGGCACGCCGCTCCATGCCTATAGCGACTTTAGCCAACATTCCAATATCAAAGAAGATAAAAACGTCAAAGATGGCAACGCTTGTGTGCAAGGTGTGGTCACTGGTCTACAAGCGCTTATCGAAGAGCAGCGTGAAGTATCAGCGTTAGCAGAGAAATCTGAAGACCAAGGTACCGCTGACTTAGTTGATGAATACGTACAGCAGCAAGAAAAGCTCATTTGGATGTACAACGCTTTTTTGGCTAAATAATGCCTAAAAAGATGACAGATAAAACGACTTATCAATACTTTTCAATGAAATCATAAGTAAGAAAAAAGCACCTAATTTAGGTGCTTTTTTTGTACTCGCTTGACTAAAAATGCTTAAATTCTAAGCTCTCTCAATGTCTAAATGTTTACTACTTTTGAATCCACTGGCGTATTTTTTCGCGCTCAGCTGGCGTTGCTTGTAGCCAAATTTGCATAAACTGATCTAAAGTACTGGTCGATGAAGCAGCGCTTGCCGTTTGCTTAACTGTGGTCATAGCCCCTGTATTGACAGTACTTGGCGTGTTGGTAGATGGTTGACCTAAAGCGGCTATGGCACGTTGGTTTTGTAGCTCGGCATCATCAGCACCGCCAAACACGCCGCCCAACGTTTTACCTAGACCAGACAGTAAACCACCTTGACCGCCCTCTAAAGCCTGCTGACTGGCTAGGATAGTATTGTTTTGTTGCACCGCCAGTGTTGGGCGCTTGGCATACTCTCTTGCCGCTTCATATTTTTCTGGCTGATTTGGCATGGTCAGACGGTACGTTTGATTGTCTTTTAATTCTGCCGTTACACTCACGTTACCCGAGCGCAGATAATCGTGCTCATCACGGCGCAAGTTGTATAAACGGTCATATTTAGCCGTAATCGCGTGCTGACCTGGCTCTAAGGTAAACGACTTCTTTAACGGCTGAAACGGACTTTGCTGGATTTCTTGGCCGTTGATAGCAGTTACTTTGATATGGTCATCAACAAGTAAGGTAACTGCGGCATGCGTTAGCATCGATACTGAGCCTGCCGCTACCAATAACGAGCCAACAGTCAGTTTTTTTAGTATAGAAGCGCTTAATTTCATAAATTGTTCCATTGATAGTAAATACGTTTTATAAAAAAACTGGATTTTTAAATCTTAAAAATCGAGCGGCATGGTATGTTGGTCTTGGTTGGCGACCTCATTATCACCTTGCGTTTCTTGGGCAATATCGGCCAGCTCAGCGGCAAGTGTCTGCTCATCAATCGTACGCAGCGCATCGCTAATGACCGCTTTGGATATATTACTACGCCCAAGATTGGAAAACATCGGTTGAATGTAATTTAGCACATCCATCATAGCGCCAATACGGTGCGGCCCTTCGGTAAGCAAATGATTGATAATACGCTCATCAAACTGCCAACCGCGGCGGCGTAGGATAGATTGTAGCAAGGCTTGACGGTCCGCCAAATCGTGACCAGTTGGCACTTTAAAGCTTGGCGATTGTGCCAAACGAGTAAGCAAGTCTGTCAGCTGAAACGGCAGTTCGGTTGCCGGTTTATTGGAGGCAAAAATAAGCTGGCGTTGCCCTTCGCGGCTACGATTAATCAGATGAAATAAAGCTTCTTGCCATTGGCTGCTCTGCTCAAGCACCTCTAAATCGTCAATCGCAATCAAGGAAAAGTTTTCTAAAGAAGAGAGAACATTGACATCGGTATGAATCAATTCATTTAATGACAGACAAATCGCTGATTTGTCCATCTCGATAAACGACTCACAGATGGCGGATAATAAGTGCGACTTGCCCGTCTCAGGGCTGCCGAATAGGTACAACTGACCTATCAGGCCGACATGTAGCTGCCGCACTGCATCGATAATAGACATCCAACCTGGACCGGCAAAGTCGCTGAGACTCGCATCATGCTTAATGTCCAGATTGAGACTTAGCTGTGCTTCTGCCATGAATCATCAACTCGGTTTGCGTAGCGCAATCACTAAAAAGGCTAAACGACTAATACTCTGTAAACTGGCCTTGCTAGCATTTACATTTAACAAAGCCAACCTAGTAACGGCAAATACCGTTATTACTGCGCCTATATATAACATATTTGCAAAATGACTGACAAGTCTTTTACCCGTTAAGGATAATCTATCCTTATTTAGCCAACTGACAATAAGTTACCTCACTCTCAACTTCGAAAGTGATTGAAAAAAGAAGA
>NZ_DHYG01000001.1 GCF_002414005.1 Psychrobacter sp. UBA5136
ATTACTTTTCACTCACTATACATAAAATACTGACAATATGGCCCTTTTAGAGGGTTATTTTAAGTATTAAACTCAAAATACTCTTAATCTCTAGATAATGCCTCTACTGGGTCTAGTTTAGCAGCGTTACGAGCGGGTAAAAAGCCGAATACAACCCCGATGAGCGTCGAGCACAAAAAGGCAGCAATAATAGACGTTGGTGAGTAGATAACTTGAAAGCTATCGCCGCCGACGCGATTAATGATTTCGCCAATCGCAAACGCCAGTCCAATCCCCAATAATCCGCCTAAAATACAGACCAAAACGGCTTCAATTAAAAACTGCTGCATAATATCGCTTTGACGCGCACCGACGGCCATACGTACACCAATCTCATTGGTGCGCTCGGTCACCGATACCAGCATGATATTCATGACGCCAATACCGCCGACGATTAACGAGATAATAGCGATAGACGATATCAGCAAGGTCATCGTTGCGGTGGTCGCTTCAATGGTTTGGCGAATCGAGTCGGAGTTACGGATACGAAAATCATCGGTACCATGCCGGCCTATCATAAGCTCAGAGATGGCAGCTTCAGCAGCGGCGGAGGAGATATTGTTATCAATGAGTGCGACAAAGCTTTCAATATAGGCACTGCCTATCAGCCGCGACATCATAGTAGTGTAGGGCATATAGAGCGTAGGCGAGTCGACGCTGCGACGAAAGCCGCCATCGTTCGGCTCTAAGACGCCAATAACGCGCCCAGGAACGCTGCCTATCAGTAAGACTTCGCCAATCGGACTGGCATTGTCGGGGAAAAAGGTTTTATTGGCATTGTCATCGATAATGATATCTTGGGTACGGCGCAAGATGCTTTGCTCATCAAAGCCTTGACCTAGGGCCAGCTTTTCACCGCTGACATCAAGATAGTCTTTACCAACGCCGCTAATGCTAGCGGCTTCTTGGATATTACGATAGCGGACGTTCATATTGCTATTGAGCTGCGGGCTGACACTGACTACATAAGGCTGATTCGCAACCGCTTGGGCGTCTTGCGGGGTTAGATTGTAATCGTTGTATTGGCGCCTAGGATCGCCGTAGGGATAGCCGTCAGTGACGGTGATGGTATTGGTACCTAAGGAGCTAATATTGGACAATATCTGCTCTTGTGAGCCTTTACCAAGACCGACGACTGATACCACCGAAGCAATACCGATGATAATTCCTAACATCGTCAATAGCGTGCGCATTTTATGGGCGCGCATGGCAAGCAAGGACATTTTAAAGGCTTCAAATAAGCGGTCGATAAAGCTGCTAAAGGCGCTTTTACGGTGTTTATCTATCACAGCTGCCGGCTGCGCTTCTGCGTGCTGATAATCGTCGTTTTTATAATCAGCAATGATGTGACCGTCTTTGATTTCGATGACGCGCTCAGCTTGGGCGGCAAGGCTAGGGTCATGGGTCACCATAATGATGGTATGACCTTGGGCGTTTAAATCTTTGAGGATTTGGACGACATCTTCACCCGATTTGCTATCTAGCGCGCCCGTTGGTTCATCGGCTAAGATGATATCGCCGCCATTCATCAGCGCCCTTGCGATAGAAACGCGCTGCTGCTGACCGCCTGATAGCTGGCTTGGACGATTATTGACCTTGTCGCCGAGGCCTAAATCTGACAATAGCTTTTCGGCACGCTCGCTGCGCGCTTGCCCGTCCATTCCTGCATAAACGGCAGGTACGGAAACGTTGTCGCGAGCGTTAATATCGCCCAGTAAATGATAGCGCTGAAAAATAAAACCAAAGTGCTCACGGCGTAGCTTTGCCAGCTCGTCGGCATCTAGGCGGCTGACCGATTGACCAAATATTTTGTAATCGCCCGCTGTTGCTTGATCTAGGCAGCCCAAGATATTCATCAAGGTCGATTTGCCCGAGCCTGATTGTCCAATAATCGCCACCATCTCGCCTTGATGGATGGACAAATCGATATCATGCAAGACGCGGATGGTTTGCTCGCCAGCTTTAAACTCTCTAATCAAGCCTTTGACTTGCATCAAAGGCGTATCAGTCGCATTCGGAGTCGGGTCTTGGTTACTCATTTGCTATCCTGCTTATCTCAAATCTCAAGTCATTATCAAGGTTAAAGCCAAATCTAAGGCCAAAGCTGATGTACTGCCAGCGTCGATTTATTTAAATGTTTTTAGCAAACTTTAAATACTAAAATGGTCGTCCGCCTCTGCCACCTCTACCGCCTTTGCCTTTATCAGCGCCTTCTTCGCCTAATATGACTTCGTCGCCTTCTTTAAGACCGCTTAAGATTTGCGCATTGACACGGTTATTGATACCAACTTTGACCGTTTGCTCGACCACTTCGCCATCGGCTTTAAGGACACGTACCATCGCCGTCGTTGCACGAGCGTCGCTATCAGAACCAGGGGTATTATTAGCAGCCGCTGTGTCTTTTTTACGATTTGCAGCATTTCTAGATTTGTTAGCAGGTTGTAAGGCCGCAGAGGGAATAAGTAGTGCATTTTTTGCTTGGTTGATGACGATATAAACTTGCGCGGTCATATCGATACGAAAGCGGCGCTCGGTGTTGGGTACTTCGATATAACCGACGTAGTAAATGGCGGCATCGGTCGAGCTGGTATCGCTAATTTTTTCAGGAGCGGGTTCGATGGCTTTGAGGGTCGCGTCGTATTTTTGGTCGGGATTACCGATGATATTAAAATAAACGGGCAAGCCTGCTTTGACGTTAATGACGTCGGCTTCAGAGATTTGCGCATTGATACGCACGGTGGATAAATCCGCTAAAGTCACGATGGTTGGCGCGGTTTGATTGGCATTGACCGTCGTTCCTTGCTCGGTGGTCACCGATACCACCGTCCCCGACATCGGCGCGCGAATGGTGGTATAGCTTAAATCTTCCTGTGCTGTGCTAACGTTGGTTTGAGATTTACGTAGCGCCGCTTGTTGACTATTGATATTGGCTTTAGTTGTCGCAATCGCCGCTTTTGCGGTATCGATAGCCGCGCGCGCATTGGCAACAGCAGCTTGGGCGGTGGCAACTTTGGTTGCTTGCGTGTCATAATCTTGCTGCGATATGGCATCGATAGCCAGTAAGCCTTGCAAGCGTGAAAAGTCCGCTTGTGCTTGCTTTAATTCAGCTTGACGGCTGGCAAGATCCGCTTGCGCACTTTTTAGGCCTGCCTGCCGACTTAACAACTCGGCACGGGCGCTTTGTAGCGCCGCTTCACTTTGCTCAAGGCTTGCTTGCTCATTACTTAAATTATTCTTTTGCGTCACCTGATCAATCTGCGCAATTAAATCGCCTTTTTTGACTTCATCGCCGACGTCAACAAACAGCCGCGTTACTTCACCCGATACCTGCGCACCCACATCGACGGTATTTAACGCTTTTACTTTACCCGATGCCATGACGTTATTTTCGATATCGCCAATCTCAGCGGTCGCCGTTAGATAGTTGGGTGTGGTGTCTTTTGGTTTAAAGGTTTTGTAGGCTAAAGCCCCTAAAGCTACGATGATAAGGGCAATAACGCCCCATTTAATAGCAGACTTTTTGCTCATTTTGCGCATGACAACAATCCAATCACAGTTAAATCAAGTGTAGCTATAGTAGAGGCTTGACGGCCAAAAGGGAATGGCAATTAGTTTGCGAAACGTTAAGAAGAAAAATCGTAGCAGCAAGAATCGTGAAAGCACAGACAAAAAAATAACCCCATAAAAAGGGTTAAATAACAGAACGCAATATTTTATCGTTAATGAATTACGGTGTCTTGAACAACCTCTGCCCTGACAATTCCAATGCTGCTTGCAATAATAACTCCCACGCTGGCTGGCGAACCAAACCTTTAATCGCTTGGTCACATTTATAAAGCAGAGCAGGCCAAGCCGCCGTTTGTGCTTTTGAGTGGCGACGGCACGCTTGCTGGTACAAGCCTTGCTTACTACGCCAAATGCCAAGCGCTTGCGGGTCTTGCCCGTCCATTAGCTGCATAATTTGCCGCATGTCTTTACTAATTGCCCATAAAACCAAGGTGGTTGGCTCATCGGTGGCTTTTAATTGAAATATGATTTTGGCAACTTGGGCACTATTGCCCGCAAGCATCGCATCGGACAAATCAAACACACTAAACTGCGTATCGCTCACCAAGGCGGCTTGTAAGTCATTAATGTCCAGTGCTATGCTTGCTACAGGCTGGCTAGATGCGCTTGCAGGATTGGCATTAGGGTTGCTGCTGTTATCCATATTTGCCAACAATTCTGGCGCAAATAAATACGACAATCGCCATAAAGTTTGATAAGCACTAAGCAAATGGTGCTCGGTATGTGACATCAATAGTTGCCACGCTTCTTGCGATAAGGTTAAGCCAAACTGCTGGGCTTGTATCTGCAATAACTGCTGGCGCTGCTGCTCATTATATAAATTGCAGTCGATAACGTGACCATACTGCGCAAATGGCGCAAACCATTTGCTGGTCTGCGCGCGTTTATCCTGCTTTGGCGTCAGCCATAAAAGGCTATGGCTATGTGCCCCTGCCTGTGCATCAACGGCAAAACGTTCAAGCTCGGTAATAACGGCTTTGTCAGGTTTATGATTGCCTGTCACGATAAGCGCGCTTGCATCATCGAATAAGGACTGGCTGCCAAGCTCTGATAATACTTCTTGCCAGCTCTTTACTGACACCAGCTCGATACGTTTAATGGCGTAATTTTGCGCGCGCCAATGCGGACGCAGCGCATCGATAAGCCATTGGCTGAGTAACGGCTCATCACCGTGCGCCAGCCACAAGCCAGCTACTGCAACGGACGGTTGTAGCAGTTTTGGGTAGGCTTGTATAAAGGTATCTTGCATAGGGAAAAAGGACACAAGGTTATATTAAGATTTTGGTGCGATAACAGCAGTCGATGCTGAACCTTTACTATTTTGAATAACAGGTTTGGCAGTGTTAGGCGCAACTTTAGGCAGTGCAATCGCTACGTATTGGTCAGTGATACGGCGCGCTAAGCTGTCATAAAGCCAATCACGAATTTGATCGCCCTGCTGATCATCGGTACTTACCGACGCTTCGTTATATTGATAGCTGCGCTCAACCTGAATAGGGTTGGTGAGTGTCACAGGTTGGCCATTTACGGTGGTCTTATAGCTGACATCGGCTGACATCACCAAGCGAATTTCAGTTAAGACACCGACTAACTCATAACGCTTAAAGCGGACGTTGTTGACCGTAATCGACGCAATGGGTTCAGCGCCCACTTTTCGGTTGTTGCTGACAACATCAGCCAAGGTCATGTTATCAATCACCTCAACGCCTAAAGACTCTAAGCGCCTCGTCAGTGGTAGCTTCAATGGAAATGAAGTGCGATTATCCTCGATAATTACCGCGGTTTTAGCAACATCAAATAGCATCGGCGCGTCATAACCGCGTAGCTGAAAGCCGCAACCACTGAGACTAACCCCTGCACCCAATACCGTAACCATTGGCAAAGCAGTCAGTAGCGCCGCTGCCAGTTTTTTTGCGCCTGATTTTTGCGTCATGCTGCTATGTCCGTTCGTTTTTGTTTGGTGTGCCTGCAAAGCTCGGTGCTTATACGACATAATCGCTATCCTTATTTTGATAAGAAGACCTAAGAATGAGAATTTGAAAACGCCATGATTGAAGTCACAGCGTTTAAAAACCTAATCCTTAAAAGGTCTAGCCTGCCACCACGATATTGACCAGTTTATTTGGTACGACGATTTCTTTTTTGATCTCGCCAGTCAGGAATTTTGCCACGCCTTCCAGCGCTTTTGCCTGCGCTTTTAGCTGCTCAGGGTCGCTATTGGGTGCCACATCCATTTTGCCGCGCATTTTACCGTTGACCTGCACCACCATGGTAATCGTGTCTTGTACCAAAGCGCTGGTATCGACTTCTGGGTAGCTAAGCGCCACGGTATCCAGTCCTAGTTGCTCAAGCAAATGCTCACCAATGTGCGGCGCGTACACCGATAGCATAATCAACAAATCAATTAATGCTTCATGCTGTACTTGCAGATCTTGCTCACTGTTTGCTTTAAAGTTGCTCAGCTCGTTAGCAAGCTCCATGAGGCTAGAAACTGGCGTGTTAAGGGCCAAGCGTTTACCCAAATCACTATCAATCTTGCCAATCGTTTCATGGGTCTTACGGCGTAAGGCTTTTGCTTCTTTACTTAAGTTATCGGTATTGAGCGCACTGTTATTTAGCGTATTGTTGTTTAAAGTCTCAATACTTAAATTGGCGTTAGTTAACGCTTGCATGTGTTCTGTCGCAATCCGCCAGACTTTTTTCACAAAGTTATAAGGGCCTTTTAGCGCATCATCTGACCATTCTAAGGTTTGGTCGGCAGGCGCCGTAAACAAGGTATAAAGTCGAACAGTATCCGCGCCATACTTATCAATGGTCAGTTGCGGATCAACACCGTTGTTTTTTGACTTCGACATTTTCTCGATTTTACCAATCGTCACGGGCTGGCCGTCTGATTTTAACGTGGCTTTAATCGGCTGACCGCGCTCGTTATAGTCGATGTCGATGTCTTCAGCAAAGTAATAAGTGGTACTGCCATCGCTATTTACGCGGTAGAAGGTGCCGGCAAGTACCATACCTTGGGTCATCAAATTGGCAAACGGCTCATCGCCTGAAACTAGGTTTTCATCGCGCATGAGCTTATGGAAAAAGCGCGCATATAGTAGATGCATCACTGCGTGCTCGACACCGCCGATATATTGGTCAACAGGCAGCCATTTATTGGCAGCAGCTTTATTGACCATGTTAGCCGTGTCATGTGGGCTGGCAAAGCGCGCATAGTACCAGCTTGACTCGACAAAGGTATCAAAGGTATCGGTTTCGCGCTCAGCAGCATTGCCACATTTCGGACAAGTGGTATTGACAAATTCTGGGATGTTTTTTAACGGATTGCCGCGGCCATCAGGGACGACGTCCGTTGGCAGAACCACTGGCAAGTCTTGCTCTTCAACCGGCACCGTACCGCAATGCTCACAGTTAACCATCGGGATAGGGCAGCCCCAGTAGCGCTGACGCGAAACGCCCCAATCACGCAAACGGTACTGGATTTTCTTCTTGGCAAGCTGTTGTGACTCTAATTTGGTAAGCATCGCTTCAAACGCTTGCTCAAAGTCCATACCGTCATATTCGCCTGAATTGACTAAGGTACCGCGTTCGGTATAAGCGCGGTTGCTCTCCGTATTATTTGCTTTGGCGTTAGCTTCTACTTCATCAAAATAGCCAGCAGGAATATCGATCACTTGTTTAATCGGTAGGTTGTACTTAGTTGCAAACTCGTAATCGCGCTCATCATGAGCAGGAACCGCCATCACCGCACCAGAGCCGTAGCTCATAAGCACATAGTTGGCAACCCAAACGGGCACTTCTTCGCCAGTTAAGGGATGGGTCACAGTCAGACCCGTATCCATACCGATTTTTTCCGCTTTGGCCAAGTCCGCTTCAGCAACCGAGCCCTTTTTGCACAGCGCATTAAACTGGGCAATCGCCTCATCTTTTTCAGCGGCGTACTGTGCCAAAGGATGCTCGGCTGCGACCGCGACATAAGTCACGCCCATCAAGGTATCAGGACGGGTGGTAAATACCTCTAAGGTATTGCTTTCGCCATCCAGCTCATAAGGGAAATGTACTTCCATACCAGCACTACGACCAATCCAGTTGCGCTGCATGGTGATGACTTCAGACGGCCAGTGGCCTTCTAACTGGTCTAAATCATCAAGCAGCTCATCGGCGTAATCGGTGATGTTAAAGTAATACATCGGGATTTCGCGCTTTTCGACCGCCGCGCCACTACGCCAGCCTTTACCATCGATGACTTGTTCGTTGGCCAAGACGGTGTTGTCGACCGGATCCCAGTTGACGGTGGCAAGTTTTTTATAAACCAAGCCTTTTTTGTATAACTGTAAAAATAACCACTGCTCCCACTGATAATACTCAGGGCTACAAGTGGCAAATTCGCGTGACCAGTCAATAGACAAACCAAGCAATTTGAGCTGCGCGCGCATGCTGTCAATATTGGCAAATGTCCATTTGGCAGGCGGCGTCTGATTGGCAATGGCGGCGTTTTCTGCTGGCAGACCAAAACCATCCCAGCCCATTGGCTGCATAACCTCATAGCCCTTTAGGCGATAATAACGGCTCAGTACGTCGGAGATGGTATAGTTACGCACGTGACCCATATGCAGCTTACCGCTTGGGTAAGGGAACATCGACAGCATATAGCGACTTGGCTTGTCGCTTGGCTCGTTGCTGACTTCAAAGCGCTTGTCAGTTGCCCATTTGGCTTGCTGCGCCGCTTCAATGAGATGCGGCTGATACTGGCTATTATCGATAGAAGTATTGTTGGTATGGGTAGTATTAGCAGTTTCTGCTGTCACGGCGTTGCTCATAGTTGGCTCGAAATAGGTTATTACAGATAAATTGGGTAAAATTTTACAATGCCATAGCATAGCCTAATTTAGCGAAAATTGCGACGATATGATGGAGCGTTTGCTCACTGTAAAGGCGATAAATTTGCAACGTCAATATGCGTATGCCTGTTTTAATCGTCTTTTATTCGTCATCAGCCAAATGCTCATGCGTGTTGGGTATAATAAACAAAATAATGATCATTGATTTGGAGTTTTTATGACCATCACCATTTACGGTATCAAATCTTGTAGCACCATGAAAAAGACATTCACTAAGCTTGATGAGTTGGACGTTAGCTATGATTTTTATGATTATAAAAAGCAGGGTGTTGATAAAGACAGCGTACAGCGTTGGGTAGCAAGTTTAGGCATTGATAAAGTGCTAAATAAACGAGGCACCACATGGCGCAAGCTCACCGACGAGCAAAAACAAGCCGCTGATGAAAACGTCAATAACGCCATTAATTTATTGGTAGAAAATACCAGTATGATTAAACGTCCGATAGTTGAAGGCAGTTACCAAGAGAAGCTTTTCTTGCTGTGTGGTTATGATGAAGAAGCATTCGACGAGATTTTTTCGTAAGGGAAGCTTTTAGATAAAGAAAGCTTTTAGACAATGGCAAAAAGCCCAAGCTTAGAATCTAAGCTCGGGCTTTATAATACCTACGATAAACCAAATCACACTGAAGCACCAAATAATGAGCACGTAAAGACGAATTTGCTCCGCTGTCCAATCAAGCGCAAACCATTCAATCATAAAGAACGACTTCCAGCCCTCTATCCAGCGCGCACCGCCGTAGCCAATAATCCACCAGCAATATAGGCTCTCTAAAACAAACAGTAGGCACCACAGCCACAGCGGCATGCTTGACTCCTCAAGAAGCTAAAGCATGGCCGCATCAATGTCACGGCTAATCAAAGTACCGACGCCTTCATTAGTAAAAATCTCTAACAAGGTCGCATGCGGCACCCGACCATCGACAATGACGGCACTTTTTACGCCGCTACGTACCGCATCAAGCGCGCATTGAATCTTAGGAATCATACCGCCTGAGATAATACCATCTTCAATAAGGCCATCGACTTTCTTTGGTGTTAAGCCAGTGACCACTTCGCCGTCACGGCCCAATACACCTTTGATATTGGTTAATAGCATCAGCTTTTCTGCTTGTAAGAATTCTGCAACTTTTCCGGCGACCAAATCGGCGTTGATATTATAAGTGTTGCCCTCAGAATCAACCCCAAGCGGCGCAATCACAGGGATAAAATCAGAGGCAATCAGCATATTAATCACGTCCTTATTGACGCTGACCACATCACCGACGAAGCCTAAATCAACGGGAACCGCTATACCGTCTGCGCCGATTTTTTCCATCATTAGTTTTTTGGCTTGGATTAAATTGGCGTCTTTACCCGTCAGACCAATCGCCCGGCCACCGTGCTTATTAATGAGGCTGACGATAGATTTATTGACGCTACCGCCGAGTACCATCTCAACGACATCCATGGTATTTTTGTCAGTGACTCGCATACCATCGATGCGGTCAGATTGACGGCCGAGCTCTTTTAACAAATTATCCACTTGTGGCCCGCCGCCGTGTACGACCACAGGATGCATACCAACGGTTTTTAATAAGACGATATCACGGGCAAATGAGCTTTCAAGCGCAGGGTCAGTCATGGCATTGCCGCCGTATTTGACGACAATGAGCTTATCAACAAAGCGTTGAATATAAGGCAGCGCCGTGGTTAATACTTCTGCGGTAATTTTGGCTTCATCCAAATTAAGCGTCATGACAAGCTCCTAAAAGACAGGGTTAAGCGGTTGGTTGATTAAGAATTTTTAATTCTCTTTAGCGTTCTTTGCTAAAATAAACGATTAAAATCAGTGAGATAATACTATTCAGCAACGATAGCCAAAATTTGCGCAGCTAACTGCGCGTCAAAGGGGCGGCATAAAGCGGCGAATTTCGTTTGCACATCGATAAGGTCGTCGATGCTATCACCAGCAAAGCGTACGGTCAGATTTTGACTGGTATTTGATTGGCGCAATACGCCAAATCCATGGGCAAAATCTAAGCGTACCCCGTCAATACAGCTGAGTTTTGTACCTACTGGCAATAACGCTTGCGCCTGCTCTAAAGTCATAGATTGGCTTTTAGTAGAGCAAGTACAAAGTGAGGGCGCACAGGCAACGACAGCTTGCGGGTGAGGTTGATCAATAAAAGCGGCCGATGTTACTGGCGCCAATGTCGCTTGAACCAATTGCTGTAAATACTGACAAAACCTTGCCAGTTGCTGCACGATTGAACAATCGCTCATCATGGAGTCTGGCAACGGTAAATAATGGTCAGCGGTACTGACGATAACGGGTAAACCCTTAATAATATCGGCTAGATTGCTTGTACGATTTGGCTCAGTACCTTGAGGTTTTGCTAACCAATGTAGAAGCCTTAACGCCGCGTACATGGCATCATCGTAAAGTATAAAGCGGCTATCATTAAAAATAAAATGTCCGGATAACTCTCCTGCAAAGATAATTTGCCCGTTAGATTGCTGCATTTGCTGACGCATTAGGCTACTTCCTGTTTTACTAATCACAGGCGTTGCGCCAAGTTCAGTAATGAGCTTTGGCAGGTGATGACAGCACTTAATATCAAAGAGTACTTGCGCGCTTGATAGCGAAGATACTAATGACTGCGGGCGCTCAATGATGGCTATTTTTGCCAATAGGTAAAGCAGGTGATCAGGTGTAACGACCTTGCCCCGATTATCAACCACCATTAACCGATCGCCGTCACCATCAAAGGCAATACCGATATCTGCCTGATGGATAAGAACATTTTGCTGCAATTGTTTAAGGCGCTGCGGTTCAGACGGATCAGGGTTGCCCGACGGAAAATTACCGTTTGGAGTGTCATTTAACATGATGACGCGGCGGCAAAAATGCGCAAATAAAGGCTTAGCAATATTGCTGGTGGCGCCATGCATACAGTCAATAACTACCACCAAATCAAGTTTGGAAGAAGGTGTTTGGCTAACAGGGTGATAGATTTGCTTAAAGACTTGCTTAATGGCATCGGCATAAGCGTTTACGACTTGAGCAGCAGGTAAATGCTGCTGTTTATGATAAATGGGCTTAGCAATGTTGCTTGAAAACAAATTTTGCCCATCATAGCTAGTCAACTGCTGATATAGCGTCTGAATGTCTGCGCTGCTAGGGGAGGCATGATTGACTAACCACTTGATCCCTAAAATATCTTTAGCAGAATGGCTGGCTGTCGCGATAATACCGTGACCCTGATATTGCTCCGCCCAAAAAATCATCATAGGCGTGGTTACTAAGCCTAGTTGAATAACTTGTAAACCATGCTGGGACAAAATGTCCGCAAGGGTTTGCGCCATGCTATCACTACTATCGCGGACATCATAACCAATGACGACGATAGTTTTATCGTTATCGCTTTGGCAATTACTTACGTCAATATTTCCGTTATGAATGCTTTGCTGAGATTGATAAAGATGCGCAAAAGCATGCCCCAATGCATGAATAAAGCCATCAGTAAAATGCTGGCGCGAACCACGAATGTCATAAGCACGAAATAAGGATTGCTGCGCAGCAAAAGACGGCATCGCTTACTCTCCTTATAATCGTGATAAATGGGGTAGTGGTGAATGAAAATAAATCGCTGATTATTTTTATTGCTGCGATTTATAGTAAATAAAAATTCAATGTTACTGTATGTTCAATGCTTAACATTCAATACTTAATGTTCAACGCTTACTGACGACCGGAATGGCCAAAACCGCCAGCACCGCGCGCGCTGGTATCGCTAAATTCTGCCACCACTTCAAACTCCGGACGAGCGACCGGTACGACCACATATTGTGCCATACGTTCTGCTGGGTTGAGTACGAAGTCTTCACTGCTGCGATTCCAAATACTGACCATCAGCTCACCTTGATAATCAGCATCAATCAAGCCAACCAAATTGCCCAAGACGATACCGTGCTTATGACCAAGACCTGAGCGTGGCAAAATCATGCCCGCAAAATTTGGATCTTGAATATAAACCGCAAGGCCAGTGCCAATTAAATGGGTGGCTCCAGCTTTAATCGTTAATGGCTCGTCAATGCAAGCGCGCAAGTCAATACCTGCGCTGCCATCGGTTGCGCGTGTTGGTAAGGAAAACGCTTTATCTTCAGTAATTTTAGGATTTAACACTTTAACTTGTACAGCTTGCATAACGCACTCACTTAACGATGTAATGGTTTTTTAAACAGAATAAATCACAGTTTTAACTTTTAATTTTTAACTTTGCACAGGCGAATAATTATAATATCAGAACGCTTGCCAAGCCCAAAAACGACATAAAGCCGACAATGTCTGTCACGGTGGTTAGGATAACCGAGGCAGATAGCGCAGGATCAATATTCATGCGTTTAAGCATGAGCGGGATACTAATGCCCGACACGTTGGCAGCGGTCATGTTAATCGCAATAGCCAGTCCAATAACGGCACTGATTTTAATATCATGAAACCACAATTGGGCAATAATCGCCATGATTATCGCCCATATGATACCGTTTATCGCGCCAACCCACAGCTCTTTATTTAATAACCACAAGCGATTTGAGCCACCAATTTGACCCATTGCCATCCCGCGAATGACTACCGTCAAGGTCTGCGAGCCTGCAATGCCGCCCATACTAGCAACCACGGGCATGAGTATCGCCAGCGCCACAACCTTTGCTAGCACCGCTTCAAACTGTCCAATGACTGCGGCGGCCAATAGCGCGGTAAATAAATTAATACCGAGCCAAACACTACGGCTTTTGGCGCTGGTCAAAATAGGGGCAAACAGTTCTTCATCTTGGCTAACACCGGCAAGGTTTTTCATGGTGCTATCGACATCATCTTGGATAATCTCCATGATGTCCTCACCATTTAACTGACCAACCAGCTCGCCATAACTGTTAGTGACAGGGGCGAAGCGAATGTCTTCTGAGCGGAAAATCGCTGCGGCATCTTGAATGTCTAAGCGATCATTGACGGTGATGGCATTATGAATCAAATCAGCCACCAACATCGTTTGATTATGTTTAATCAAATCCGCCAAACTGAGCAGGCCAAGCAATTGCTGGCTTTGATCAACGACCAGCAGCTCTTTACTTTCCTCATCGAGTAAATCGGCATTTTCGCGCAGCCAGTTTTGTACTTCAGCAAGCGAGATATCCTCTCTGACTTGGATAAGCTCAGGATCCATATAACTGCCGACTTCCCAGTCTTCATAGGTATCGAGCTTATTGACCTGCACACGGATGTCTTCATCCAAGGTCGCCATCACCGAGGTACGCACACTTTCGGTGACGGTATCTAAAATCTCTGAGATGTCCTGCGCATCAAGGTCTTGGGTAAACAGCGAGATTTCTTTTGAAGAAACGTTTTCAAGCAGCGGCTGGCGGGTATCAAACTCAAGCTCTGCAAGCACTTCACCTTTGATATCTTCTGGCACTTGCGCCCAAATCAATAAGCGATTTTGACTAGGAAAGGACTCGAGCAAGCTGGCAATCTCGTATTCTGATTGCTTTTCTAAAAACTCGGTAATCGCCTCGTACGCTTTATCAGCAACCAGCTCCTGCAAATACAGCAGCTTATATTCACCGCTAGACTCTGCTGGATTGTAGTCGCCTTGTCGTGTCGTTGGTCGTTCAGGATTCGGCGTCGAGGTGGGCATAAAGGTTCCAAGTTTTTTTAAAAGGTATAAATATAAAAATGACGCTCAGCGCTTATTTTAAGCGCTCAAAGCATGAGGTTTTTAAGTTTTAAACTTAACGATTTCCCAGTAAGGCGCGAATATTGGCCAAGTATTCATCAGCAACTTTTTCAGGGTCTTTGCTGGCTTTTTTCTTTTTCGCTTTGGCTGGCCAGTCGATATGATCTTCTGGGAGCTCATCTAAAAACCGTGATTCAGAGGTGACGCGCATTTGCCCGCCAGCGCGGCGCTGGGTGGCAAGCGTCAATGTCAACTCACGGCGAGCACGGGTAATACCCACATACATTAAGCGCCGCTCTTCTTCAACGGTTTCGCTTAAGATAGAGTTGCGGTGCGGCAGCAGCTCTTCTTCAAGCCCCATGATATAAACATAATCAAATTCCAAACCTTTTGCCGCGTGCAAGGTCATGAGATTCACTTTATTGGTATTTTCTTCTTCTTGCTGCTGCTCGAGCATATCCAGTAAAACTAGCTTGCGAATAATGGTATCAATGGTGCGGTCTTCATCTTCCTCAGCGCGATTGATCAGCGATTGAATACTGGTATACAGCATATCAATATTATCGATACGGTTTTTTTCTTGTTGCGGAGTTTTAGCATCGCTACGCACAAAGTCGATATAGCCAGTTTCATCAATCATCTGTCGCACAATAGGCACAGGGTCGGGGTGCTGATCGAGCTCGCGGGTATAGTGCTCGATAAAGTCGCCAAACTCTTTTAGCGTACCATAGGCTTTTGACGGCAATACGTGAGCAAGACCAGCGTGAGTACAAGAAGCGAGTAGCGAAATACTATGCTCTTGGGCAAATAAACCTAGCTTTTCAAGGGTAGCGGGTCCCATGCCGCGCTTAGGCGTATTGATAATCCTTAAAAACGCGCTGTCATCTTCTGGGTTTAAAATTAAGCGCAGATAACCCATGATGTCTTTAATTTCGCTACGGGCAAAAAACGATTGACCGCCCGATAATTTATACGGCACTTGCAACTGACGCAGCTGCGCCTCAAGCATGCGCGCCTGAAAGTTACTGCGATAAAGAACGGCGTACTGCTCCCACTCATTGCCAAAGCGCAGTTTATGGGTGACGATTTCTTTTGCCACGCGCTCGGACTCATCGTCATCATTACGGCAGTTAATAATGCGAATTTTTTCGCCTTGACCTTTATCTGACCAAAGTTTCTTTTCAAATAAATGCTCGTTATTGGTAATAACGGCGTTGGCAGAGGTCAAAATACGCGTGGTCGAGCGGTAGTTTTGCTCAAGCATGACGACTTTTAATTTTGGAAAATCCTCTTTTAGCAGCGCCATGTTTTCAGGTTTGGCGCCGCGCCACGCATAAATGGATTGGTCATCATCGCCAACCACGGTAAAGCGCCCTTGTGGCCCGACCAAATATTTAATCATCTCATACTGGGCGGTATTGGTATCTTGATATTCATCGACCAGCAAATAACGAATACGGTTTTGCCATTTATCGCGCAGCTCGGCATTTTCACGTAAAATTTTGGTCGGCAATACGATTAAATCATCAAAATCTACGGCGTTATAAGCACGCAAATTGCGCTCGTATAAGGCATAAAGGGTGGCAAAAATCATGTCTTCTGGATCGTCTAAGGTTTCCATCGCCTTATCCGGTTCGATAAGATCGTTTTTCCAATCAGAAATCATTTTAATGGCTTTACCGACCAGCTCGCGACTTTCCGCGCCACTTAAATTGTCACGCATCATCAGCTCCATTAAGAGACGCTTGCTATCGTCGCTGTCCATGATGGAGAAGTTGCCTTTTAATGGCGTATGAATCAGCTCATAACGCAAAAACTGTAGCCCGAATTGGTGAAAGGTCGATACCGTCAAACCGCGCGTTTTTTCACTTGGCAGCAATTTACCAACCCGAGCTTTCATCTCGCGCGCCGCTTTATTGGTAAAGGTCACCGCGGTGATGCGCTCAGCTGGCATGTTGCATTCTTCGATCAGATAGGCAATTTTACGGGTGATAACCGAGGTTTTACCTGAGCCTGCCCCAGCCAATACCAATAAAGGTCCTGAGACATAAAGCATGGCTTCTTGTTGTTTGGGATTAAGTTGACTCATAAAATGACCTGTAAGACAAAAGCAAAAAAGAAAATGAAGCGGATAGCAGCAGCGTTATATAGTCAGTTCGAAATAAAAACCACACCTTTAAAAAAACCTCATTTTTAGCAGAGACGATATTTTTGATAAAGTTAAGCAGAAAATAAAGGTAACAAAATGTGTGATTGAATAACGCCAAAGTAGCAAAATTAGGTGGGCTATTATAAAGCAAAAACCGGGCCTTTGGGTGAGGAGTTGGCGGCAGGTTTTAAGACAAAAAAACGTTTGGTTTTCGCGGCTTACACTATATATACAAGCCTTTGCTCAGAAAGTCGGATTTAAGGTTAATATAAGGTAACGTCTATATCATAGTTTATAGTAAAAAAAACCTATTTTTTTTACAGATAAAATGACCGTTCAATGCAGTTAAAAACTAGCTTTTGATTGCCAATATGCGTATAGTACGTAAATAATTTATGCCAGTTGTCACGTCATTGTTGACCACGTGTATGAGCTATTAAATCAATTAAATAAACTGCCGGATATGATATTGATTTAATACGTTGATCTTACGTTGTTAAAAGATGCGTTGGGCGACCAGCCTTTTATCCGCATGCATACCGGAATATCTATA
This sequence comes from Psychrobacter sp. UBA5136, assembly GCF_002414005.1. Classification (GTDB taxonomy): domain Bacteria; phylum Pseudomonadota; class Gammaproteobacteria; order Pseudomonadales; family Moraxellaceae; genus Psychrobacter. The sequence continues at coordinate 16,930 of NZ_DHYG01000001.1, forward strand.
GTTGGTCATGTCTGACATCGTCGTCAATAAGCTTGATAATTGGTTATTACCAGCACAGTAGCTATATAGTTATAATAGTCATTGAGTGGTTTAAACACTTTTACTCACATCAAATGATTTAAATAAAATGGCTTATGACTGTTATTTTATATTTATAATAGCTACTTTGTGTTTTCGTCTGCGTTATGCTTATCGCCATTACCACCATCATTTGTGAGTATTCGCGGTGCGCTTGACACTCGATTGGGTGAGGAGCACGTATTATCATGTCTGCTTTTAATTGGTCAGCAATTGCTTTTATTTTAGCCGCCATTGGGCTAGTTGTCTTTATGCTGGTCGTTCCGCGCTTACTTGGCGGTCGCTCTCAGGGCACACAAAAAGAAGAAGTCTTTGAAGCGGGTGTTGTCGGAGCTGGCAACGCCCGTATTCGTTTGTCTGCAAAATTCTACTTGGTCGCCATTTTCTTTGTTATCTTTGACTTAGAAGCGCTGTATTTGTATGCATACTCGGTGTCGGTGCGTGAGACGGGCTGGCTTGGCTTTGCAACAGCAGCAACGTTTATCGTCGATTTATTGATTGGTTTGGTTTATGCCTTGAGCCTAGGCGCACTCAGCTGGTCGCCAGCGGATAAGCGCCGCAAACAAGCGCGCTTATATGCCGCGCCAGCAGGCTTTAACTTGGCAGATATCACCAAGTTTGATGGCGTTGATGAGCTAATGATTGACCCGACAGGCAAGATACCGGCGCAGTCTTCAGGCCAAATTAATGTCTCAAACAACATCGAGACCAATCGCCGTCACCTGCAAAATATCGACCATATTAATACCACAGGTAATGTGACGTCGGTGGATTTTGCCACGCCTGCGCGACAAGATAATATCAAAGGCTAAGCGCTACTGGCCACTTATTCCAATATGGCCACTTATTCATATAAATAATAGAAGTTATGGCGCTAGTGATGGCCGATGCTTGTCACGCAGCGCCTAAAATAAAGGTTGTATGTTATGAAATACACATTAACAAAAGCCAACCCTGATGCAGATATCTATCCTGCACAGACCAGTCAAACGGTCAATGATCCTATCGAAGATGAAGTCAATAAAAACGTCTTTATGGGTCGTCTTGAAGACCTTATCCATTCAACAGCAAACTGGGGGCGTAAGAACTCCCTTTGGCCATTTAACTTTGGTACCTCTTGCTGTTATGTCGAATACGCCACTACTTTAACCGCGGTTCACGATTTATCGCGCTTTGGTGCCGAAGTTATTCGCGCCTCGCCCCGTCAGGCGGACGTGATGATTGTTGCTGGTACCTGCTTTATCAAAATGGCGCCTGTTATTCAGCGCCTTTATGAGCAAATGCTCGAGCCAAAATGGGTCATCTCGATGGGCGCTTGTGCCAACTCTGGCGGCATGTATGATATTTATTCTGTCGTGCAAGGCGTCGATAAAATCATTCCTGTTGATGTCTATGTGCCGGGTTGTCCGCCGCGTCCAGAAGCGCTGATTCAAGGTTTGATGCTGCTACAAGAGTCCATTACTAAAGAGCGCCGTCCGCTGGGTATTCATGTCAATGAACAAGGTGTTTATCAGCCGCAAATGACACCAGAGCGTGATCGTAAGCAAGCGGATCGTATCGCGGTGAAAAACTTGCGCAGCCCAGATAGCATTTAAGCTGCGAGCGTTTAGCCAAACAGCGTTTAAATGAAGCGTTTAAACATAAAGCATAAAGTATGTTATTTGCTGGTTTGGCTCAGTCATTAATCATCCGTAAAATTACGCAGTACGCATATATTCATCATGGTTCAGTTATGTTCAACATAGCTGGGTTATGATTAATGAAGGAATACATCATTCATGGTCACGGTAGTCGAAAACATAGATCTTAACAACATGGATCCTAAGATTAAGCCTGTTCCAGCGGTTATTACCGAGCTTGAGCAGAAGTATGCCGATAAGTTTGTCGTGCAGCACACTGTTGATGAGATTCCAACGGTTTGGGTCGCGCGTGCTGATTTACTCGATATCCTTTTATACCTGCGTAAATTGCCCAAGCCTTACGTCATGCTATATGACTTATCAGCGATAGATGAGCGTTTGCGCCAACATCGCCAAGGCTTGCCTGAGAGTGATTTCACGGTGTTTTATCATTTGATGTCGCTTGAGCGCAATAGCGATGTGCGCATCAAGGTCGCGCTAAGCGAAGATGATCTAAATGTACCGAGCGCAACCAAAATTTGGCCAAATGCCAACTGGTACGAGCGCGAAGTGTGGGATATGTTCGGTGTTGTCTTTAGTGGCCATCCGCATTTAACCCGTATTTTATTGCCAAAATATTGGGAAGGTCATCCACTGCGTAAAGAATATCATGCGCGGGCGACCGAATTTACCCCGTATTTCTTAAATAACGCCAAACAACAATACGAGCAAGAAAACTTGCGTTTTATCCCTGAAGAGTGGGGTATGAAGCGCTCGGGCCGCGATGAAGACTTTATGTTCTTGAACATCGGCCCTAACCATCCATCGGCGCACGGTGCGTTCCGTTTGGTATTACAGCTTGACGGCGAAGAAGTCGTTGACTGTATCCCAGATATTGGCTATCACCACCGCGGCGCTGAAAAAATGGCCGAGCGGCAAACGTGGCACTCTTATATTCCTTATACCGACCGTATTGACTATCTTGGCGGCGTGATGAATGAGCTGCCGTATGTCATGGCGGTTGAAAAACTTGCGGGAATTACGATTCCACCGCGCGCTGAAACCATCCGTGTGATGATGAGTGAGTTTTTCCGTATTACCAACAACTTGCTATTCGTTGGTACCTTTATTCAGGATGCGGGCGGTATGACGCCGGTATTCTATATGTTTACCGATCGCCAAAAAGCCTATGACGTCATCGAAGCGGTGACTGGTTATCGTATGCACCCAGCGTGGTTCCGTATCGGCGGTACGGCGCTTGATTTACCGCGCGGTTGGCAGCGTTTGGTGCGCGAGTTTTTAGACTGGATGCCAAAACGCTTGGATGAGTATGTCAAAGCGGCGTTGCAAAACAGCGTGTTAAAAGGCCGTACCCAAGGCGTTGCCCAGTACAATACCAAGCAAGCTCTGGCATGGGGCGTCACAGGCGCAGGTTTACGGGCAACAGGATTAGACTTTGATTTGCGTAAAGCGCGTCCTTATATGGGCTATGAGAATTACGACTTTGAAGTGCCGGTTGGCCATAATGGCGATGCTTATGACCGCTGTATGGTAAAAATCGAAGAGATGCGCCAATCGTTACGCATCATCCGTCAATGTATGGATAATATGCCGCAAGGGCCTTATAAAGCGGATCATCCGCTTGCAGTACCACCGCCAAAAGACCGTACCTTAAACGATATCGAGACCTTGATTAACCACTTTATCTCCGTATCTTGGGGCCCTGTCATGCCAGCGGGTGAGTGTGCCACCATTATTGAGGCCACCAAAGGCTTAAACAGTTATTACATTACCTCGGATAAAGCGACGATGAGCTATCGCACCCGTATCCGTACGCCGACATTCCCGCATTTGCAGCAGATGCCATCCGTGATTAATGGTTCACTGGTGTCCGATGCCATTATGTATTTGGCGTCGATTGATATTGTGATGGCCGATTGTGACCGCTAAAGGTCGGCGTTTATCGTCATTATCATTTATAAATATTAAAAGTAAAACACGTTCACTAATAAGTTATCGCCAGACTGGCACACCAAAACGCTGTTTATGCGCTAAGCGCTATATAAACAGTGGGCTGAGTGAGGAAAGACGAAGATTATGAGAATTGTTTCCGATAAAATGCCAAAAGTAGATGTGGCAAGTATTTTAACCGCGGAAGAAATTGCGGCTATCCATGAGCATATGCATCATTATCCCCATCCACGGGCAGCGTCTTTAGATGCACTAAAAATCGTGCAAAAGCGTAACGGCTGGGTTGATGATGCACAACTGAATGCCATCGCCAATATCCTAAATATTCCTGTGACCGACATGGATGGGGTGGCAACCTTTTTTAACCGTATTTATCGTCAGCCGGTTGGCCGTCATGTCATCCTTATTTGTGACTCGGTGGCTTGTTATCTAACGGGTTACGAAGCATTGGCGGCTGAATTAAAAGCGCAGCTGGGCATCGACTACGGTCAGACAACCCCTGATAACCGCTTTACGCTATTGCCGATATGTTGTTTGGGTAACTGTGATAAAGGCCCTGCGGTATTGATTAATGAAGATACCTATGGCCCAGTGCAGCCCTCTGAGGTCGCCCAATTGTTGGAGCTATACGCATGAGTTTAACGATTTCTGAGCAGATTGCTCGTCGCGCTCAAGGCAAAGCGCCTAGCCAATTAAATGACCAGCGCATTCCTGTTTACGGCGATAAAGCGACTGCTACTAGCGAAACCAAACCTTTAACGTGGCGCTTGGCACATCACGATGCAGTCCTAGATTTAGCGACTTATGAATCATTACGCGGTTTTGAAGCGCTAAAAATGGCTTTAAACCAATCGCCAGCTGATACTTTAAATACTATTAAAGAAGCGGTGGTAAAAGGTCGCGGCGGTGCAGGTTTTCCAGCAGGTATTAAATGGTCGCTGATGGCGCCACCCGATGGCGGTCCGCGCTATCTTGTTTGTAATGCCGATGAGATGGAGCCGGGAACCTTTAAAGACCGTTTGCTCATGGAGCGTCTGCCGTTACAGCTTATCGAAGGTATGCTGATTTCTGCCTATGCGATTGGTGCAACGGCAGGCTATATCTTTATTCGCGGTGAATATATTTTAGCAGCAGAGCGTCTAACGGCGGCGCTTGAAGAATTGCGTGCCAATAACTTGGTCGGCGATAATATTTTAGGCTCAGACTTTAGCTTTGATTTGCACGTCCATACCGGCGCTGGTCGTTATATTTGCGGTGAAGAAACCGCGCTGATTAACTCTCTAGAAGGTCGCCGCGCCAATCCGCGTACCAAACCGCCATTTCCACAAGTAGCAGGTGCGTGGGGCCGTCCAACGGTGGTCAATAACGTTGAGACTTTGCACAACGTTTCAGCGATTATTTTGCACGGTAGTAAATGGTATCAAGACTTACCAAAAGCAAAAGGCGTGGTCGAAACGCCGGGCACCAAATTATTTGGTTGTTCAGGACTGGTCAATGATCCCGGTTTATGGGAGCTACCATTTGGTTATACCGCGCGTGAAATTATCGAAGACTTTGCGGGCGGTATGCAGGAAGGTAAAAAGCTGAAAGCTTGGCTACCCGGCGGCGCCTCAACCGACTTTTTAACCGCTGAGCATTTAGATACGGTCGTTGATTTTGACACCATTCAAAAAGCCGGTAGCCGTATGGGTACGGGGCTAATCATGGTCGTTGATGAAGAGCAAGACATGGTGCCACTGCTGCGCAACCTTGAGGTTTTCTTCCAACGTGAATCGTGCGGTTGGTGTACGCCGTGCCGCGATGGTTTGCCGTGGGGCGTTAAATTGCTCACCGCTATCAACGATGGTCAAGGTCAAATCGGTGACGTTGAGAAACTAGAAGGCTTAACCCGTGACTTATGGATCGGCAAAACCTTTTGCGCGCATGCGCCGGGTGCGATGGAACCACTGATGAGTGCAATTAAATATTTCCGTCCTGAGTTTGATCAAAAAATTGCGCAGGCGGTTGGTGCAGATGTCATTGAGGCTGCAGCCCATCAACAGCCAGAAGTGAAATAAGGAGAGCGGCATGGCAGTCATACATATTGATGGAACCACTGTCGAAGTAGATAGCAGCGACAACTTGCTCCAAGCTTGTTTGTCACTCGGCATTGATGTGCCGTATTTTTGTTATCACCCAGCCTTAGGTTCAGTCGGCTCTTGCCGTCAGTGCGCGGTTAAGCAGTATCAAAATAAAGAAGATATGGAAGCGGGCCGTGGTCGCTTGGTGATGTCTTGTATGGTCGCTCCGGGCGACGATATGTACATTTCAGTGACCGACGATGAAGCCAAAGCGTTTCGTAAATCGATGGTTGAGCTATTGATGGTTAACCATCCACACGACTGTCCAACCTGTGAAGAGGGCGGACATTGTCATTTGCAAGACATGACCTATATGTCAGGTCATAGCCGTCGTCGCTATCGCTTTACCAAGCGTACCCATCATAACCAAGACCTTGGACCGTTTATCGCTCATGAAATGAACCGCTGTATCGCTTGTTATCGCTGCGTGCGTTTTTATAAAGACTACGCAGGCGGCGAAGATTTGGGCGTTTATGGCTCAAACGAGCGCGTTTATTTTGGTCGTGATAAAGACGGTCAGTTCGAAAGTGAATTTTCAGGCAACTTAACCGAAGTGTGCCCAACGGGCGTATTTACCGATAAGACCCACTCTGAGCGCTACAACCGTAAATGGGATATGCAGTACGCGCCAAGCATCTGTCATGGCTGCTCGGCTGGTTGTAACATCTCAGCGGGTGAGCGTTATGGCGAATTGCGCCGTATCGAAAACCGCTATAACGGTGAAGTAAACCGTTACTTCTTATGTGATAGAGGCCGCTTTGGTTATGGTTACGTCAACCGCGCAGACCGTCCAACGCAAGCGCTTGAGCGTATCAATGACAAGCATGTCAAAATCAATATCGACTATGCCCTTGACGAAACCATCAAGCGTATCAAAGATAAAAAAGTCATCGGTATTGGCTCACCGCGCGCGAGCCTTGAAACCAACTTTGCGCTAAAAAACATGGTTGGCTTTGAGAATTTCTCAACGGGTTTAAACCATCAGCAGCAAACACTGGTCAATAAATGTATTGAAGTGTTAAGCACCGAGGGTATTTACAATCCTGGTATGGCTGATATTGAAAGCCACGATGCGGTGTTGGTATTGGGTGAAGATATTACCCAGACTTCATCACGTGTGGCGCTATCGATTCGTCAAGCAGCAAAAAATGAAGCCATTAAAATGGCAGCAGCGACCAAAACCCAGTCGTGGTTGGCAGAGCCAGTTAAACGCATTGGTCAAGGCGTACAAAGCCCGGTATATGTCATCGATGTTATCCAAACCAAACTTGAGGATATCAGTAAGGTCAGCGTTGTGGCAACGCCTGAAGATATCATCAAACTTGGCTTTAAAGTTGCGGATGAGATTGCGAATTTTGCTGACGATTTGGCAAAAATAGCAGAAACAAACTCAGACAGTGATGTGGATACTCATATTGACGCTATGCAAGCTTTAGCTCAGCAAATCGCTTATGACTTAATCCAAGCTGATAAGCCGCTGATTGTTTCGGGTACGAGCTTATCATCGACTGCACTGATAGAAGCAGCGGCGCAAATCACCCAAGCATTAAGCCAAAAACGGGCGGCGATTAAAGCCACTGAGCAGCAGCAGGTCGAGGCACATAATGCTAAGGTCGAAGCTGCCGAAGCGCAAGCAGCAACGGCGCAGCAAAGCGAAGACAAAGACTTGTCTGCTAAGCCGAACAAACCGGAAACCGGCGTTGATACAGAAGCGCAAGACGATGTCGAGCGCGAGCCTGCAACCAAGCCTGAGCTAAAAGAGGTGAATAAAAACTATCACGCTCAAGCCGGTATTTACTTAGCCGTTCCTGATGCCAATAGTGTTGGCGTTTGTATGCTGGGCGGTCAATCGGTTGAAGAGTTATTAGCAACTGATTTTGATGTGGTTATTGTTGCTGAAAACCAGTTAACGGATGCCATTGATGCGCATAATTTAACCCAGCTATTGGCCGATAAAACCGTTATTGCCCTCGATCATCAGCTGCTTGATTGGCATAAAGATGTCGATATCGTCTTGCCAGCCGCAAGCTTTGCTGAAGCGGATGGTACGCTCATCTCTGCTGAAGGTCGCGCGCAGCGCTTCTTCCAAGTTTATGATAATAATTATTATCATCCAATGAGTAGTATTAAAGAAGGCTGGCGCTGGTTACATGCGGTGCATAGCAGCTTAGAAGGCCGTGATGTCGATTGGACCTTGCTTGATGATGTCATCAATGCGCTAATCACCACCCATCCTAAACTTGCTGGTATTAAAGATGCTGCTCCTGACGCCGATTACCGTATGAACGGTCTTAAAATTGCCCGTCAGCCGCGCCGTTATTCAGGTCGCACCTCGATGCGTGCGCCAATATCGGTGCATGAGCCGATGCAGCCAAAAGATTTGGATACCGGTTTAACCTTCTCGATGGAAGGCTATAGCGGTAAACAAACCCCAAGCTCTATGATTCCCTTTGCTCGCGCTGCTGGTTGGAACTCACCGCAGGCGTGGAATAAATACCAAGATAAAGTTGGTGGTAGCCTTAGAAATGGTGATCCAGGCGTGCGTCTGTTTGATCAATTAGAGCGCCTAGCCAAGCGTCAATATGTCGCACCAGAATTTAATTCGGTAACGACGACAGATATGCAACAAGGTCAAGCAAAACTGGTGCCTGTGTATAATCTTTATGCCAGCTCTATGATGGCATCACGTAGTCCAGTGGTTGCTGGGCAGTTGCCAGTAGCAGCATGGCGCGTCGGTATCGACGATGCCAAAGCATGGGGTCTTGCAGCGGGTGATTATCTGGCGATTGAGATTGATAAACAGCAAATTACCTTACCCGTTGAGCTCGTTGGTTACTTAGCAGAAGGCTGTATTGGCTATCCGGTTGGGCAGGTGAGTATCATTCACCCGTCCATGCCAGCGTCAGTACGCAAAGTTGATGCGCCAGTGACGATGATGGGCAGTATGGCAACGGATAATACGTTAACCGCCAATACCAATAACCGCGCCGCGCCAGTAAGCAGTGCGCCGACCACCACACAGGAGGTGTAATTTGCAAGTTACCCGTATTATCCCTGATGTGCCAAGCTTTTTGGCTGGTATGATGACCTTTGATACTTGGTCGATACTATTTATGGTCGTGCAAGCGCTGGTTATCTTTTTAGTGGTCGTTATTGTGGCAGCGTTGATGATTGTTTATGAGCGCCGGATGTTAGCGTTGTGGCAAGACCGTTACGGTCCCAACCGTGTCGGTCCGTTTGGCTCGCTACAGCTGGTTGCCGATATGCTCAAAATCTTCTTTAAAGAAGATTGGACGCCAAACTTTACCGATAAGTTTATGTTTACCTTGGCGCCTGCGGTTGCCATGTTTACCGCCTTGGCATCTTTTGCCATCATTCCTATCTCACCAACCCTTGGGGTTGCTGATTGGGATATCGGTATTTTGTTCTTCTTTGCCATGGCAGGTATTGCAGTTTATGCGGTGATGTTTGGTGGTTGGGCTTCTGCCAATAAATTCTCTTTGCTCGGCGGCCTACGTTCCGCAGCGCAAACCATCAGTTATGAAGTGTTTTTAGGTTTATCATTGATGGGCGTTGTGGCGCTAACAGGTTCATTTAACCTACGTGAAATCGTTGAGTCGCAAATTGATGGTTGGTATATCATTCCGCAATTTTTTGGCTTTTTAACCTTTGTCGTTGCCGGTGTTGCTGTCACCCATAGACATCCATTTGATCAACCAGAAGCCGAGCAAGAGCTTGCTGAAGGTTATCATGTCGAATATTCGGGCATGAAATTTGGTATGTTTTTTATTGGGGAATATGTCAACGTCGTGCTGATTTCTGCACTGATGACCTGCCTGTTTTTTGGCGGCTGGCTTGCACCGTTTAACTTAGATATTCCTTTTGTTCCACCAGCTTTTTGGTTCATGATTAAAACGCTATTTTTTATGACCATGTTTATTTTGGCTCGAGGCTCACTCATACGTCCGCGCTATGATCAGGTAATGAACTTTGGTTGGAAAATCTGCCTGCCGGTAACCTTGATTAATTTATTGGTGACTGCTGCGGTGATTTTGATTTTTTCCCCAACGTTATAGTCATTACTAGTAGCCATCACTAGCCATCACTGATGAACTAGGGTAAAGCTGATAAGGATAATAATCCCATGTTTACTACTATAAAAAAGACCGTCATTGGTATGTTTACCATTGTCCGCAGTATGTGGATGGTCAATAGTCATGCAATCAGGCCGCGCGACACCATTCTTTATCCAGAAGAGCCGGTGCCAGTACCGCCGCGTTTTCGTGGTCGTATTGTGTTGACGCGCGACCCTGATGGTGATGAGCGCTGCGTTGCTTGTAACTTATGCGCCGTGGCCTGCCCAGTTGCCTGTATTTCTTTGCAAAAAGCAGAGCGTGAAGATGGCCGCTGGTATCCAGAGTTTTTCCGCATCAACTTTTCACGTTGTATTTTTTGCGGTTTGTGTGAAGAAGCTTGTCCGACGACGGCGATTCAGATGACGCCTGACTTTGAGATGGGTGAATATGTCCGTCAAAACTTGGTCTATGAAAAAGAGCATTTGCTCATCTCTGGCCCTGGTAAATATCCCGATTATAACTATTATCGCGTGACGGGAATGGCGGTAGCAGATAAACCAAAAGGCGCGGCGCAAAACGAAGCGGCACCGATTGATCTAAGGAGCTTGCTACCATGATGAATATCTTAAATAGTCCTGAATTGGCAGGGTTTTATGCGCTGGCAGCAGTGGCAATATTTGCCAGCTTACGCGTGGTGACGCTCGCCAATCCAGTGCACGCTATTTTATCGATGATTGTGTCGTTATTGGCCATCTCAGGTATTTTCTTTGTGTTAGGTGCGCCATTTGCTGGGGCGCTCGAAATTGTCGTTTATGCTGGCGCCATTATGGTGCTGTTTGTCTTCGTCATTATGATGCTAAACCTTGGCATGAGTAATGATGAGCGTGAAGAGCGCTGGCTTGATGCTGGCACTTGGGCGATACCGACGGGGTTAACGATTATCATCGCGGTTGTGCTGTATGCGTTGATAGGTCTTAACCATACGGATACGGCGATGATTGGTGGTACGACGATCTCAGCTAAAGCGGTCGGTACGGTGTTATTTACCAAATACGTTATGTTGGTCGAAGTGGCAGCATTGCTATTATTAGCTGCGTTGGTTGCCGCTTATCATTTGGGAAAAGAGTCTAGCAATGATGAGGTTGTCAGTCATATCAGTCAAAGTGACGATAGCCAAACGCTTCATCCAAATGTAGCCAATATCAAATCATACGATAACAATATGCGTCAAGATAGCTCGTATATAGATGGCACCCTTACAGAGGGTGATGCGTTAAGGCTTGCTGAAGAATACGAGTATAAAGATGTCGACCCGCTTAACTATGTAGGTAAGCAGGTAGGCATACAACGAGTCACGCGCAAGGAGTCAGACTGATGGTACTAGCAGCAAGCGTGGCACAAGAGGTTGCAAATGTGCCGTTTGCCCACGAGGTAGCAGGCTTTGTACAGCCAGTTGCTGAGGCGCAAAATGTACTGGGTATGATACCCATAAGTCATGGTCTAATTTTGGCCGGTATCTTATTTGCGATTGGTCTATGCGGGGTCATGGTACGGCGTAATTTCTTATTTATGCTGATGAGCCTTGAGATCATGATGAATGCCGCGGCTTTGGCATTTGTGGTGGCAGGTAGCCGCTGGGTCGATCCAGATGGACAGATTATGTTTATCTTTATTTTGACCCTAGCAGCGGCAGAGGCGGCCATTGGTTTGGCAATATTATTGCGGTTTTATCATCAGCGTGGGCATCTCGATGTCGATAGCGCCAATGAGATGAAAGGATGATGTCATGAGTTTATTACCATTAACCTTTATATTCCCGCTCGTTGGCTTTTTGATTTTAGCCTTTATGCGCGACAAGTTAAGCGAGCAGGTGGCAGCGATTGTCGGTGTCGGTAGCATGCTGCTATCAGCGCTTTGTACGCTGTTTGTCAGCTATACCTTTTTAACCAGTCATCCCGCCGGTACAGTCATCGAGATGCCGCTATGGACGTGGTTCCAAGTCGGGGACTTCGCGCCAAGTTTTGGCCTAAGCTTTGATGGCTTGGCATTGACGATGACGGGTGTTATTACCGGTATCGGCTTTTTGATTCATCTGTTTGCCGCATGGTATATGAAAGGTGAAACAGGCTTTGCGCGCTTTTTTAGCTATATGAACTTGTTCGTTGCCAGTATGTTATTGCTGGTGTTGGCAGATAACTTGTTCTTGCTCTATCTTGGCTGGGAAGGCGTTGGTATCTGCTCGTACCTCTTGATTGGTTTTTATTATCAAGACCGCGCCAATGGTCGGGCTGCGATGAAAGCCTTTACTGTCACCCGTGTTGGCGATGTGTTTTTGGCCTTTGGTTTGTTTTTATTATTTCGCGAATTTGGCACCTTGCATATTCAAGAGATTATTACTCGTGCGCCAGAAATCTTTGATATTAACAATCCAACCATGATTTTAACCACCATAATGCTTGTTGGCGGTGCGATGGGCAAATCCGCGCAGTTGCCGTTACATACCTGGCTTGCTGATGCGATGGCAGGTCCAACGCCAGTTTCAGCATTGATTCACGCAGCAACCATGGTTACCGCCGGTGTCTATCTGATTGCGCGCCTGCATCCCTTATTTCTCCTTACGCCGGGCGTCCTTTTGTACTGGGTTGGGGCAGTGGGCGCATTGACGTTAGTTGTTGCTGGTTTTTGTGCGCTGGCACAAACCGATATCAAACGTATCCTTGCGTATTCGACCATGAGCCAAATCGGCTACATGTTCTTAGCACTCGGCGTTGGTGCATGGCAGGGCGCAATCTTTCACTTGATGACGCATGCTTTCTTTAAAGCCTTGCTATTCTTATCATCAGGTGCGGTCATTCTTGCGGTACACCATGAGCAAAATATCTTTAAGATGGGCGGATTGCGTAAAAAGATACCGTTAGTGTTTTGGTGTTATATCGTCGGCGGCGGGGCATTAGCAGCAATTCCTTGGGTCACGGTAGGTTTTTATTCTAAAGAAGCGATTTTGTGGGAAAGCTACGCAACCGGACACCAAGTTCTATTTTATATGGGTGTATTCGGAGCGTTCTTAACCGCGATTTATACCTTCCGAATGATTTGGATTATCTTCTTTGGGGAAGAAAAAACCCATGCGCATAAATTATCTGGGGTGTCCTATTGGTTGCCACTGACGGTGCTACTGATATTATCAACCGCCGTTGGTGCTTGGATTACGCCGCCATTACAAGGCGTGTTGCCAGAGAGCGCTGGGCATTTATTAGAAGTGGCGGGCCGTGCGCATGACAAACATACGGCGGAATATATCGCCATGGGTGCGATGCTTGCAGGCCTAATTATCGCAGCACTGTTATATGTCGCTGATAAAGGTCGCATGTTGACCCGCTTTAAGCGCACGAGTATTGGTGCGTCGTTGTATCATTGGAGCTATCACGGTATGGGCTTTGATGCGCTATACGATATAGTTTTTGTAAAACCCTTTTTGTTCATCGGCCGCTTATTTAAAGCCGACCCTATCGATAAAACGTGGCACATTTTACCTAAGCTGGCTTCCGCTGGTAATAAGGTATTGTCTGCAACGCAAACAGGGTCACTTCGAGGTTACGCTGCAAGCTTTGGCTTGGGTGTGGCTGTATTGCTCGTGCTGGTAATGATGACGGTGGTATAAGATGATAGAGTTACAACAAACGTGGATGCTACCAGCATTGATTGCAATTCCTTTTATTGCAGGGTTGCTGTGCTGGTTGGTCGAACGCTTTAATAAACGTCTGCCGCGCTGGATTGCTTTAATCGGTATGACGTTAACCTTTGGATTGTCATTGGTATTGTGGCAATACGGCGATTATAGCGGCATGAGCAAGCAGGTGATTGCGCCTGACGCCGCGGTGCCATGGGTTGCTGAATTTGCGGTGCCATGGATACCGAGCTTTGGTATCAGTTTTCATTTAGCGCTAGATGGCTTATCGCTGCTGATGGTTGGTTTAACAGGACTGCTGGGTATTGCCGCGGTTGCCTGTTCGTGGAACGAGATCCAACGCCGCGTTGGTTTCTTCCATCTCAACCTTTTGTGGAGCTTAGGCGGCGTTATTGGGGTTTTCTTGGCCATCGACCTGTTCTTATTCTTCTTCTTTTGGGAGATGATGCTGGTGCCTATCTACTTCTTGATTGCTATTTGGGGTCATGATGTGATCGGTGGCAGAAGCAAAGAATACGCGGCAACCAAGTTCTTTATTTATACCCAAGCCTCTGGCCTTATCATGTTGGTCGGTATCTTAATATTGGTCATTATCAGCTATGCGCAAAAAGGCGTGGTCAGCTTTAATTATAATGACTTGCTTGGCACCTCACTTGGCGGCTGGGAATATCCCATCATGCTGTGCTTCTTTATTGGCTTTGCGGTTAAATTGCCAATTTTCCCTTTTCACGGCTGGTTACCTGACGCTCATGCGCAAGCGCCAACCGCAGGTTCGGTGGATTTGGCGGGGGTTTTGATTAAAACCGCTGCGTATGGTTTGATTCGTTTTGTCTTGCCATTATTCCCAGCAGCATCACAAGACTTCGCGCCGATTGCGATGACGTTAGGCACCATTGGTATCTTTTACGGTGCGTGGCTTGCCTTTATGCAAACCGATATGAAGCGCTTACTGGCTTATACCAGTATCTCGCACATGGGTTTTGTGGTCTTGGCCATTTATGCTGGTACGTTAATCAGCCTACAAGGTTTGATGATTCAGATGCTGGCGCATGGTTTAAGCTCGGCAGCTTTGTTTATTATGTCAGGGCAGCTATACGAGCGCTTGCATACGCGCGATTTGACCTTGATGGGCGGTATGTGGGGTCAATTCCGCTATTATGCGCCGATACTGATGTTCTTCTGTGCCGCCCTACTAGGTATCCCGGGCACAGGTAACTTTATCGGCGAGTTTATGATTTTATTTGGTGCCTTTGCTGAGTATCCGGTGTTTGTGGTATTCGCGACATTCAGTTTGGTGTTGGCAGGTCTATACTCGCTTATCTTAATTCACCGCGCTCTGTTTGGTAGCAATAATATTAAAGAAGTGGCGTTACGAGAAACCGAAGCTCATGGTTTGCCGGCGCGCCCATTAAAAGATTTGGGTAAGCGCGAGCTGTCCTTGCTGCTTATGCTAGCGGCAGGGTTGGTCTGGCTCGGACTGTATCCACAGCCGTTTCTTGATACGTCAAGTCACGCCATGCAGTGGATTAATAACGCCTATATATACAGTCAAGTGACACAAGTAGATGCATCACAGCTGCTTGATGCAATGGAGGCACGTTAAGTCATGAATGAATTTACGATGAATGATTTGATGGGGCTTATGCCTTATGCGCCAATCATTGCGGTAGTGATGACGGTATTGGTGGTCATGATTGCCATTACGATTAAACGCTCGCATATGGTGATTGGTACCATCTCGGTAATCGGTCTAAACGTCGGTTTGTTTACGCTGCTTGGGCAAATGGCTGGCATCATCGATAGCGGGGCGCTTGTGCCAACCGCCGAGCAATTATTTGTTATCGATAACTTTGCGCAGTTTAATATGGTGGTTATCTTTATCTGTGCTTTGGCCTGTTTTACGCTGTCTTATGCGTATTTGGCCGATTTAGACGATCATAAAGAAGAGCTGTATTTGCTCATGCTGTTATCGACCGTTGGCGCGCTACTGATGGTTAGCGCTCAGCATTTAGCCTCTTTCTTTATGAGCCTCGAGATGCTGTCGATTCCGCTATACGGCATGCTGGCATATACTTATATGCGCAGACGCTCGCTTGAATCGGGGTTAAAATACTTAGTACTATCAGCCACAGCATCGGCAACGCTGCTAATGGGTATGGCGTTTATTTATGCGCAAGTGGGCTCGCTCGCCTTTAAACCTATTAGCATGACCTTGGTTAATATTTTTGAGTCGCCACTGTTAATCGTCGGTACAGCGATGATGATGTTTGGTATTGCCTTTAAATTGTCTGCTGCGCCATTTCATATGTGGACGCCAGACGTTTATGAGGGCGCACCCGCACCTATCGCTACCTATTTGGCATCAGTCTCCAAAGTGGCAATGATGGCGCTTGCTGTTCGCTTCTTGATTGATACGTCGTTATTGGCGCTGCCATCGGTACAAATGCTATTAATGGTTATGGCAACCTTGTCGATTCTAGTGGGTAACTTGCTCGCCATTCGCCAAACCAGCCTTAAGCGTCTGCTTGGTTATTCGTCCATTGCCCATATGGGTTATGTGCTGATTGTGATTGTCAGTATCGGTTCAGCCGCTGATAGTATCTCAAGCATGTATATGGCGATTTATGCCTTTACCTCTATCGGTGCCTTTGGCGTCGTAACCTTGATGTCGAGCCCTTATCGCTTGGCAGGTGAGGCCGATGAGTTAACCCATTACCAAGGGCTATTCTGGCGCCGTCCGGTATTGACTGCGGTTATGACTATTATGATGTTGTCATTGGCAGGTATTCCATTAACAGCAGGCTTTATCACTAAGTTGTTTGCGATTCTTGCCGCCGTTCAAGGTACTAATTGGTTCTTGGCAGCAATGATTATCTTGGGTAGTGCCATTGGCCTGTTTTATTACTTACGCGTTATGCTCACGCTATTTAAACGTCCAAAACAATTTATTGAATTTGACGTTTCAAAGCAGTGGGGCCTGCGTACCGGCGGTATCATGGTTATCGCCGTCACGGCCATCATTCTCTTCTTTGGGGTGTTGCCAAATAGCATGATTGAATGGGCAAGTTTGGCTCGCATTTGGTAAGCATAAAAAGATAAAGTGAGCGGCTGCATTATAAGTTAATTGCTGCCGCTACATATGATAGTTCCGTTAGAAAACTAAAAGATGCGCCAGCTTTATGTTAAGCTTGGCGCATCTTTTATTTGTAGCCTTTAAAAATTGATAATGATAGCCATCTATAACAGACAAGCAATAATTATTAATAAAAAACGAGGGTGATTTATTATCATGAGTGACAATATTCAAAAAGTAACGGTGCTTAGCAAAACCACCTGGACGCCCAATCTCTTTAGCTTCACCGTCAGCCGTCCTGATAGCTTTAAATTTACTGCTGGGCAATTTGTACGTTTGGGCGTTAATGCCAGCCAATTAAACTACTATAAACAGCAGGCTAAAGCCGGTGATACTGATGATAAAGAACTGGACAAAACAGTAAATGAAGCGCTAAATGAAGATATTTTCCGCGCGTATTCTATTGTATCGTCACCCTTTGATGAGGTATTAGAATTCTTCTCTATTGTTATCCCTGATGGCGCCTTTACCTCACAGCTACAACACCTAGAAGTCGGCGATGAGCTATTACTAAACACCATGCCTTTTGGCTTTTTAACTTTAGCCCGTTATCAAAAACCGCTGCCAAAAGATTTATGGTTTCTGGCCACAGGTACAGGTTTAGCGCCATTTTTATCAATGCTTCAAGATTTAAAGACTTGGGAAGATTACGAACATATCGTATTGGCTTATAGCGCACGCTCGACAGAGGAGCTTGCTTATATTGACAAGATTGAAAGCTTGCAAGAAGATTTTGGTTCTCTGGTTGATAATCCAGCCAAGCTTATTTTTATTCCTATCGTTACCCGCGAGCCTGTCGAGGGGGCATTGACAGAACGTCTGCCAAAGCTGTTATTGGATGGCACATTGCAAGCGCGCGCAGGTATTGACTTAGACGTCGATAGCACACATGTCATGCTATGCGGCAACCCAGAGATGGTAGAAGATACCAAAGAGACTCTAAAGTCGCTCGGGTTGGTGATGAATCGCCGCGGTGAGGGCAATATTGCGGTAGAAAACTACTGGTAATGGCAATAACGGTTTAGATCTACTATAAGCCTATAGTCAATGAAAAGTAATATCGATACACCACATACTGCTTGTACAGTTTTTTCTTGCTTGCTGTGCCTACGCAGACAGAGGCTGCAAAAAAACTATACAAGCATTACCGTAGCGTTTTTAAATATCTTAACTATACTTTACTTTATTAAAAATATTCTTTCACCATTAAAAAAGCGCTAACTTTTAAAGATAATAATCTTAAAAGTTAGCGCTTTTTTTAATAAAGACATTTAAATAGCGTTTAGGGTGCTTTTAGCATTTTATGAAGAAGGTTCTAAACTTGGCTCAGTAGCGTCATCGATCGGATTGATAGGACCTTGCATCAATTCAGGCTCATCCTTGTCGCTAATGATATCTTCATTGGCGCTGCTTGCCAGCAAATCGCGATAATTGATTTGCGTTTTAAGCACCAATTGCTCTTCTTCGAGCTCGCCATAATTTACCTGTACTTTATGTAAGGTGCTGATAATTTTTTTGTTCTTTTTGAGCCAGCGATTGATATCAAGGTAAATAATCTCTTCTTTTGCCCGCGCGATGTTGATATAAGACAAAATAAAGCCCAAAGGGTCTTTTTTAAGGACACTATGATAAAACCAAATAAAAAGCTTGAGACCTTGGCGCTTGATAAACGACTCGCAGCGTAGGTTAAGGACATCGGTATAAGTTCGCTGTCCAAAGACAAGGCGCTGGACGTTGCGATCAAGCTGCACGTGCACCAAACTAAAATTACTTGCCACCTCGGCATAAATGCCGCCAACATCGACCGTGCAATACAAGCGAAACCAGTTGTCGTGTATCTCAGCGCGCAGCTCTAAAATGGCCTTGACATTATCGGTGACGTATTTTTGCAAAGCATCGTTAACGTAGGTTTGCGCGACCGGCAAGGACAGTTCATCCTCGAGTTTATCCGTCGTTTTGTTATAGATACTTTTGACTGCTTGGGTCAGGCGCTCCCAGCCATCGTTAAATGATTCATCAAAACGGTCAGCGATAGTCTCAAATAACTCCTCAAAACTGTCCGAATTATCCGTGTTGTCCATATGATCAAAGTTACTCAAACTTATTATCCTTATAATTATGGTGTCATTTTTAGTGACAGGCGCAAAAAGTACTTATAAAACAGTATATATTAAAATGGCAGCAGGCAAAATGGACGTCTCCGTTTTGTCCTTATTAAGCAGCGCTGCTATTTACCAGCGATTGGGCAAAACCGTTATTAAGCAGCGCTGCTATTTACCAGCGATTGGGCAAAACCGTTACTATGCACGCCTTTAAGGTGCACGCCTTTAAGACGTAAAACTCTGCAAATCTGGGTTGCTAGATTAGCAGTGGATAAGCAGGCAAGTCTGTTAGTGGCGGCGATATACGCTTGTGCTAGCGAGACAATTCTATGTCATGGTATGATAGCGCCGGCATTGGTCGACAAGTGCTCATTTTATTTAAGAGCGGCTACACACGCCTTTTACCAACTATCCTTGTATTTATCAGCTGAGATTCACTGTGGCCTATATTAAAGACTCGCAAAGCTATCATTTTTCAGCGCAAGCGCCCAAGCGCGATATCAGTCTGCCTATGGCGGTGGTTATCGCTGTTAGCGTGCATGCGCTGGTTATTTTTGGTATCAGTTTTTCGATGGGACAAGACCCTGCGGGCTTGATGCAGGACGTTGCAAAAGCCCTAACCGATAATATGCAGCCGAATGAAGATGCGCAGTTTATTGCCAATGCCTCGCAAGAAGGCGGCGGTACGGTGCAAGAACAAATACGTCAAGAGACGGATCAGAGCAGTCCGGTGTCTGCTGAACAAATGAGTGAAACGCAAGATGTCATTGACCTACAGCGTCAAGTTCGGCAGCAGCGCTATCAAGAAAGCTACCTGCGTACAACGTTAAGTTGGCGTGAAGCAAGCGTTGAAACTGACAATGATAGCAAACAAGAACAAGATGACATGCTGGCGCAAGAAGAGCGCCTGCGCAAGCAAATCGCCACCTTGGAAGCACAACTGTCGCAGCGTCAGCAGCTTTATGCGACCAAATCAAAAGTCGTGACCATCGATAGCAATTCGACAACGCGCGGTGCCGCTGCTGATTATATCAATACCTTTCGTGAACACGTCGAGCGGGTTGGCAATCTGCAATATCCTAGCCAAGCACGCGCCCAAGGTATCACGGGTGAGGTGCGTTTGATGGTCGTTATCGGTAATGACGGTAATATCAAAGCCATTCGTTTGCTTGAAAGCTCAAACTCGTCCATACTAGATGAAGCGGCCAAGCAATCGGTCAGACAAGCCGCGCCCTTTGGTAAATTTACCGAAGATATGAATGATATTGTTGAGCTGCGTCTGATACGTACCTATCGTTACAGTGATAGAGTAGACGTCACCTATTAACTTTGTTTAAATTTAGTGCCGGTCTTATATAGTTATTATGCATTTTTTAAAAAAGGTTAAATGATAATAAACATTAAAAAGACAAAAATTAATGATCAAACAGTTTGGAAATAAAGAGCCAGTATGGAATTTTTAGGTTTTACCGTCGATCTTGCTACCTTAACAGAAAATGCGCTCAGCATTGCGCTTAAAATCGTATTTGCCTTATTAATATTTATGATAGGCCGTTGGTTAGCAAAGAAAATCGTCGCCATTAGTAATCGCATTATGTTACGTAGCCATTTAGAGGCGACGGCGGCCAATTTTTTAAGCCGCGTATTATATGGCATATTATTGGTCATCGTGATTTTGGCAGCGCTTAGCAAAGTCGGCGTGCAGACTACTTCAGTCGTTGCTATCTTGGGCGGCGCGGCAGTGGCGATTGGTTTGTCACTCAAAGATCAGCTATCCAACTTTGCCGCTGGTATTATGATTGTGACCTTTCGCCCGTTTGTTCGCGGGGACTATGTACAAATTAGCAGTTACACCGGTACAGTCACCGAGATTACCTTGGTCAATACCCACTTGACGACCATCAATAATCACGACATTATCATTCCAAATGGTGATATCACCACCTCGGCGGTGATTAACTATACGGCATTACCCAACCGCCGCGTCGATATCACTGTTGGTATTGGTTATGACGCCGATATCAAAACCGCCAAAGATATTATGCTGAATCTGGCCAAAAACAATCCACTGGCCTTTACGGATCCAGCGCCTGTGATACGTGTGACCAACTTGGGTGACAATTCAGTCGATTTAACCTTAAATGTTTGGACCACCAATGATGATTGGTGGGCGATGCAGTGCGATTTATTAGAACAATTCAAAAACGCCCTTGATGATAACAAGATTGACATTCCATTCCCGCAGCGCAGCGTGCATGTCAAAGGCTTAGACCAGATGATTAATCAGATGGATCAAGCGCAAAAAACCATGTTAAAGAAAAGTTAAACAAGTCTAAAAATCTTAGAGATAAGGATTAGGTAGGCCTAGTCCTGCCAAAATAGCAATCTCAAAGCTTTCCATCTCATCTTGCTCGGCTTGTCCGAGCTCATGGTCAAAGCCCAGTAGGTGCAGTATACCGTGTATCAATAAATGGCTGATATGCTGCGCCACGGTCTTTTTTTGCTCAGTAGCTTCGCGTACCACCACAGCATGACAAATCACCAGCTCGCCTAGCGGCAACGTTGGCATCAAGCCAATGATTGCCGCTGGCAAGTCGCTTGGGTAGGATAAAATATTAGTAGCATAATCTTTGCCGCGCGCCTCTAAATTTAGCTCTTGACCCTCAACTGTATCGGTAATATAAATATCGAGCGCTTTGGTTTTCTCTTGCCATATCTCACTATCGATATCGTTAAAGTAAGGCAGCGTCAGACCATGGTTAATACGCTCATCGATATTTTCCAGTGTCGCTATCATGACTTTTAACAATTTCTCACGAGGATAAAACGTCTTGAGTATCTCGTCATCGATACTATCGGCGGCGCTGATATCAAGCGTGGCTAAGTTCTCGTCATTATTAAATGCGGCTAATTTTTCATCGTTATTATTATTAAAACGGCTATTAATATTCTCATCTAAGTGATTGTCAGTATCATTATGTTCGGCTGGGCTCATGCTACCCTCCTTTATTATGTCAATGTGAAAATATCTAAGATTAATTAACTAGCAATAAATGTTTAACACTAAAAAACCGGATATCAAATCCGGTTTTTTCTCGT
This sequence comes from Psychrobacter sp. UBA5136, assembly GCF_002414005.1. GTDB lineage: Bacteria > Pseudomonadota > Gammaproteobacteria > Pseudomonadales > Moraxellaceae > Psychrobacter. Next base: position 38,816 of record NZ_DHYG01000001.1, read on the forward strand.
CCATATACGTATTTTAAGAGAGATTATAACTTAGCGGCGGCGTCAGAAATGGCTTGTTTACGCTCTTGCTCTTTCATGCGCTCAAACTTACGCTTTTCTTGTAAGGCAAGTTGCTCTTCATCAAAGACGTCATAAGCTTCAACGATTTTTTGCACCAATTGATGGCGAACGACGTCTTTTGAGTCAAACTTAGTAATATGAATCTCTTCAATACCGCTTAAGATATCCATCGCTTGTGCCAGACCTGATTTGTGCCCACGCGGCAAATCGACCTGAGTAATATCACCAGTAATAACCGCCCGCGAGCCGAAACCTAAGCGCGTCAAGAACATTTTCATCTGCTCAGGCGTGGTATTTTGCGCTTCATCTAAGATAACAAACGAATTGTTTAGCGTACGACCGCGCATATAAGCAAGGGGGGCGACCTCAATGATTTGCTTTTCAAGCATTTTACCGACTTTCTCAAAGCCAAGCATCTCATACAGCGCGTCATATAAAGGACGTAAATACGGGTCAATTTTTTGGGTCAAATCTCCGGGTAAAAAGCCCAGTTTTTCGCCAGCTTCTACCGCCGGACGCACCAATAAAATACGCTCAATCTCGTTGCGCTCAAGCATATCGACCGCACAAGCAACAGCAAGATAGGTCTTACCCGTACCAGCAGGCCCAATACCAAACGACACATCAGAGGCTAAAATATCTCTGACATAACGCTGCTGATTACCACCGCGCGGAATGATTTTACCTTTACGGGTACGCAGACTAATGGGCGTAAAGTCAGTAGCGGTTTCTAAATTATCAGCATCTTCCTCGGCAGCCGATTGCTTATCAGCTTCTATATCTTCATCACGGGCGATGCTCGATTGGATGATTAAGTGCAGCTCTTCGGCGCTGATATCTTTGGTGTTTTGCGCTTCATCGATCATTTTATAAATGATGCGTTCGCCGCGCTCAACGCCCAAAATATCGCCACTTAAACAGAAGTCGCCTTGGCGTTGGCTGATTTTAATATCGAGGCGTTCTTGGATGTATTTCATGTGGTTATTGTATTCGCCGAGCACGGTTTTCAGCTGTGCTGGGGTCAACGATTCAAAATGTATACGGCGGCTTATGGAATCAGTCAAGCGATTATCCTTGTATTTGGTTGCCCGTTGCATGTTCGTTACTTCAGTGCATTAGTGCTTCTGTGCATGATAGTCGAGCGGGCTTTAAAAATAAAATAATACGTCGTGTTTCAATGCTTTTTCATTTTCATTGCGTTTATAACGGTTATGTAAATACTAAAAGTAGTGCTAATAAATATGACGGCAAAATTTTGCTAAAAATAGTTGTTGATAAGATGACGGTGATAAGTAAATGCCCTGTCTTCATTATGGTAGATAGAATTTAAAATTCAAGCCATTTACAGGCGGGCAGGGCTTTGTTTTTGTATGGTGATTGCAACTGTAGATGATACACCTTAGAGCGAAAACGGCAACAAAACTAAATAGCCACTATGGTTATGGTCAGGAGCACAGAATGATGAATGATTTGTGGTAATCTAGAGCTTAGATAATGGCGGTGTAAAAGCTAAGTTTGTAAAGGTAGAAGAACAAGGTATTTTTTAGAAAAATAATATTTTTTGAATGTAAAGTCTTCGCGTCTAAACGCGTGCTAAATGGGAAATAATAGGAATAACAACCATGCAACATACTGAAGCAACTTTATCAATAACCAATCCTGCTAAAGCCAGTCTTGCTAATAAAGCGGCTATGACTGAGCAGCAAGTCCTTATCGCCGGCGGCGGCCATGTCGGCTTGTCTTTTGCGCTGTTGCTTGCTCATCATGGTATCGCTAGCACTCTGCTAGAGAAAAACAGCTATCCAACCATCAGTCCAAATGACGACGCTAAACGCACGCATTATTTAGACAGCCGCAATACCGCGCTGTCACGGCGCACGGTACAGATTTATCAAGAGATTGGGCTATGGGATGAGCTACAAAGTCATGCTTGCCGAATTGATGCGGTACAGATTAGTGAGCAAGGTAGCTTTGGGCGCGCACAATTAAATAAAGCTGAGGAGCAGGTCGAGTCATTTGGGCAAGTGATGGAAAACGCGTGGCTTGGACGTAAGCTATTGCTCGCGGCTCAGCAAGAACCGCTGATTACTTTGATTGATAATGCCAATGTGATAGCCGTTGATCAACAAAGCGATGGCGTGACGCTAAGCTTTAGCTATTATGGTGAAGAAGAGCATGAGCAGCAACTGCAGGCCAGTGTTTTGGTTGCCTGTGATGGTCGCGACTCTACTGTACGTCAGTTATTAAATATCGGCACTACGACTTATGACTATAAGCAAACCGCTATTGTTGGGGTGGTAGAGACCGATCAGCCGCATGAACATATCGCTATTGAGCGTTTTAGTCCGGCAGGGCCGCTTGCGGTGTTGCCATTGACCGATCCAGAAGGCGACGGCAATGATGACTATCAAAAAGGCTATAGACGCTCGGTAGTTTGGGTTTGTCCAACTGGGGAAGAAACGCAATATTTAGAAGACGATGCCCATTTCTTAGCAACTTTGCAGCAAGCCTTTGGCGCGCGCGCTGGCACGTTTAAAAAAGCTGGTCGCCGCGGCGCTTATCCATTAACGCGGGTACTGGCAGATAAACAAGTTGACGGTCGCTGCGTCATAATGGGCAATGCAGCTCACACCTTACATCCGGTCGCTGGACAAGGGTTTAACCTATGTATGCGTGATGCCCATGTACTGGAGCAAATGATGAGTCGGCAGATGCTAAAAGGTGAGGATATCGGTAATCCGACTTTGCTAAAGCGCTATGAAAAAGCCCGTCAAACCGATCAAAAACGCGTCATTCGCTTCTGTGATGCGGTAGTCCATGGCTTTACGCATCCAAATCCAGCCGTGAAGCTGGCACGTAACGTGGCCTTGGTTGCCTTTGATAAATTACCGAATATTAAACCATTAATTGCCAATTATGCGATGGGCTTGAAATCTTAGTATTTATCAGCCTTTAAAAATAAAATCCAACATTTCAGCTGCTTGCTAAATCCCATCAATATGGCAGATAGCATGAATAACGCGACAAAGGATGTTTTATGAAAAATAACCATACGCTCATTATCGGCGGCGGTATCGTCGGTGCAACCCTGGCGCTAAAACTGGCACAAGCTGAGATGCCAGTGACGCTTATTGATGCGCGCCCTAAACGTAGCGAGGCAGATTGGCAAAAGGTGCTTGGCAAGCGGGATGCGCGCGTTTATGCCTTAAGCCTTGCCAGTATTAACTTACTCAAAGACGTGGGCGCTTGGCAAAAGATAGCGGCATCAGAGCGCAAAGCCGATTATACCCAAATGCAGGTGTGGCAATTAAATGGTATGGGCGAGCTATTATTCGGTGATAGTGAGGATAATAATGATGACAGTGATCAAAACGCTGAACCCAAAATGCTTGGTAGTATGGTTGAGCCGGCCGTTATCGAATATGCATTGTGGCAGCGTTTATCTGCATCTGATGTCAGTCAATATTTAACCGTTATCGATGGGCACAAAGTTATCAATATGGATTGGCTTGGCAGCGCACAAGGTTACCGTGTGATGCTAGATGATGGCACGGTGATTAATGCGCGTCTATTGGTTGGTGCTGACGGTCGTGGCTCGTTTGTGCGTAAGCAAGCAGGTATTGAGCTCGATGTGCTTGATTATAACCAAACCGCGATTTGCTGCGCCATTCAAACCGACAAGCCGCACCGAGCAACCGCCCGTCAAGCCATGCTACCGACCGGTACATTGGCATTGTTACCGTTAGCCGATATCACCGATGAAGATAAAGCCAATCCAGAGCATTGGCAGTCGATCGTATGGACACTGCCACGCAATCAAGCATTGGCATTGTTGGAAGAAACGCCGCGCTACATCGCTGATAAACTGGCGGCTGCTAGTAATTATGAGCTGGGCGCTATCCGCGAGATTGAATCCATCGCCAGCTTTCCATTAGCCGCGCAGCAAGCAAAAAGCTACGTCGCCGATAATTTAGTCTTAATCGGTGATGCCGCGCATGGTGTGCATCCGCTGGCAGGCCAGGGGCTAAATTTGGGCATGCTTGATGTGAAGGCATTAAGTGAGCAACTCACCCATGACTATGCGCGCAGTGGCAATAAGTTGTGGGGTACGAACCAAACCTTGCGTAGCTATGAGCGTTTGCGCCGTCCACATAATAGTTTGATGATGCACAGTTTTTCGGCGCTTAACTGGCTGTTTGCAGGTTCGCTTGCTCAATTGCGTCCTATCCAACAAATTCGTAATGAAGGCATGTATCGCGTGAGCAAAATTAAACCATTGATGCGCTTGTTTGCTAAGCAGGCGAGTGGGGTTTAGCGTTTTAGACTTAAGGAGGAGTAAAGTATGAACGTGAAATTACGGACAATAACGCTGATGATGACAGGCGTTTTAGCACTGACAGGTTGTCAAACTGCTGACCTGTCTAAGCAAACAAGTCAAACTATCAACATGCCAACGGTTGTGGTTAATGTAGATAGCGACGGTGATGGCGTGCCTGATGAATTCGATCAATGTCCAAATACAAAAATGGAAAGTAATGTAGTAGTGGATGACAGAGGCTGTCACCTCATTATGGGACCTGACATGAGTTTAAAAATCGAGTATAGTGCCTTTTTTGCCAAAGGTAGTAGTGAGCTACTTCCAAAATATCAAGCTGAACTGGATAAAGTTAGTGAAATAATGAATACGCATACTACTTCTACGATGCGTATAGAAGATAGATGATGGTGATCCGATAGCTAAATCAAATACTTTAGCTAAAAATAGAGCGCTGATGGTTAAAAACTATCTTTTATTAAAACACGGCATAGAGCCTAGTCGTTTAACGACTTTAAATTGTGACGCTAGAGCGCCCATTGCACCTAATGATACTGAGGAGGGCAGAGCTTTTAATCGTCGGGTTTATGGTTTATTAACTGAGCCTGACAGTGACTATCCTATCAATTTAAAAGACGGCATCTGCGTTGAATTTTAATGATAAATAGCTGTCAGCTCAACATAAACAAAAAATTGTTTTTGAAGGTATTCAGAGAGGGTAACCATGCGAATGAATAAATGTAGCTCTTTATTGCTGCTAGCAACATCTATAGCGTTAGCTGGCTGCCAAACTACTATAACTGCGCCGTCTAAAGAGTTACCTCAACATAAAAACATCAGAACGATGCAAGCAACGATTGATTCAGACGGCGATGGCGTTCCTGATGACATCGACCAATGTCCTGCTACGCCGTGGAATGTAGTCATCGATGAAAGAGGCTGTCCTTTAGCGCCTATAGGGGTAGGTCTAAGAATGGAATATCGTGCTTTTTTTGACAAAGACAGTAGTGAGCTTTTGCGGAAGTACCAAGATGAACTGGATAAGGTCGGTATGAAAATGCAGGAGTACAAAGGCGCTATCCTATGGGTTGAAGGTCATAATTCAAGAACAGAGGTTGATAGCGCCGATTTAAACAATCACAATCCGTTAGCGCAAGCTCGAGCTGATAATGTTAAAAACTATTTAATTTCAAAGTTTAACTTCGCTCCTGAGCGCATCACGACGATTGAGTATGGGGCAAATAGACCGATTGCGCCATCCGATACTGAAGAAGGCAATATGCTTAATCGGCGAGTGTATGCGCTTGCGACTGAACCTGATAAATAAAAAAAGTAATTTTTATTAAAAGGACAAAGTAATCATTAAGAAGGACCTTACCATGACACCAAAAGCGTATTTAGCCATTAGTATTTTTAGCAGTGTTTTTACGTTATCAGCTTGTCAAACTGCACTGCAATCGGTAACGGCTAATCAGCAAGCGCCTATCGTAGCGCCCGTCGTTCCGGCAATTTTGGATTCAGACGGCGATGGAGTGCTTGAAGATATAGACGAGTGCCCTGACACGCCACCTAACGTAGTAGTTGATGCTAAAGGCTGTCAAATAATAATTGAGGGAGGCGAGGCACTAGAGATGGAATTACGAGGATTTTTTGCACCGCTGAGTAGTCGATTAATTAATACCTATGATAAAGAGTTTGCAAAAATTGAAGAAAAGCTTAACGAATATCCAGATGCTAATGTTTTTATTTTTGGGCATTTGTCATCGAATGAGCTTGCATTATCAAAGACCAATGACAACTTATCACGCCAACGTGCACTTACTATTAAAAACAGACTTATAACCGAACATCGTATCGCATCTGACCGTATTACTACTTATGACTGCTTAGATCGGTATCTTTCTACCAATATAGATCTGAGTTATGATGATCCTGAACAGATCGAATCCAAAAACAGAAGAGTCGTTCTTAAGGCAAGTAGACAAGTCCAAGATTTATCGAATCTAAAATACGCGAGTTATACAGAGAGTTATGGTAAGTATGCCAAGCACTGTGAGCTCTTTGAATAATAACGACTGATTTTCATCAACCTTTAAAACTTAACCTTACCCCAACGCCGAAAACAACACCATCAGCACTGGCGAGACAATATTAATAATAAAACCAAAACTAATTGCCAGCGGCACGACTTTTAGGCCACCAGATTGTTGAATAATAGGCAGGGTAAAGTCTAAACTGGTCGCGCCGCCAAGTCCTACCGCTGCTGATGGATATTTACGCATAAAGACGGGAATAAACAATAGCGCAAAGAACTCACGTACCAAGTCATTAAATAGCGCCACACTGCCCCAAACCGCGCCATAAGCATCGGTCATGATAATTGCTGATAGCGAATACCACCCAAAACCTGATGCCAATGCCATTCCCTTAGTCCAAGAGACATCGCTAAACATCAGCGCAAAGATAAGCCCGCCGACCAGTACAGCTAGCGTAAAAATGATACTCATCTCCACACCACGCTGATTAAGTAACACCTCTTTTAAAGTAATGCCCGAGCCTTTTAGGCCAATACCGACCAGTAAGATTAATATCATGAGCATGACTGTCATGGTGTTTTCAGGCGGCATGTAATCGGCTGGCAAGAAATAGCCAATGACAAAGCCAATCACCACGCAAAATACTTGTGCTAGGCTGCCGCGAATACTGACGCGGTGCTCTTTAGATTTGACGCTAGGTTTTTTGGCATGCCATGGACGCAGACGGTCAAACAGCATCAAGGCAAATAAGCCGGTACCAATCGTTAGTATCGACAATATAGTGACATATAGCGCAATTTCACCTATTTGACTGCCAAGCCCTTCCACTTGCGACAGCTCAATACCAATCAAACCTAAGATGATAAAGACCAAATAAGACAAGCTTTTATCGGCAAGCTTAGTCATGGTTGGGTTTGAGGGAATGGCAAAGCCAATAAACATCGGCATTAATACCAAAACAAGAGTAATCAGGCTTTGCATGGTGATGGGCTCGCAGCTTTTATGATTTTTATCAAGGCAGTTTCAAGAAGGCACTTTTAACAAGGTCTTTTTAGGAAGCTGGAGATTGTATCATATCACCGCGTAAATGCTGGAAAACCAATACTAAAACCGAAGTCATATTCGCCATATTATTGCATGACAAAGCTGCTTATGAGGCCTCCGTTATTGCCTCATTATTTATCATAAAAGTATTTAAACAAGTAATTTGACTGCTAGGCTGCTTTGATAATGGTTCAATCACACTGGTCCGAGGTGTGCTCGTTAAGTTAGGATAGTCTTTTCGGTAATGGCCACCGCGGCTCTCATGACGCTGATAAGCAGATTGAATAACCAACGTCGCTAATTGTAATTGTCTTGCTAATTGAAAGTAGGGAAGCTCATTTAAGCTAGTAGGCATACTCTCATTAATTGTAGAAGAATACTTAGATTTAGCAAAACCAATGCTCTGTTGCCATTGCTGAATTCGTATGAGGGCTTTTTCTAGCTGCTCAGCACTACGGGTGATACCCATGTTATTGGTCATCAGTGTTTTTAGCTGTGCCGTTACTTCGTTAATATCAGTACCTTTAGTAACAATATTTAGAGCGCTTTTCGTCGTGCTGTGTTGATAAGCGTCAAACAAAGGCAGAGTAGTGCTAGGTAAGGTAATCGTTTGAGTGTTTTTAAGCGTTGGTGCTGACCAAATATCAGCAGCTAACGATTTTAAATTATTAGTATTTGCCGTTTTATCTGTTTTATCTAAAGCTGCTAAATAGCGCGGTAAGTCAGAAGCGATATTGCGCCCAACCACCACGCACTCTAAAAGTGAATTACTCGCTAAGCGATTGGCACCATGCAGACCTGTATAAGCGACTTCACCCGCCGCATAAAGTCCTACCACATCGGTTACGCCATTGGCATCTGTCACCACACCGCCGCAGCTATAATGAGCGGTCGGCGCAACGGGAATAGGTTGTTTTGTGATATCAATGCCAAGCTCGAATAGGGTTTGACAAATCTGCGGAAAATGCTCGCGCAAAAACTCCGCTGGCAAATGACTGACGTCAAGATTGACATAACCAAGCCCATTTTGATTAATCTGCTCAGCGATGGCACGGGCAACAATATCTCGCGGCGCCAGTTCTGCACGTTTATCAACATCAAGCATGAAACGCTTGCCAGTTTGTGGACAATATAAACGTCCGCCTTCGCCGCGTAGTGCTTCAGATATCAAAAAGCTACTATCGCCAAATGCCAAACCAGTTGGATGAAATTGGATAAACTCTAGATTTGCCAAACGGCAACCCGCTTGCCATGCCATCATCACACCATCGCCAACACAAACGTTCGGCGCGCTGGTACGCTTAAACAGTTGCCCCAAGCCACCACTTGCTAGGACGACAGCGCGACTATGAAAGGTGAGTTTACGTTGATTGAGGTGATCAAAAACAAGCGCACCTTGGCATTGATTATCATTGTTTTTTAAAAGGCTCAACGCTTCATGAAACGGTAGCACATTAATGTTGCTTGCTGCTTTTACCTTTATTGTTAAAGCCTCCATCACGTGGCGACCAGTTGCATCATCAGCGTGGGCAACCCGCCGACAGCCATGACCGCCTTCTTTGGTTAAATGCAAATTACTGGTCTGTAATGCCGCTAAAGGATTTGCATTATCATGCTGCTGTCTCTCCTGCTTAGGAATCAGGGTAAAGGGTACACCTTGCTCGCACAGCCATTGCACCGCTTGCTGTCCGGCACTTAAAATACGGGTGGTATTGTCAGCTTCGCATAAGCCTGCGCCAGCAATGAGTGTATCAGCGATATGGTCAGCGACACGGTCATTCTTATCTAGACTGGCTGCAATTCCACCTTGAGCATAATGGCTTGAGCAAACATCCAGTGCCGCTTTGCTGAGTACCGTAATGTTTAGCGATTTCGGCAAGGCAAGAGCAGTACTTAAACCGGCAAGGCCAGCACCAATGATAAGGACGTCTGTCTGGACAGTATCCTCAGCATTATTTGAAGTTACCTTATCCGCTGAGCATGCCTCGTTCATATTACGCCGCTCCAACATTAGCAAATAATTCGCGGTCTTTGACAATGTCACCGCTCGCGGCCACCCGTTGCTTTTGCGCTTCAGCAAAATCAAGCATGCGTTGTAAAGGTTTTCTAGCTGCTGCTGCCAGCTCAGGCGTCATGAGTACTTCACCGCTACGATTAGTCAAGCACTGTTCAATCCCTTTTAGACCATTCATTGCCATCCATGGACAAAATGCACAACTCTTACAACTGGCGCTTTCACCAGCCGTTGGCGCAGCTAAAAAGCGCTTGTTTGGCGAGCGCTTTTGCATCTCGTGTAGGATGCCCAAATCGGTAGCGACGATAAAGGTATCGGCATCCATCTCATACGTTGATTGCAATAGCTTACTGGTCGAGCCGACCACATCGGCCAGCGCTACGACGCTATCAGGCGACTCAGGATGTACCAATACTTTGGCGTTTGGGTGCTCCTCTTTTAATTGCATCAGCTCAGTAGCTTTAAATTCATTATGGACCAAGCAAGACCCTTGCCAAAGCAACATATCGGCGCCAGTCTCTTGCGCGATGTATTTACCCAAGTGACGGTCAGGACCCCAAATAATTTTTTCACCATTCGCATGCAAATGTCGGACGATATCGATACCAACCGAAGAAGTTACGACCCAATCAGCACGGGCTTTCACAGCAGCGCTGGTATTGGCATAAACCACTACCGTACGCTCAGGATTGGCATCACAAAATGCGGAAAACTCATCAGCAGGGCAACCCAAATCGAGCGAGCACTCGGCTTCCAAGTCTGGCATCAGTACTGTTTTCTCCATACTGAGTATTTTCGCCGACTCGCCCATAAAGCGGACGCCAGCGACGACCAAGGTTTGCGCACTGTGCGCTTGTCCAAAGCGCGCCATCTCTAGCGAATCGCCAACGCAGCCGCCGGTTGCCAAGGCCAAATCTTGGATAAAAGGGTCGACATAGTAATGGGCAACCAATACTGCATTATGTTCTTTTAGCAATTGCTTAATATTTTCTTCAACGGCAAGTCGTTTCTCACGTGGCAAATCCGCAGGTATTTTCGCTTTGGCGTATTCGATATTCATCTGAGTGGCAATGCGATTATCAGTGCTCATGATGGGCGCGTCGTATGGATAAGTTTTCATAAGTGCAAACCTTTGCTGCGATAACGGCAAACCAATAGCCGCTAAAAGTGAGTCAGTTAAATATGGTTAAATAACAATTTTTAATAATTATGCTCATTTTGAGCATAAATACAAGTATTTTTTATAATCTGCTTGTAAAATGATACATAATTCGTCAAAACTTACTTTGCAGACTATCTTTTTTATGGCCTTTAATAATGTCTATTTACAACGGCAGGCTATGATAGTTTTCGATTCACGCTATACTAAGCGTGGTCAGAAACACTTCATTTTAAAACTCTCATTTTACGTTTAAACATAAAGGAAACCTTTAAAGCCATGACGTTGTCTTATTCGCATTCGCATCAACAAGGTAGCGGCACCACAGAAGTGGTCGCCGTGCTGGTAGCGATTACTGAGCACACCGCGCGCGTTTTAACGGTTGATCAAGGCAAGCTCTTGCCCAACGGGCCATTGATGCCATTACATCGCTCCTTGCAAGCGGGCGTACGCCAATGGGTCGAGGAGCAAACGCAGCAGCCACTTGGTTATTTAGAGCAGCTTTATACCTTTGTCGATACCAATAGACGCAATGTCGATGGCCATGCGCTTGTCTATGTGAGCTACCTAGGCTTGGTGCAAGAAGCGCAAATGCAGGAGCTGCCAAGCCAAGCATTATGGCGTGATTGGTACGATTATTTTCCGTGGGAAAATCACTTAGATGGTATGCCAAGTATGATTATGAATCATATTGTGCCGGCGTTATTAAGCTGGGCAGATAGCGCAGCAGAATTGGTCGTGCAGCAGCGCCGCCGTCAGCGTATTGGTTTATGCTGGGGAATCAGTGAGGAAACTTTACAAGTTGATAGTTTCAAAGATATGGACAAGGCATTAAATGCTGATAAAGCTTATGAAAATAGAGAATGGGTGGCCGAGCATGTCTTGCTGCGTTATGAGATGCTTTATGAAGCAGGGTTAATCCCTGAAGCGCCGACTTATCCGCCAAGTTACCAAGTGAAGTTGCCTACAAATTGGTCGCAGTTAATCGGCGTACCGATGTATTACGACCATCGCCGCGTGATTGCCACTGCGATCTCAAGGCTGCGGGCAAAAATCGAATATCGACCGCTTATCTTTGGTTTGATGCCGGACGTGTTTACCTTATCGCAGCTGCAACAAAGCGTTGAAGCGTTATCAGGCGTACCTTTACATAAGCAAAACTTCCGTCGTTTGCTAGATTCACAAAAACTCGTCATGGAGACAGGGCAGAGTAGTAGCGCTCAGCGCGGTCGCCCTGCCAAGCTTTATCGCTTCCGCCATGATATTGAGCTACAAAGCCTACTCATGGATAGTAAATTGCCTAAACGAAAATAGCATCAACTGCATAAGCCTTCCTATACTGACGCTAAATACTCATATTAAAGCTAAATCAGATTGGTTGATTTTATTAATTTGCACCCTTTTCTTGCGAGGCTTTGTACTTTGCGCTATATTTATGCTCATTTTGAGTTTAATTAAAGATGTTTTATTAAGTGTATCGAACGCATATAAATATCAGGCAAAATAAGGGTCAAATATGACAGTTAAACAAGAGCCAGCATTGGCTGAAGTATTGCTTAAACCTTTGGTGGAAGCGGCGTTAACGGAAGATTTGGGCAGGCGCGGTGATGTGACTTCACAAGCGACTATCCCAGCAGATATGCAAGCGCAACTACAGATTAAGGCGCGGCAAGCGGGCGTAATATGTGGGATGGATTTAGCGCGTTTGTCTTTTGCTTTGATTGACGAGCAAATCGAGTTTATTGCCAAGGTCAATGACGGTGCAACGGTCGAAGCGGGTACGGTACTGGCGACAGTCCGAGGTAACGCGCGAAATTTACTAACCGCAGAGCGTACCGCGCTTAACTTTATGACCCATCTCAGTGGGATTGCGACAGACACCAAAAAAATTGTCGATAGTGTGGCAGAATACCCAGCGCAAATCACCTGTACGCGTAAAACCATTCCTGGTTTGCGTATTGTGCAAAAATACGCAGTACGCTGCGGCGGCGGGCGCAATCATCGTCTAGGATTAGATGATGCAATTTTAATCAAAGACAATCATATTGCTATCGCTGGTGACATCAAAACTGCCATTCAGCAAGCGCAAGACTTTGCCGGGCATCTCATTCCGATAGAAGTCGAAGTCGATACCTTGGATCAGTTAGAGCAAGCGCTAGATGCTGGCGTGACTTTGGTACTGTTAGATAATATGGCACCTGAGATATTGTCGCAGGCGGTCGCCATGTGTAAAGGTCGCGCCAAAACTGAAGCTTCAGGTGGTATCACCCCTGAAACCGTGCAAGCTGTTGCAAAAACGGGCGTTGATTTCATTGCCATGGGTTATTTAACGCACAGTACCACAGCATTAGATATTGGTCTCGATTTTAATGCTTAAGATTAACGGTTGGTCTACATCGATGCTAAAGCTTTTGATTAATTTTATGGCATAGGTATCGGTTAAATAGGTGATTAAAAGGGCAGATTTGTACGGATATGCTATTGAATTGGTAAGGACGGCAAATTAAGCGAAGTTAATGATTTAATAGACTTATCTGCCTATGCTACAATGCCGCTGCTACCGATTATAAGGTCGTCTTTGCCTGTGCCTGTGCCTGTACTTGTGCATAGCGACCTTATCTTTTGCCTGATTTGACCAATAGATAAGCGAGCGCTCAGTGGATACTGAAATTATCAAGATAATCTTAGCCTTTATGGTACTGATTAATCCTTTTGGCGCCTTGACGTTGTTTCTGGATTCAACTCACGGCTACTCGCTAAATAACCGCCGTAAAGTGGCGCGCGTCGCTTGTCTAACGATTTTTATTACCATCAGCTTTTTTACCTTAGCAGGTGAAACGCTCCTAAAAGCGTTGGGTATCTCGATTGGTTCGTTCCAGCTGGCAGGTGGTATTTTGGTATTTTTAATCGCCTTAAATATGATGAACGGTGAAGGCAACCCGGTTAAGCCTGATCAAGAAAACTTCGATGTTGACCATCTGCACGGCGCGCCGCCGACGATGGCAGCTGCCGTAGTTCCTATTGCGATTCCCATGATGATTGGACCCGGCGGTATCTCGACGGTGATTATCTATTCATCACAGGTCACTGGTATTTTGCAAGTTTCGGCCATTTTGATTGCTGGTTTATTTATCAGCTTATTTTGTTATTTGGCGCTAATGGCAGCAGGCCGTATCAGTCGGTTATTGGGCGATACAGGGCTCAATATCATGAGTCGTATCATGGGTATGTTGCTTGCAGCAGTTTCTATTGAGATTATCGTTAATGGACTACGTACCTTATTTCCTGATTTAGTGTAATTATCACCTTGCTTGTTTGCCACTTACTTCTCTAATGGCCCTTACCTGTCTTTTTTACGCTCTTCTCTTTTAAAATACATCCGTATCTTTTTAGACCGTGTAAAAAAACATGGTCTTTTTATTATTAGGCTAAAGTCTAAAACTTCCTAAAGTAGTCAAACCTGCCTATTTGATAAAAAATACTAATACTTATTCCAAAAGGTTGTTTAGTAACACCTTTCCATATCTTGCTAATCATTATGCGAATTCCAATTAATCACCAAAAATCTGCATTAAAAACGTCATCCATACAAATATGTTATGATAGGGGTACAACAATATTATAGGAGTCAGTTTTGAGTAAGAAAAGAATTGCAATTTTAGGTGCAGGTCCAAGTGGTTTAGCACAGTTACGTGCCTTTGAAGCGGCTCGTTTAGCCGGGATAAAAGACTTACCTGAAATCGTATGTTATGAAAAGCAAAACGCTATCGGCGGTATGTGGAATTACAGTTGGCGTACGGGTTTAGATAGAAACGGCGAACCCGTTCACGGCAGTATGTACCGCTATTTATGGTCAAATGGTCCCAAAGAATGCTTAGAGTTTGCCGATTATTCGTTTGATGAGCATTTTGGTGAAGCCATCCCATCGTATCCGCCGCGCGAAGTCCTAAAAGACTACATCATGGGGCGTATCGATAAACAAGATATCCAAAAATATATTCGATTTGAATGCCCTGTGCGCTGGGTGTCGTTTGATGATGACACGCAAAAATTCACCGTGACGGTGATGAACCATAAAACCGATGAGCAAGAAGTCGAAGAGTTTGATTATGTGGTGGTAGCGACTGGTCATTTCTCTACGCCAAATATGCCGTATTTTGAAGGTTTAGAGGCTTTCCCAGGTCGTATCCTGCACGCGCATGATTTCCGCGATGCGCTAGAATTTAAAGATGAAGATATCTTATTAGTAGGTAGTAGCTATTCTGCCGAAGATATTGGTACCCAGTGCTACAAATATGGCACCAAATCTGTGACCATCAGCTATCGTAGTCAACCGCTTGGTTATGAGTGGCCAGAAGGTATTAAAGAAGTGCCATTAGTGACGCATTTTGAAGACGATGTCGCGCACTTTGCCGATGGTACGAGCCAAAAGTTTGACGCTATTATCATGTGCACCGGTTATTTATTTCATTTCCCGTTTATGCCAGATGAGCTACGTTTGCAGACGCACAACTGCTTGTATCCAGCCAACTTGTACAAAGGTATCTTTTGGCAGCCAAATCCAAAGCTGATTTATTTGGGCATGCAAGACCAGTATTTCACCTTTAATATGTTTGATGCGCAAGCGTGGTATGCACGTGATGTGATAATGGGTGATATCGAATTGCCTGATTTGGCAGCGCGTGAAGCAGACGAGCAAAAATGGCTCGCAACGTATGCCAAATGTGTGACGGTCAGTGATTCAATTGACTTTCAAGCCGCTTATATTCGCGATTTGACCAATGCCACCGATTATCCAGAATTTGCTGTTGAAAAGCAGGGTGAGATTTTAAAAGAATGGCAAAAGGACAAAGCCGAGAACATCATGACCTTTCGAGAAAAGGCTTATAGTTCTACTTTAACGGGCACAATGGCACCTAAATTGCCGGAGCCATGGTTAGACATTCTCGATGATTCGCTTGAGCACTTTTTAAACTTAACCTTTGTTAAACCTAAAAAGCGCAAAAAAGTTTCTTGAGTCTAACCTGATAAATACAAAACCAAATACGTTTCATAGCGTATTTGGTTTTTTCATTTTTAGCGTTAATAAACTAAACAAGCTGTTAGCTTTGGTATAAATGCCAAGCCAAATACAGCATTAAAAACCCTACCAAAGCGTCCAATATATTCCAAGCTTTTGGTTTGGCAAATAAAGGTCTGAGCAGGCGCGCGCCATAACCTAATGCAAAAAAGAAAAAGAACGATGCACTGACCGCGCCGACTGTAAAGGCCAATTTACTACTGGCACCGGTTGAAACCATGCCGACCAGCACCAATGTATCTAGATAGACGTGCGGGTTGAGCCAAGTAAAGCCAAAGCATAATAGCAGGGCTTTTTTTAAACTGGTGACCACTTGACCATCGACAGTGAGTGCATGTGATAGACGTACGCTAGCATATAAGCTTTGTAATCCGTAGCCTAGCAAGAATACGACGCCAGCAATTTTAGCGATGTTCACAACTTGTGGATAGTGCGCTGTGACCGCGCCAAAGCCTGCTACCCCAGAAGAAATTAAAATCGCGTCACTGACGGCGCAAAATAAGCAGACGAAAAATATGTGCTCGCGTTTAAGCCCTTGTTTGAGCACAAAGGCGTTTTGTGAGCCAATGGCGATAATCAAGGATAAACCAAGCAAAAAACCCGCGCTATAATCGGTGAAATTCATGATGATTGGCTTATCCTTTAACAATCAAAACGGTGACTTTTACTTACTGGCAGCGCCCGAAAAAGCTGTTAAGATAAGGGATAAAATGATCAAATGCAATGTGTTTGCTGCAATAGCTGCTACCAAGTCATCAGTACTATTCAGCAATATTAGTCAGCAATGAATAAAGAATAAGCGAGGAGCAGGGTAGGTCATGGTCATAAGTCTGACAAGAATGCTACAGTCGTTTGGGCAAGCCCAAGATGACCTGCCAACCATCGCTGCCAAAAATGCTCAGCAAGCTGCCGCTAAAGAAGTTTCTAATAATGCAAATAAGCATGGCGATAGTCGCGATAATCAAGAAAGCATGGATACTTCAGTTTCCAGTTCTTCGCGTAGCGAGCCGCAGCGTACCGAGCGTATTTGTGATGCCTTAGCACAAGTGAATGATATCCGCACGCCGACGCCATTGACCGATCGCTATCTAGCCAATCGCGCCCAAATGCGCCCGACCAATAGACCTCCTTTTGACCCAGATACCTTATGGTATCTTAAACATGGACGCTGTCCGATTATGACTGAGCTTGTTGATGTGGTCGATGCAGCCACCCTAAATGCCATGCCGATTGAAGCGGTCGCCATATTAGACCGGATTAATAGTAAGCTAAAGCGTTACCGTGAATGGAGTAGCGAGCTCAACGCCGAGCAACAGCAGCAACATAATGAGCGCCAGTTTGTTATTGATAAGCTGGTGTCCGAAAGTATCCCTGAAGCGCTACATCACTATGAGCAGCTGCAACGCTTTAGCCCGCATCGCACAAAGAACAATGTCGTGCAAGGGAAAATGACCGCCGGCGATATGCTCACGGATTTGTTTTTAGACATTGATTACGAGCTTGATGAATTGTTAGATGAATTACATCAAACGGTGATGAATCGTCTTGCGTCCACCCATCGTTATGTCAAAAGCCGTACCCAAAGCTAACTTGAATTTAACGAGGACTATTCCAGTGTCGCGTAAAAATTTCATGTTTCTGTTTTGTTTGAAAATAACTATAAACACAATCGGTTCAATACATAACAATATAAGGCTTTAATACAGCCTTATTTTTTTGTTTAATAATAATGATTAGGTATTATCAAAAACAACAATAGATTCGCCAACCGCGTCTGCCAAATATTTTTGCTAAGCATTTTTACTAAACAACAAGGATACCCAAATGACCCAACTGACTGCGATGTTCGTGATGTTTATTTTATATGGCGTGCTGCCAGCAGCTGGGTTGTACCTTGGATATCGTGGTATCAAAAAAATCACGGCGCCCAAAATGCTTGAGTATAAAGCGATGCCGCAATTGGGTTATATACCTGAAAAAAGCTTGCCAGTTGAGGTCAAAACAGCGCTCGATCAAATCAATGACAAGGGCGAGAAGCTGCGAGTCATTTATGGTGATACCAATAACGATGGCAAAATTGATGATAAAGATACCGTCAATGAAACCTACGTTATGATTCAAAATCTAATGGATAGGCATGTGCCACTAGCGTTAGCGGATTATCGCCGCTTGCATGACTTAGATGTTGGGAACGGCGCCCTTGCTGATACCACGAAAATTAAGCACTCTGATGTCACGGGCAAAGAGGCACTATTAGAAGTGCTTAGGACGATTAATACCCAATTTGATGACTTGCTGAATGCGTCCTATCATCAAGATGGACAAAAACTACTGGCGACCAATCGATATTTGCAGCAGCGTTTTAGTAATCCAACTAGCAATTCTAGACTACAACAAATTGATAATAGCGCGGTTGAAGTCCAAGCAATTGAAAATCCAGCTAATAAAGAAACTGATGTAAAAAATATTAAGCTATAAATGAGAGATGTTAATAATATTCCAAGTCTAAATGTTTATGCTGAAATAGGTTTAAAGAAGAGTAAAGTAACATGAGTATATTAATAGGCGTTGGTGTGGTTGCTACTGTCAGCGTCTTTTATTTGGGTAGAAAGGGCTGGCACGCATTGCATAGAATGGTTGGCATTACTCCAGGCGTGCTGACCTATCAAGATAGTAATGCGCCCCTGTTGTTAACTTCTCTCAATTGGCAACAGCTAGATTTGAATAAAAAACATCTAGGAGCTTTATCGGATAAGCAACTGCGCCAATTACAGCACATTGATAAAAAGGTAGCAAACTATCATAACTACCAAAACGAGTTAGAAGCGCAAAATGTAACTTCAGCTATTAACGAGCAGCAATTTGTCTTACATAAAATGCTGCATATCCGCTTACCTGAAATGTTAGCCAGTCATTATCATTTAGCAAATATCAATGTAAGCAACCATGTAAGCAACCATACTAAAAGTGGACAGAAGCAGACTGAGGCGGGTAGGCTGTTACAAGAGGTGTTGGACAGCATTGAGCAGCGTTTGGATGGGTTATTAGAGCGAATGGAAGAGCAACATCTACAAGAATTAAAAGTGATGAAAAATTATATTCATAGTCATGACGACTAAGCCTAAAGTGAGTAATACTCTTAAAAAACGCATAAAAAAAGCGGTCAATGAATCAGGCATTGACCGCTTTTTTATCTGCTAGGATTAATCCCTAATAAATTAACGCTTGTTGTTACGATCGCGGGTATTACGTGAACCGAGACTAGCAGGACTGCCACCGCTTTTAGGTTTGGCACTGCTAGGACGGCTATCGCTACGACTGTCAACACGGCGCGCTTTAAGCGGTTTGCTTTTGATACGTTCTTGTTTTTCCTTGGCTGCACCGTGCAATCCAGTACCGTGACGCGGTCGTAAGCTGACCAAATCGGTTAAGGTATTGATGTCTTTTTTGTCGAGCTCTAAGAAGCGACCAGTACGTAGCTCTTTTGGCAGCGCAATCGACCCGTAACGCGTACGTAATAGACGGCTAACTTTAAGACCTTGCGATTCAAACAATCGGCGCACTTCACGATTACGACCTTCTTTTAGTCTAACGTGATACCATTTATTGACACCTTCACCGCCGCCTTCTTTGATATCTTCAAACTGTGCCATACCATCTTCTAACATGACGCCAGACGTTAATGTACGAGCGATGTCTGAGGTTACTTCACCAAGTACACGTACGGCATATTCACGGGTGACTTCGCTAGACGGATGCATCAAACGGTGCGCCATCTCGCCATCATTGGTAAATAATAACAAACCAGTCGAGTTAATATCCAAGCGCCCAACCATAACCCAGCGATCATGAGACAGTTTTGGTAAACGCTCAAAAACCGTTGGGCGACCTTCTGGATCATTAGCCGAGCAAACTTCGCCTTCGGGCTTGTAATAGGCTAAAACACGGCGGCGCTTTTCATTTTCGGCGGTATATTTAATCTGACGACCGTCAACACGAATCTCATCGCCTTGTTCAACGCGGTCGCCGATGGTTGCGGGTCCATTATTAACGGTCACACGCCCTGCTTTAATCACTTCTTCCATCTGACGACGTGAGCCAAGTCCCATGCGGGCGAGGGCTTTTTGCAGTTTTTCATCTTTCATAACGATATCCTTGTTTCGGTGGGTTTACATTTCTCAATGTATTAATATGGACCCAGTATTATACGCTATTTATCGAAGTTATGTTTAAGATTAGCTTTTAAGGCTTACATTATTGATAAGTTAGGCTTTATTACGTGGTTATGTGTTCAATTGAGATTGATATATCTGACGAAAAGTAAATATAAATAGATTGTTACTCTTATCTAGGGCGTGTCATCAATTA
>NZ_DHYG01000002.1 GCF_002414005.1 Psychrobacter sp. UBA5136
TTTTTTATCTTTTTTTTGAGCGCTTATCCCGAACTGGGGTTCTAATAATTAAATTGCTACTAGACGCCACTTGACGCTATGTTTGGCCAAAAATAATGACAGCGTTAAGCCCACAACATCGTCAAGCGTTTTTGCTGATAGCGCAGCCGCAGGCTCAGTAAGATAGAGGATAAAAATAACCCCGTGATGAGTGCCATCCAAAACCCTTGCGCGCCCACATTAGTGAAGCGCACTAGGTAGACGCCAAGCGGCAACGCCACCAGCCAATAACAAAATAGCGTCACCCACATCGGTATGGTCGTATCCTGCATACCGCGTAATATACCGGCGACATTGACCTGCCAGCCGTCAAACAATTGATAGGCTAGGGCAAAGACGAGTAAGTGCATGGCTTGCGCGCGTACGATAGGATTGTCGGTAAAGGCTGCGGCCAATTGAGGTCTAAATAACCAAACACCAAGCATAGACGTCAGCGCAATGATAACCGTCCATATAAGTCCTGTGGTTAACACTTGACGCAGTGCCATGAGATTTTTTTCACCAAAGCGGTTAGAAATCATAATGGTTAGCGCCATCGCCACCGAGATAGGAATCATAAACAGCTGCGATGTCACCGACAATGCCACTTGATGTGAGGCGGTTGCAATCTCGCCCAGCGGGCTAATAACCAATGCCCCTAAACTAAACAAACTGGCTTCAAAAAAGATAGAAATACCAATCGGAATGCCGAGTTTTAACAATTTTTTTATTTGAGCGCGATTGGGACTGGCAAAACCGTAAAAGAAGCGCGTACTGGCAAACTGCTGACGTTTGGTAAAGCTGGTATAAGCCGCCAGCAATAAGACGTTTATCCATAACACCATTGCCGTTGCCACCCCGCAACCGGCGCCGCCCATCTCAGGCATGCCAAATAAACCGTGGATAAAAATATAGTTAAGCGGGATATCGGCAAGTAGGCCGATGATACTAATAATGGTCACCGGCTCTGGTCGACCAAGCGCTTCGCAGTAACTTCGTAGCACCGCATAGACAGCCAGAGCAGGGAAGCCGAACGACACGCCGCGTAGATATTGGGTAGCAATGGGTTGGATGTTTTCAGGCACCCCCATGACTCCCAGTATATTTGGCGCCAAATTGACAAGAATAAAGCCTAAAATACCAATCACCCCTGCCGTCCATAACGACTGCTGGGCAATGTGCGGCACTTGGCTATGATTGTTTTGGCCGATTGCTTCACCGATGAGCGGCGTCGTGGCAATTAAAATACCCGTGGCCAATAAAAACAGCGGTAGCCAAATACCAGAACCGACGGCCACTGCCGCCAAATCAAGCGCGGAGACTTGTCCGGCCATGATGGCATCGACGACACCAAGCGCTGCTTGGCAAAACTGGGTAATCAAGATGGGTAGGGCGAGTACGCCTAAGCGTAAGCTGTAACTTTTAAAATCTCTAAAGGATAATGGGAAAACCATAATAAGCAACTTTTTATTCTTTGCGGTAATGATTGTAGATGAGCAAATGCTGCCATCAACAAATTGATAGTGAAACAGTAAAATAGGATTTGTGCGACGATAATACTCCGATAAATAATATGAGCAAGTCCATTTTTAGCCATTGTTAGTAACCATAGGCAGTCAGAGTAAAAAAATAAAACGGGTGGCCCTAAAAACAAAATAACCCGTCAATTCGTACGTAGAATCAACAGGCCATCATAAAAAAATATTCAACAAGCTAAGGCATGGTGTCAACGCTTTAGTAGTAGGTATTAAGGACGTTGTCATTATAGCGTTTATTTTTAGAACTTTTTTAAATCTTACAGGTCTATAAGCCATGCGTTAACGGTTACATTGCATCAGGCGCCTCGGGTAACAAATTAAGCGCTTCAGCCATATCCATAATCGTTTGCCAATGCTTGGGTTCAAGCGGCAAAATGGTTAATTGCTCACAGCCTTTTCTGAGCAACAACGAATCCTCAAGCGCAGGCAAAAACTTAAGCTGGGCTAGTGGCAATATTTCGGTAAACGCTTGCTCAAAAGTCACATCTACCATGTACCAGCGCGGCTCATCTTCAGTTGCTTTAGGATCATAATGGCGATGTTCGGGATGAAACTGGGTTGGGTCAGGGTAGCCAGCTTTGCTGATAGTCACGATACCAGCGACGCCAGAAGGCTTGGCGCTTGAATGGTAAAAAAGTGCTGTATCGCCGACCTTCATATCGTCACGCATAAAGTTGCGGGCGCGGTAATTACGTACCCCATCCCACATCTCCGTGCCTGCACGTTGTAAATCTTCTATATTAAAACAGCGAGGATTGGATTTGATAAGCCAATATGCCATGGTCTTTATCCTTATAAAGTGATGGGTCTAATAGATGGCTGCTAGTCATTCATTATTATTAATGTGCAGTCAGTTTAAGATAAAATCGACATGTTAGTAATGATGCGCGACTGCTATAAATTTTCCTTGCTTGCTGTTATCACAGAGGCTACGAAAAATTCATCCCAGTCGCGCTGTATCTGTTTTAAAGTGAATCTTCTACAGAAGTAACGCTTGCGCAACATCTCGCCTAGACGTTGTTTTTTTGACATCAATATTTGCCAAAGTTTTTATGCACAATTTATGATGACTGGGCTTTTCTTTAGCTCGCCCAGCCGTTATCCTAGCGCTACTTTCTGCTTATGACCGCAGCTACTCCTTTATAGATAAGTCCGCTTATGCCAAATATCAATTCTTTCTTTTTTTCTGGCGAGCTTAATTCGCCTAATCGTAACCGTGCCAGCGCGCTTGCAGTAAAAGATATTCCGCTTGCGCTTTATATTCATATCCCGTGGTGCGTTAAAAAGTGTCCTTATTGTGATTTTAATTCGCATGAATTGCCGATGAACAGTCAGCTGTCTATGTATGACGAATACGTCGATGCGCTGTTACTTGATGCAGCGTCGCAGCAACCATTAACCCAAGGGCGAGAAATCGGCTCAATATTTATCGGTGGCGGCACACCATCACTACTTCCTATTGCCCAGTATCAGCGTTTATTTAATGGTCTGCGTGAGATTTTTCATTTCGCAAAAGACATTGAGGTGACGATGGAGGCCAATCCCGGCACCCTTGAGCATGCGCCGTTTGCGCAGTATCTGGACGTAGGTATCAACCGTTTGTCGATTGGCGTACAAAGCTTTGCTGCTGAGCAGTTGAAAACACTGGGGCGTATTCACAATCCCGCCCAAGCGCTCTCTGCCATTAAAGCGGCTCGTCGCGCTGGATTTGAGCGCGTCAATGTCGATTTGATGCATGGCTTACCGCAGCAGACCATGAGTGAAGCATTGTCCGATATCCAAATGGCACACGATGCAGGAGCGACGCATATTTCTTGGTATCAGTTGACGATTGAGCCAAATACCGTATTTTATCGCAGTCAGCCGATTTTACCCGATGAAGACAGCTTGGCAGATATCGAACAAGCGGGTCAGGCATTGCTTGAGCGGTTAGGGTATATCAATTATGAAGTGTCGGCGTGGGCAGGCGCGGCCGATAAACCTTGCCGTCATAACGTAAATTATTGGCAGTTTGGCGATTATCTGGCCATTGGTGCTGGCGCGCATGGTAAAGTCACGCTCAATGAATCTTTGGCTCAAAAATTAACGGCTGACAAAGTGTCTGATGAGGCGTTTAAAGAAGCATCCAGAGAGAACGGAATTTATCGCTTTAGCAAATCACGTCTGCCAAAAGACTATATTACTTTTGATAACGAACCTATTAATAGTGCAAATAATAGTGGAGAAAAAGCGGGCGCGCCAAAAATGGTGGGCTGGCAAGCAATTGCTGATGATGAGCTGGTCAGCGAGTTTATGCTCAATGCCCTGCGTTTACACGCTGGCGTGGCGTGGTCGCTGTTTGAGGCTCGCACGGGGCTAAGCTATGACAGTGTTGCGGTAGAGGTCGATGCGCTGGTCAAACAAGGTCTGCTAATAGATGATAATGAGTGGCTACAGCCGACAGCGCTGGGTAGAAGATATCTTAATCAGATATTAAGAGCATTTTTATAACAGCAGAAAACAAAAAAGAAGCTCACCAAACGATAAGCTTCTTTAAAATAAGTCTAAAAAGGCTGAGACTTAGATTTTGTTTTGTACGTCTTGTGCGCCGCCAGTAACAGCCTCGCCAGCACTTGATACGTCTTGGCCTAGACCTTTAAAAGTGTTGCAACCAGTTAGTACGAACATAGCAGTTAAAGATGCGATAACTAATTTTTTCATAATTTTTTCCTCAAAAAAGATAGATTGTTATAAGTCATAACAGTGAGACTAAGCGTTTTGCTTAAGTTTCACTGAGGGGTTACAGGATACAAAGACAATGTGTTTAAATTATCTCGTTATCCATTGGGTTCATGATAGACAAAGTTAAAATCAGTGCCCAGTATCAAAATGTAATTATTAGCAGTAAACTGTAACTTTTGATTACGCCTGCTGGATCACTTTAGCCAAACGCTTAAATCACTTACGGAGTTAGTATGACCATTCATATCGTGTTGGTAGCGCCAAAGATGCCGAGCAATACGGGCAATATCATTCGCTTATGTGCCAATAGCGGTGCGCAGCTACATCTGATCAGACCTTTGGGATTTGAGCTCGACGATAAGAAGCTACGCCGCGCAGGTCTTGATTATTATGAATATGCCCACTTACAAGTACATGATGATTGGGCAGCAGCTAAGCAGGCATTGCAAGCTGCTGGTTGTCAGATAATTACTGCGCTGACGACCAAGCTCAGTAAACCGTTTTATGAATATGATTTTAGCGGGAAAAAGACCAATCACTTAGAGCGTCAGCCGTCTACTAGCATATCATCAAGCTCTGTGGCGCTGGTTTTTGGGTCTGAAACGGCAGGGCTGCCAGACGATATTCGTGCCGATATCGGCGCTGATAACTGGCTACGACTACCAATGCTCGCCGATTCGCGCAGTTTAAACTTATCTAATAGCGTGGCAATATGCTTGTATGAAGTATGGCGTCAGCAAGGATTTGACGGCGATGAAGGTCGCAGTATCGGCTATGATACCTTGACGGTTTATGATCCAAAGTAGAGGTTTTTGCCCAATTTTTCTACCAACAGTTTTTTATAAAAGTTTCTTATAAACGTCTTTTATAAACAATTAGGCGGTTTTGGTAAACCAGCAAGACGATTGACATGGCGGGCAACCAAGCCTGTATTAAATAGTTGCTGAAGCTTTTGATTGCTGATGTCGTGCTCAGGTAAGGTTTGTTGTAGCCATTTAATCAGCGGGCGGGTGGCTGGCGCGTGATTGAATTTTACAAAAAAAGCACGCACCTGCTGCAGTACTTCTAAATGTTCAGCATGTAAAGTCACATCTAGCGTATTGGCAAGCTGCTGGGCAAGCGCAGGCGTCCAAAGCGTATGGTCGCATAAATGTCCATCTTGGTCTAAGGCCACTGTAATCGTCTCAGCAGGGTTATTAGAATGAGGGTTGCTAGAATGAGAGTTAGTAGAATGTGTCATAGAGCAATCGTTACCACTTTATCAAACTTAGCACCACTGGCATGAGTATTTTGAGTTAAGGCTACCCATTCATCATCGCTTAAAATGGCCGTGAATTTGGCGGGTAAATTTAGCTTAGCAGCGGTGTTATCATCAAGCTGCGCCACATCCTCAGTAAGTGCGTAAATAGCCGCGATTTCCTTTTTTTCTATCCTTTCGATGTCTTCCAAATAGGCATTAAACCAGTCAATAAAAGCCACGGTTGTGCCTAAGAATACAATGCTGTCACCCGCCCGCCACGTCGATGCCATCTGTTCGGTGCAGTGCCTAAGTGTATCCATTGTGCTATGTAATTGGTATAAAGTTGCCATATTTGGGTCCCATTGCTTGCCATGTTTGTCTTAATTTTAAGCGAATGACTTATGAATAATGAAAATCATGCCGTTGTTTAAAATTTGCGGTTCTTAAACATTTAAGTCTGGTTTTTTAAGCGTTAATATTTCTAAAAAATAGTGCTAAAAGACCAAAATTTGATCAAAATTTTGTGAATTTATAGACTCTGGGCTCAAGGTCAATTGTGAGGCCAAGTCAGTCGGTAGCATGCCCGTCATCCAGCCGCTAAACACATCGTCAGGTAACCAAGCGGCTGGCATGTCATAGAGCTCAAGCGCTTGAATCATGCCATGCAGGCGTGAATCCGGCTGCATCAAGAAACCAAAGACCGGCGCATCCAAATATAGCTGCACCTCATGGCCAAAAGTCGCTAACGTTAAAGCGAGCGCGCAGCCTTCATAGCTTGCCATCTCAGTAGGCGTGTGCAAGCGAATGAGTAATTTCATGATGTATTCCTAATCTTATTATCGCCAACCGCTATTATTAAACTGGTTATTTTTAAAGCGCGTTATGTTTTAAAATCTTGATTAAAAAAGTCCTGATTAAAACTGTAGCAAGCGGCAGTCGCCTTGCATCATCATCGCAAGCTCGCTCAGTCCGACGAGTTTAAAGCCTGAGGCCAAATTTTCGCTATCTAACTGATGACGGCTACTGTTTTCACCATCTGAAATCCCGCGGCTAAGCGCCGTACTGACGCAGACAGGCAGCGTTAATTGATATTGCGCCGCAAGCTTTTGCCATGCTTTAGTGATATGCATCTGGTCGGCTGACTGCCAACGTAAACGATTGGCGGTATTTGCAGCATCGGCATAGAAAAAAACATTTAATGGCGCGTGTGCATTTTGAAATTGGTCGCTATTTTCCGCCTTATCATCTATTTCAGCAGTTTGTAGATAAGTACGAGCATAGCGTAGCGCGATACGGGCTAGCGGATGGCTGGGGTCAGCGGTAATCAATAATAGCGGAGTCGAGGGCGTCATAATCGCGGCATTACCTATGATTTATGAATATGAAGAAAAAACGCAGTAGCTTGAGTTTTTAAGGTTTGAGACTTGTTAAGCGTTTACTATTGTAGCATTATTCAGACTTTTTTCGTGCGTTGCTGAGTTTTGCATTGATTTTGCATGGTTATACTGCCGTCATTAGCATGATGCACGATTTATGCTACTATAAAACGCGCCAATTAAAAGGTGTGCAGTCGCCTTGTTTACTATTATAAGAACACCATAAAAGCAATTTTTTCCATTCATGGGCTTTTTATAGCTTTATGCTGCAAGGAGTTGTCGTCGTTATGCTATCTTCCGTACCAAATGGTACAGGCTTTCAGCCCACATCAGAGCAACTACAGGTGCTACAAACCGCGAGCGAATTTGCTTATCAGGTGTGGCAAAGTCGTACCGGCGCTTGTCAGACATTTTTGCGCAGCTATCCGCTAGAGAGCACCTTAACGCGCCAGCAAATTGATGATCTTATTCAAGATTATACCTTGGATGATAATTACCAGCTTGCTGATGAAGGCAAAGTCATGAGCGGTTTGCGCCATTTGCGTATGCTGCTGATGATGCGCTGGATTTGGCAAGATGCCTTGGCAATGATTGAGCTTGAGCAACTGACCGACGAGCTGTCAGAATTTGCCGATGGCTGTATTTTATTTGCCAAAGACTACACGTACCAGCAGTTGATAGCACAATATGGGCAGCCGACCTTTATCAATGCTAAAGGCAACGTGCAAGTTGACGATATGGCGATTATGGCGATGGGTAAACTTGGCGCCCATGAGCTCAATTTATCGAGTGATATCGACCTTATTTTTGTCCATCGGGCGCGCGGTGAAACGGACGGTGATAAAGCAAAAGGCACGCGTAGTATTGATAATAAGCGTTTTATGACGCGGCTTGGGCAAGGCATGATTAAATTGCTGGATAACAATACCGCTGATGGCTTTGTCTTTCGGGTCGATATGCGCCTGCGTCCGTGGGGTGATGGCAGCGATTTGGCGATTCATTTATCCGCATTGCAGAAGTACTTTGCCCAGCATGGGCGGGCATGGGAGCGTTTTGCGTGGCTCAAAGCACGCGTGGTTGGGCACATCGAGCAGCCGTTTTACGATGACATACAAGCGCTGATTAAGCCTTTTGTGTTTCGCTATTACGTTGACTATAGTGCTTTTTCGGCCCTCAGAGAAATGAAGTCTCTGATTCAAAATCAAGTCGCTCAGCGTGAAGACTTGGACAATATCAAGCTTGGCGCGGGCGGTATCAGGGATATCGAGTTTATCGTGCAAGCATTTCAACTGATTTATGGCGGCCGGCATCCGCAGTTGCAAGTGAAGTCTTGCTTGGGCGCGATGCAGGCGCTGTGTCAGCTTGGGTATTTAGAACACAAAACTTATCAAGAGCTGCAAGCGGCGTATCGTTTTTTACGGCGCCTTGAGCACGCTATTCAAGCGATTAATGATCAGCAAACGCAGCGCTTACCGCACGATGCGAAGTGGCAGCATAACTTGGCACTCACCCTTGGTTTTGCTGACTGGGCAGGGTTATTAACGACGCTAAATGATCATCGTCATCATGTCAATGTACCGTTTGAGCGGATGGTCACCGAGCGGCAAATACCCGATCAAGACGATGACGAGCTTGAGCCAGAACGTTTAAACGAGCAGATTGCGCGCTTAAATGAGGTGTTGAGTAAAGAAAATCGCGAGCTATTACAAGGTTTTTGGCAGTCGAAAATGGTCGCCAATTTAAGCGATGAGGCGCGTGAGCGTTTAGATGATGCCTATCCTGTAATCGTGCACGCGCTACTTGCCCATGAAGAACAGCAGCAGCTTGCGAATACTGCTTTGCCGCGTTTAATAAATTTACTAGAAGCTATTTGCCGCCGTTCTATTTATCTGGTGATGATTGCAGAAAACCCCAATGCAACCGTCGAGCTGATTCCGATGTTATCGGCGAGCCCTTGGATTGCAAAAGAATTGGCACATTATCCGGTGCTTTTAGACACGTTTTTACAGCAGCGCTATCGGCATCTGCCAGACAAGCTTGAGCTGCGTGACATTTTGCGTCAACAGTTATTGCGCGTAGAGCCGGGCGATGAAGAGGAGCTCTTAAGCGTACTGCGGTTATTTAAAAAAAACCAAGTATTGGCGGTCGCTGCCAGTGATGTATTGGCAGAGCGCCCAATCATGAAAGTGTCGGACTCACTGACTTATATTGCCGCTGTGGTGCTAGAGGCCGCGCTTGAGCGTGCTTTTGCCGAAATCGTCAAACGCTATGGTTACCCAATTGGTCAAGATGGTGATCCGGTCACGGAAGCGGATTGCGGATTTGCCATTATCGGCTATGGCAAGCTTGGCGGGCTTGAGCTGTCATATTCATCCGATTTAGACTTGGTGTTTTTGCATAAAATAAAAGAGCAGGGTATGACCACGGGTGAAAAATCCGTCAGCGGTATGAAGTTTGCCGCCCGTTTGGCGCAAAAGCTGATGACTTATCTTAATACCCAAACCCGTGACGGCCGCGCTTATGAGGTCGATATGCGCCTGCGTCCCTCGGGTAATGCAGGCATGATGGTGGTTTCTTGTCATGCCTTTGAAACTTATCAGCTTGAGAAAGCGTGGTCTTGGGAGCATCAAGCACTGGTGCGGGCGCGGGCCATCTGCGGTGATAAGCGCGTCACTGCGCGTTTTTGTGACATTCGTCGCACCGTTTTGTCTCTACCGCGCACGATTGAGCAAGTTCGTATCGAAGTCACCAGTATGCGTATTAAAATGCAAAAGCATTTGGGCACCAGTCAGCACCAGCAGCAAGCGGGCAAATTCCATCTCAAGCAAGATGCTGGCGGCATTGTCGATATTGAATTTTTGGCGCAATTTGCGGTATTGGCTTATTCGCATGAGCATCCCAGTTTGACCAAATGGAGTGATAACGTCCGTATTTTTGAAGAAGTCGCCGCGCTTGGTATCTGGGAGGTAGAGGTCTGCCAAGATTTGACCGATGCTTATTTACGCATCCGCGCCGCGACACACCAATTGGCTTTATCCGAGCAATCGTTACTGGTAGATGAGTCACTTTGGACAGAGACGCGCGCACTGGTACAAGCGCAGTGGCAACATCTGATGGGGGTGGAATCAGCAGAATAACGCTGCTGTAAAATAATGCGGCGGCAGTATAAAATTAACGCAATAAGCGCAGGGCTTTAACAGGGATTTTATTCAACGGTGTATGAATAAAAGCCATGTGGTGATAAACTAAAATATTGTATTTGCTTGACGTGCCGGTGATATAATCACTGGCACCTTAAATTTAACCATAGAAAAATTTGCCCCTAAAAATAGGCACTCAGCGCCAGCAGGCAATTTTAATCAATTTGTTTACTTAACACTCAACAACAAAAGTTAGACGTCAGCGCTAGCATAAGGACTATTAAATGAATATGGCAACACAAGAAGGTAAGCTTTGGATGAACGGCACGATGATTGAGCAGCCAGATGCCAAGGTTCATGTGCTTACACATAGCCTGCATTATGGCATGGCGGTGTTTGAAGGCGTACGTGCTTACCAAACGGCTGACAATCGCACCGCAATTTTTCGTCTAAAAGAACATACCGAGCGCCTACTGGGTTCTGCTAAAATCTTTCAAATGAAAGTGCCTTTTGATGCCGCAACTCTTGAGCAAGCTCAAAAAGACGTGGTCAAACAAAACAACTTGGCAGAAGCTTATATTCGTCCGCTTATTTGGGTTGGCGCCGAAAAACTCGGTCTGTCATCACATGACAATAGCATCAATGCAATGGTTGCTGCTTGGCACTGGGGCGCATATCTCGGTGAAGACGGTATCAAAAACGGCATCCGTGTCAAAACCTCATCATTTACCCATCACATGACCAATGTGACCATGTGTAAAGCAAAAGCTTCAAGTAACTACCCTGTGTCTATCATGGCCAATCAAGAAGTCACGCGTAATGGCTATGATGAAGCCATTTTAATGGACTCACAAGGCTATGTTTGCCAAGGGTCAGGCGAGAATTTATTCTTGGTTAAAAATGGCGAGCTGCATACGCCAGACCTAGCAGGCGGCGCATTAGATGGCATCACGCGCCGTACTATCATTCAATTTGCTGAAGATTTGGGTATCAAAGTCGTTGAGCGCCGCATCACTCGTGATGAGTTCTATCTAGCAGATGAAATCTTTATGACTGGCACCGCTGCTGAAGTGACACCTATCCGTGAATATGATGATCGTACCATCGGTAATGGTGGCCGTGGCCCATTGACAGAAAAGCTGCAAAGCTTGTACTTCGATGTGGTACATGGTCGCAATGAGCAGTATATGGATTGGTTAAGCTTTATTGACTAATAAAGTCGTTAGTTTAAAGACCAAAAAGGCTGAACAT
This sequence comes from Psychrobacter sp. UBA5136, assembly GCF_002414005.1. Lineage (GTDB taxonomy): Bacteria > Pseudomonadota > Gammaproteobacteria > Pseudomonadales > Moraxellaceae > Psychrobacter. Next base: position 11,285 of record NZ_DHYG01000002.1, read on the forward strand.
AATTGTTCAGCCTTTTTTTTATGCTAATATAGCCATCATATTTATTCTTAAGATTAAAGTGAGCAGTCCATGCCAATATATTCTAGTACAGCAGATAATAAAAATATCAAACAAATTATTTGTATTAAATGGGGTACAAAGTACGGGGCTGATTATGCCAATAAACTATATGGCATGGTATCGCGTAACATCACGCCACCGTTTCGTTTCGTCTGTTTTACCGATGATACCACCGATGTACGTCCAGAAATCGAATGTCAAGAATTGCCACCATTAGATGTCACCATGCCAACCAACACACTTGGCAAGTGGCCAAAATCACGTTTGTGGGGTGAGACATTAGGTGATTTGACAGGGACAGTATTATTTGTAGATTTGGATGTGATTATAGTAGATAGCCTTGATCCTTTCTTTGAATACGGCGAGCCGGACGATGTTATTTTGTCTTATAACCCAAGTAACCCGCTAGAGCGCCTCGGCCAGACTTCTTGCTTCCGCTTTCAGGTAGGGTCGCTTGTCTCACTACAAGAAAAATTCAAAGCCGACCCGCAAGGCATCGCTGATGAATATCGTTTTGAGCAGCGCTTCGTCACTCGTAATGCGCCAGGCGGTGTCAAGCTGTTTCCAAAGGCATGGGTTGCGCACTTTAGACGCAAATGTCGTCAACCGTTCCCACTTAACTACATCAAAGAGCCAAAGATTCCTAAAGGTGCTCGCATCGTTATTTTCCCTGGCGACTTATATCCGACACATGCGATCGAAGGTAGATATAATAAAAATGCTGCTAACAATGCCAAAGATCACTTAAAAAGATTAACTGAGCCCAAAAATCTAAAAAGACCGCTACGTCACTTGCGTCATTTCATCTTGCCAGTAGGGTGGATCGAAAAGTACTGGAAAGAATAGGTTCCATTATATAGTTGAGTATTATCGCATTGCATTAGCAGAGATAAATATTAGTCAGTGAACGGATAAAATTATGAATACAGAAGATACTATTAAAGTCTTTGTTGGTTGTGACCCAAATAACTGTGATCTAGAACAGATGATGGTATTAGATTATAGTATCCATAAACATACCAGTGTACCCGTTGAGATAGTATGGATGCAATTATCGCGTGATCCTAATAGTTATTGGTATTCTAATCCTGAGGCTTGTGAAGGATGGAATACTACTAAGTGGGATACACCGTTCTCAGGCTTTCGCTGGGCAATTCCAGAGTACTGTCAATACTCTGGACGTGCTATTTATATGGATACAGATGTTGTTATTTTAGATGACTTGTTAAAATTATGGAGCCATCCAATTGACGGAAAATCCATAGTAGCGGCTAAGAAAGTTTCTAAAAAGACTCGTATGTGTACTTGCGTATGGGACTGCAGCCGTGCTAAAAACACTCTTCCTACAGTTGAGGAAATTATGGAGGACGCTGATGGTCATAAAAAAATAATGGAGATGATAAAAAAGAACCCACAACTTTTACAACCCTTCAATGACAGCTATAATTGTATTGATGGAGAGAGTTTACCAGTAGAAGACATTAAAGTTTTACATTACTCTGATATGGGCACGCAGTTTAGTCACAAGTATTCATTGAAAAGGCTAGAAGCAGAAGGTTCAAAGCATTGGTTTGATGGAGAGGTTTTATTGCATCCTAGACAAGATCTAGTTGAATTGTTTGATAGTTATTATAATGAAGCTTTGGCTAATGACTATCAACTAGAAAATTATCGAGTAGAACCTTTTGGAAATTTTCCAAAAAAATCTCAGCAACGGTATACTGGTAATAATGTTACTCGTCCAAAGACTAAAAAGTCGTTGTTTTCAAAAATATTTAAGCGTTAGTTCATTATTTTACTATCAAATAATAGTATAAGAATTTGATTTATCTATAGGTTATAAGTTATGAAGACATCCACCAAAATAGTGGTATTATCGATCAACTGTCTACAAGGTGGTGGTGCGGAGCGAGTCGTACTTACTCTAGGGAAAGGCTTCTATGAGTTGGGTTATGAAGTGCATATTTTAAGATTTAAACCATTAGTTCAATATGAGCTTGATGCAAATCTTAACTATCATGTAATTAAATTCAAGCCTTATAAACTTGTTCCAGGCAAAGAACGTCGAGACGAAATGTTCGCACGTAGAGTAGATAAGTATATTACGAAAAAAATTGGTCAACCAGATTTAATCTTATCCAATCTTGATCGTTCAGACAGTATTTTCAGTTACAGCAAATTAGAAAATATTGTGTACGTTATACACAATACTGTATCGCTATTATACAAACTCAAGCAAGAAGAAGAGATCAACAAGAAAAAAGAAGAGTTATTGAGAATCTATTCTAAACATCCTTGTATAGGTGTAAGTAATGGTGTGAAAAAAGATTTTGTTCAGACCTTCGGTAATATCACACCTACGGCAGCCATTCATAACCCCATTGATAGAGATGATATCCAAAGACAGGCAAATGCTTTTATTCCTGAATATCAAAACTATATTGTTCATGTAGGTAGTTTTAAAGATGCAAAACGTCATGATCTATTGATTCAAGCCTATGCGCGAACCGATAAGTCTATGCCATTATTACTCTTAGGCCAAGGCAAGCACAAAAGTGAAATGGAAAAATTAGTTACAGAGCTTAAACTTGAAGATAAAATAATATTTTTAGGATTTCGCGAGAACCCTTTTCCTTATATCAAACATGCTCAGTTCAAAGTATTGACTTCTGACTGGGAAGGGTGTCCCTTAGTTATACCTGAAGCATTGGCTATAGGTACGCCTGTTATTAGTACCGATTGTCCATCGGGTCCAAGCGAGCTGCTTCCAAGCAATAATTTAATGCCAATGAGAGATGTAGATGCCATTGCTGAAAAAATGAACCAGGCAATGAAGAATCCGCAACAGTTCCACTCGCTCTTCGACGAAGATATGCTTCCTGTCAAGATAGCGGAGAAGTATCATACATTCGCAGAAAGTCTAAAATAAATAGCGATGTATACATTCAATCCAACCACCATTTAGACCAATCATCTCTGTGCAACTGCCGTAGAGTAGCAAAAGCACTGTCATTATTCTGCAGTTTTTCAAACACTGCCAGTAACATGGTCGTGGCCAATTTATCAACTTTCTGAAATTTACTATAGCGTTTTCGCATATTTCTCAAGCTATCATCGGTGCCGATACGAAAATAAGTAAGACCATCGTACAGAGGCAAGTCACCAGCATAAAGCATATCGGTTTTTTCAGTTAGCAATGGCATAGATTCAGCATTAGTGGATAACTGCAGAAAGTTTTTGGTTTCATAAGTACGTAAAGTATTCATTAGAGTTACGACATTCATCAAGATAGCTGCTCTATGAGTATTGTTTGAATGATCAATAAACGTATCGCAAGCAGAGACAATCCAGCGCAACGACAGATGTGTCAATAAATAGTCGCTCTCTGCTTCCCATAGTCTTTCAAATTCAGCGAATGTTTTATCTATTTTGTACTTACGGCGCATTAGTATAATAAGCGTGTTGTGATAAAAGCAGAGCTCAGACTCACCAAGCGATTTGTATTTCAAGTTATTCAAATGGTTTTCTAAATCTGTGCTTTTACGCTCATTAGTTAATGCTTCCATATCACACATTGATTCAGTAATGGTTGTTGCTTTCATCTCATCAAAGCTTCTATCATTATAGGTTTTGATAATCTTACCCGCATTCAGTCTTTTTTCGCTTCGAAAGATCAATATCAATTTTCTCTGCCAACTTGAAGGTGTAGCCATGTTATCAAAATCCTTTAAAAATATATAAAGATATTAGCGCCTTAATCTCTATGATATAAGCCTTAAAGAGCGTTGTTATTTGTTTAAACTGAATAATATTGTCTATACCAATCGACAAATTGCTTAATACCATCTTCTATACTAGTCTCCGGTTTAAAGCCAGTATCCTCTATCAATTCATCTATATCGGCGTAAGTAATCGGTACGTCGCCTGCTTGCATGGGCAGTAAATTTTCTTGCGCTTTTTTGCCACAAGCGTCTTCAATGGCAGTAATAAAACGGCGCAAAGTGACAGGCTGATTATTACCAATGTTGTAAATCTTGTAGGGAGCAGCTGCAGTCGTAATAGTAGAATGCTGGGGCGAAGGCGCTTTATTAATTATACGAATAATGCCATTGACGATATCATCAATGTAGGTAAAGTCACGCTGCATATCACCATTATTAAATACATTAATTGGCTCACCAGCTAGAATTTTCTTTGTGAACGAAAAATATGCCATATCAGGTCGACCGTAAGGACCATAAACAGTGAAGAACCTTAACCCTGTCGTAGGGATATTATATAAATGGCTATAGCTATGTGCCATAAGCTCGTTAGATTTTTTGGTGGCGGCATATAGGCTGATAGGAAAATCAACGCAGTCAGACGTTGTGAATGGCTGCTTAATATTCATACCGTAGACAGAACTGGAGCTGGCATAGATCAGATGCTTGATATCATGATGACGGCAGCCTTCAAGTATGTTAACAAAGCCAACCACATTTGAGTCGATATACGCATTAGGGTTTTCGATAGAATAGCGCACACCTGCTTGGGCACCTAAATTAACAACCGTATCAAATTGATAGGTTGCAAAAAGCTCAGACATGGCTTCACGATCAGCCAGATCTAACTTAATAAACGTAAAAACTTCTGAATCTGATATCTCACTTAATATTTTCAACCGCGCTTCTTTTAGATCTACATCATAATAATCATTGATATTATCAATACCAACGATACAGTAATCCCTAGCAGATAGATCTGTTTCTAGTATCGTCTTGATTAAATGAAAACCAATAAAACCTGCCGCACCAGTGACCAGTATTTTCATCAGTCACTCCCAAATAGATCTCGAGTAAACACTTTATCCGCTACGTCCTGTATATCAGTTGATAAACGATTAGCAACGATTACATCGCTCATCGCTTTAAACTCACTCAAATCTTTAATGACGCGCGAATTAAAAAATTCTTTTTCTTCTAGTACTGGCTCATAAACAACGACTTCTATACCTTTGGCTTTAATACGTTTCATAATGCCTTGAATAGCCGAGGCACGAAAATTATCAGACCCACTTTTCATAACCAATCGATAAACGCCAACGATTTTAGGGTTTCTTTGAATGATCTTATCTGCAATAAAGTCTTTACGGGTGCGATTAGAGTCTACAATCGCTCTTATTAAATTACTTGGCACCTCATCATAATTAGCCAATAATTGCTTGGTGTCTTTTGGTAGACAATAGCCGCCGTAGCCAAATGAGGGGTTGTTATAGTGATCGCCGATACGTGGATCTAAGCCCACCCCTTCGATGATTTGCCTAGTAGATAAGCCAAAAGTCTGTGCATAAGTGTCAAGCTCATTAAAGTAGGCCACGCGCATAGCTAGATAAGTGTTAGAAAATAGTTTGATTGCCTCAGCTTCAGTGGGCTTAGTAAATAGTAATGGAACATCCTTTTTTTGCGCGCCTTCGATGAGTAGGTCTGCAAACTGCTGGGCACGTTTGGACTGCTCTCCGACTATGATTCTAGAAGGGAAAAGGTTGTCATGCAAAGCTTGGCCTTCTCTTAGAAATTCAGGAGAAAATATAATACGCTCAGTGCCATAGCGCGCTCTAATACTGAGCGTAAAGCCGACGGGTACGGTCGATTTGATAATGATGAGGGCGTTTTGATTAACGGTGAGTATCTGCTCAATTACAGTTTCGACGCTTGAGGTATTAAAATAGTTGGTTTTGGGGTCATAATCAGTAGGCGTTGCTATAATAATAAAATCAGCATCTTCATAGGCTTGCTTTGCATCAAGAGTTGCACTGAAATTTAGTTTTTTATTTGCCAAGAAGTGTTCGATATCTTTGTCTTCGATAGGGGATTGCTTATTATTTAGCAATTCTACCTTTTCAGCGACAATGTCGACAGCGATAACGTCATGATGCTGCGCTAACAGCATTGCATTCGATAAGCCTACGTAGCCTGTACCTACTACTGCTATTTTCATAAAGTATCCAAGGTCTCTAAGTTAAAGTTGATGCAATATATGGTTGCTCTAAGACGTTAGTTTGCACTCGTTAGTAGCGATGAGGGTAAATATGCCGAAAATTTATTTGTCATAGCGGCTGTAACCTTCTGATAAGAGTCAGAGTTAAGACGGTCTAAGCTTTGAATGCAGCCATACTTATAATCACTATTATCTAAGTTAGATAAAAAACTCTCAACGCTATCTTCGTTCTTCAAGTAATTAACCGCTATATCAGCTCGTAAATGGGCTTGGCTCTTCTGTATTTTGAGATGGTTCATCAGAGTAATAGGGTTCACCTGAGCAACATCTCTAAATTTATACTTTATTTGTGTCTCTAAAAGCTGTGGGTGCTGTAGCAGATAGTTTTTTAAGATCGTTTTATCAACAATATGAGGAAAATGATGAATCTCAAAAAACTGATCCATATCAAGCACTTTTGCACTGAGCATCTGCGCGATGGTATGTCTTGGCTGAATAGACGTACCTAATAGTTTAGATTTAGCTTTACGAAAGTTAAGTTTGGCATTTAAAGCTGCCGTGTTGCGCCAATGACCGTGCAAGATAAGCTTATCTTTCTCTATAAAATCCTCTAGAGTTGCAGACTGGTTAAAGAAAAAATCATCGTTCATATAAATAAAATAATCAGACACATCCGCTATATTCCAAAGCATTGTTTCAATTGAGCGAGTATTGAACGTTGGCAAAAACTGCTCGTAACCCTCAAAAAGCTCTGTATGATCGATGATTTTTATCTTATCACCTGCACAAATTCCTTGCTTAGCGAACTCATCTATAAACTCAGGCTGCTGCCCGTCACTAACAATATAAATATGACGACAAAAAGGTACGTACTTCAAAATAGAAGCAAGGTTGTAATAGATTTCATCATTACTGGCAAAGCGGGTTGAGCTAGTAGCGTCAGAGGCAGCGCTAGAGGTTTTTTGATAGCGCGCTCTTTTTGCTTTGAGCTGTGCATCATCACCGTCCACCCAAGCGATAACAACGTCTATTTGCTTTTTATTCTCTGCTCTCATGGCTTTTCTCATAGATTCACTGCCAATGCTCTTGCAGCCAAGGACTCGGCAAGACACGCCGATACCATTTACCGCCGCCACCTTTGATGGCATCCGGCGGATTGATCTCACCATGGAAAATAACGATTTTTGCACCATCAGGCAACGTCGGTGCACGTAAGAAATTCAAAGGAGTAGGCGCCATACACTGATATTTAAAGCTGACGCACCAGTCTTTATCCCAGTACTCTAAGTGATGATGCTCACGCAGATAGTTAGACAAATAAGCCTGCTCATGGCGAACTTGCGTGCGAATGGTATTAAAGTTACGCTCAAAGTTTGCTAGCAAATCAGGATACGTGCCCATACCGATATTAAAACGATAAACAGAGCTATTACCAATCATCCGCCATGGTTTTTTCCAGTCACGGATGATAACCACGCTGTCATCAAACTCCGCCTTATAAGTAAAAAAGCTGTCGATATTATCGACAATAACGATGTCGATATCTAAAAATAGCGCCACGCCTTTTAGATCATACAGCTCAGGCTTAAAGGTTGTAAGCTTTTTCCAGCCGCGTTCAGGTCCCGCTGGCAAATCCATCTCGGGTATCGGGTAGCACTGTACCGCCTCATTAATACCTGTACTATCATCCGTCAAGCAAACCATCTGAAAGTCCAGTGTCAGATGGCGACTGACCATATTATAGAGACGATTGACATACTCAGGACCGTACTTATCGCCCCATTTCATACAGATGATATAGCGTGACTCTGCTAGGTGGGCAGAGTCTTGGTCTTTTAGAGTATGGTTAACGAAGTCAGATGTCATAATTGACTCTTTTTAATAAGATGAAAACATGAAGCTTAGAAGATGCTATATTTGATACCGCTATATTGAGTCTACTATAAAAGATAGCGCAATTAAGTCTTATATCTTTTATCCTTAGCCGATTTTAGAAAGGCTTGTAGCTTGCTACTATCAGCGCGATAAGGATTGCCAAGATTAGGAATGCGTTTAAAGCGGCGATAGCCCCACATATAATGGCTACATTGATCTTCAATCATCTCTTGCATGGCAATATTCAGAGCATGAGTCGCAACTTCTGTGTTGCGATCATAAAGCGCTGGATCATCGAGCTTATAGCAGTAAATATCAAATCCACGATTATCATCACGGCGAATACAAGACAGACCGACTAGGGCGCACTTGGTTTTGCTAGCAAGTTTAGGGGCGAGGGTACTAGTCAAAGTCTTAACGCCAAAAAAAGGCACAACCACGCCGCCTGAAGGCTCAGGAACATGGTCGGGTAAGATAATACTAAAACCGCCTCGTTTAAGCGTTTTAAACACTGCTTTGACACCGCTACCATCTGTAGGCACCAACGTTGCATTGAGACGCGCACGCCCTTGCAGAATAAACTCATTAGCGAATCTGCCGTCTACAGGCTTGTACATAATAGTTGGCGAACCAAACTGATTGAGCCAAGCGTTCATCATCTCCCAAGTACCAAGATGAGGAACGATAGCAAGCATGCCGTTGGGATTGGCTAAGCCTTCTATTAAGATCTCTTGGTTATGCACCTCTCGTATCTGCTCAATGCTCCATTCAGGCGGCATCGCCCAACTCTTGATAGACTCGACGCTACTTAGACACTGATGACGGACGATATCTTTGATAACGGTCTTTTTTTGCTTAGCCGTTAGGGCAGGTTCGATGAGTGCCATATTGATCTTGATCGTACGAACGATACTCAAGTTTGGCAGGCGCATCATTATCCTAGCAGTAATACGTGCCAGCATCTGCAATACAGATAAAGGCACGTATTTGAAGATCTGATACGGATTCATAATGAATCACAGTAATAAGAGATACTCATCACCAGATCAGCTACTGAGCAGGTTTAGTGGTATCTGCTTGAGCTTTTTCACGCAGACGGATACCAAGATCACGCAATTGCTTACCCTCAACAGGAGCTGGAGCTTGAGTCAATGGATCTTCAGCAGTCTTGGTTTTTGGGAAGGCGATGACATCACGGATAGAGCTTGCGCCGACCATCAGCATAATGAGGCGATCCAAACCAAAGGCTAAACCACCATGCGGAGGCGCACCGAATTTTAGAGCATCAAGTAAGAAGCTAAATTTCTCTTCGGCCTCAGCCTCATCAATACCTAGCGCTTCAAATACCGCTTTTTGCATCTCAAGGGTATTGATACGTAAACTACCGCCGCCAATTTCAGTACCGTTTAACACCATATCATAAGCGATAGAAAGTGCTGATTCAGGATTGGTTTTTAATTCTTCAACAGAACCTTTTGGCTTGGTAAAAGGATGGTGCATTGACGTCCATTTGCCATCATCCGTTTCTTCAAACATTGGGAAATCAGTCACCCAAAGTGGCGCCCATTCACAGGTCAGCATCTCTAAATCTAGACCAATTTTTTGACGTAGTGCGCCGATTGCATCGTTTACCACGCTGGCTTTATCGGCACCAAAGAAGATAATATCACCGTCTTCTGCCGCTGTGCGTTCAATCAAGCTTGCCAATACGTCATCAGTCATATTTTTGATGATGGGTGATTGTAGACCAGATTCTTTATCCACGCCGTTATTGATATTGCTTGCGTCATTGACTTTGATATACGCCAAGCCGCGCGCACCATAAATACCCACAAACTTAGTATAGGCATCAATTTGCTTACGGCTTAATGACGCGCCGCCAGGAATACGTAGAGCAGCAACGCGGCCTTTAGGATCGTTGGCAGGACCAGCAAATACTTTAAAATCAACGTCTTTCATTAAATCAGCAACGTCAACCAATTTTAATGGAATACGTAAGTCAGGCTTGTCTGACGCATAGTCACGCATCGCTTCAGCGTAAGTCATACGCGGGAAGTCTTCAAACTCCACATTCATCATGGTTTTAAATAGATGTTTGATAAGGCCTTCGTTGATATTCATGATTTCTTCTTCGTTCAAGAAAGAAGTCTCAATATCGACTTGGGTAAATTCAGGCTGACGATCCGCACGTAAGTCTTCGTCACGGAAACATTTAGCGATTTGATAATAACGATCAAATCCTGACACCATTAACAATTGTTTAAATAGCTGTGGCGACTGCGGTAAAGCAAAGAAGTTTCCTGGGCGGGTACGTGAAGGCACCAGATAATCGCGCGCGCCTTCAGGGGTGGCACGAGTCAAGATAGGGGTTTCAACGTCTAAAAAACCATGGTCGTCTAAATAGCGACGAATGGCTGAAGTGGCTTTGGCACGAAAAACCATACGCTCTTGCATTTGCGGACGGCGCATATCAAGGTAGCGATACTTTAGACGCAAGTCTTCTGATACCGTGGTTTTCTCATCATTTAATGGGAAAGGCGGGGTTTCAGATTTTGCCAATACTTCGATTTCTTTGCCCAATAATTCTACTTGACCACTGGTCATATTATGGTTTTCAGTGCCTTCATAACGGCGGCGTACGCGGCCCGTAATTTTTAACACATATTCAGGACGTACCGCATCAGCAGTTGCAAACGCTTCTGGCGTGTCTGGGTCAACGACGACCTGCAAGATACCTGCGCGGTCACGCATGTCTAAGAAAATTACGCCACCGTGATCGCGACGACGATGTACCCAGCCTACGATACTAATGGTTTGCTCAAGTAAGCTTTCGGTTACGGCTCCGCAATATTCGTCTCGGTATTCGCTATGCGTCGTAGTGCTTTGCGTCATAATATGGTTATCCAGTTGTCAGCCCAATAATTCGAAATACAATAAAGCAGCCATTATCGTGTGATACCAGCGCCGCGCGATTTTAGCCTCAGCTAAAAAAGCACAAATAACGTGATTAAGACAAATGGTCATCACGTTGGCTGCAGAAAATTTGGTGTAAACGCATATTATGCCTAATCTGCCTTTGTTATACAACCAGCGGTTGCGATACAAACAGCGGAGGGCAAGCAATGCCAAACAAAGAGGGCAATAGTAGATGATTATTATACTCATGGTATGCTAACAATGTGCTGTTCATAATGTGTGCATGGCATTTATGCCCTAACATTGATGATAAGTTAAATATTGTCACTTTGCTTGAAAAAACTGGCCAGCGTGCGCATATCAGGCTAACTTATAAAACTTTATTAACATCCTTTTAATTATCATTTCACTTATCAAGGAATTCTGCTCATGCTTTTTCATCCTTCTAAAAATCCTGTTGAGCTAAGAGTTATTCATCTTAATAAAAGCCAAGAGCAACGTCGTGAACACCTAATGGAGGCGACGCAGGGTAAAGCGGCGCTTAAACAGCTGAAAAAAACCATGGCGAAAAAAGCCAAACAAGCATTAAAAGTAAAAAACAAAAGCAAAAATAAAAAGAATAATAGCGATGATAAACAACAAGTCTTTGTGCTTGATTTTGACGGCGATATCAAAGCCACGGCGGTGAAGCATTTACGCGAAGAAATCAGCACCCTCATCAGCACTGCCAATAAAGGCGATGAAGTCGTCGTGCGCCTAGAGTCGGGCGGCGGCTTAGTTCATGGCTATGGCTTGGCAGCTGCTCAATTGGCCCGCTTAAAAGATGCCGGTCTAAAACTCACCGTCTGTGTCGATAAAGTCGCGGCGAGCGGTGGTTATATGATGGCCTGCGTCGCTGACAATATCGTTGCCGCGCCATTTGCGGTGATTGGCTCAATCGGCGTGGTGTCGCAATTACCAAACTTTCATAAATGGCTAAAAAATCACGACGTCGATTACGAGATGTTTACCGCAGGCGACTACAAACGTACCGTCACGGTATTTGGTGAAAATGACGCCGAAGACCGCGCCAAATATCAAGAAGAGCTTGAGCAAACGCACGAGTTATTTAAGCATTTCGTCAATACTTACCGTCCAACATTGGATGTTGCGAAAGTAGCCACCGGTGAGCATTGGTATGGTGAAGATGCGCTCAAACTCAATTTAGTTGATAGCTTACAAACCTCAGACAGCTACATTTTAGAACGTATGGAAGATAATGAGGTGTACGCGCTGCATTCACGCCAAAAACCAACGCTGGCAGAAAAATTGGGTTTATCACAAGCGGCAGAAGCCGCGGTAAATATGGCGGCTGATAGATTGCCCGATGCGTTGGCACGTTTTGACCTAAACAGCCGATTAAATATCCTAAAATAACCTTGCTTATTTTGTGATTTCTTAATAAACAAGAGTTTGTACATTTGTTTATATTTTTTACTTTGTTTGTATTTTGTAAAAGGCGTGTCCTAGCGGGTCGCGCCTTTTTTGCTGTGTATTGCTAAATGCTGTGTTATAAATGTGGCATACAGAACAGAGTATACGTACGTACACTATAAAACTTTTATAAAATCTCGATGTGAATTTTATAAAAGTCATTAACCATCAGCAAAGAAAAGGATGTCAGCTATGTCTAGCGATACATTAATTTTTAGCGCCAGCGAACATGGTCAGGCCATGTATGCCAAAGTCAAAGAATTTATCGAAACCCAAATCGAACCAATAGAAGCACAGTTTTGGGCGGAATGTCATGCACAAAACCCTGATGGTAATTGGAAAAATTGGCACTGGCCAGAAAAGTATGAGAGCCTACGAAAGCGGGCGCGTGAAGCGGGTTTATGGAATTTATTTTTGCCAGATGACACACTGGGCGCTGGGCTGTCGGTTACTGATTATGCACCGATTGCCGAGCTGACAGGGCGCAGTTTGCTTGCGCCTTATGTCTTTAATTGTAATGCCCCTGATAGTGGCAATATGGAGCTGTTATGGCGTTATGGTTCTAAGGAGCAGCAAGACAAGTGGCTCACGCCTATATTAGAAGGTAAGACGCGCTCGGTGTTCTGTATGACTGAACCTGATGTTGCCTCAAGTGATGCAACCAATATGCAAGCGACGGCTGTCGTCGATGGCGATGAGATTGTTATCAATGGTAGCAAATGGTGGTCATCAGGTCTTGGTGACCCGGCGGTTGATGTGTTGATTGTCATGGCTTATACCCCTGATGAAAATAAAGACCGTCATCATCAACATTCGATGGTATTGGTACCTGCTAAGAGCGCGGGCGTCAATATTGAGCGTATGTTAAAAGTATTTGGTGATTATGATGCGCCGCATGGTCATGGTGAGGTTAGCTTTGATAATGTACGTGTGCCCGTTGATAACTTTATCGGTGGGCCTGGTATGGGCTTTGAGATTGCGCAAGGCCGCCTAGGGCCAGGCCGTATTCATCATTGCATGCGCTGCATTGGTGCTGCCGAAAAGTCTTTAGAATTGGCAGTTAAGCGCGGGATGCAGCGTACCGCTTTTGGCAAGCCACTGCTACAGCTGGGCGGTAACTTTGAGCGTATCGCTGACGCGCGTATTAAAATTGACCAAGCACGCCTGCTGACTTTATATGCGGCGCAAAAAATGGACGCGAAGGGCACCAGAGCAGCGTTGACTGAAATCTCTGCCATTAAAGTGGTTGCCCCAACGGTACTACAAGAAGTGGTCGATATGGCGATTCAGATTCATGGCGGCATGGGCGTTTGCCAAGATACGATGTTGCCCGCTTTCTTTGCGCAAGCACGGGCGCTACGCTTAGCGGATGGTCCCGATGAAGTCCATAAAACCATGATTGCCAAATTAGAATTGAAGCGTCAAGGTTTTAGCCGCTCGTCTAAACCTGCTAAAGCTTAGGACACGCCCTAAAAACCCTGCTAAATTATCATTTAAATTATATGACCAAAAATTCACTATCGATTATTTGATAGTGAATTTTTAACTCTTAAGCTTTTATAACCAACAAATAACTTGTAAAAAATAAACGACCACACGATAAGGAATGTCTTATGGCAACTGAAAACCATGCCAACAGCAGCGCTACTGATAATCAAACACGAAATAAAGTCTTGGACAAAGGCGGCGAAGTGCGCGCGGGCGAAGAGCTTGACGCCAAAGCAGTCAGCGACTGGCTACGCGAGCAAGGCGTTGATATAAAAGGCGAGCCAACGGTGACGCAATTTTCTGGTGGCGCTTCAAACTGGACCTATCGTTTGCAATATAACGGCGAGGGCACAGAGCAAGATTTGATTTTACGCCGTCCGCCAAAGGGCACCAAAGCCAAATCAGCGCACGATATGGTACGCGAATATACCGTTCAAAAAGCCTTAAAAGATGCTTACCCATACGTGCCAAAAATGGTCGCGCTGTGTACTGAGGAAGACGTTATTGGCGCGGATTTTTATGTCATGGAGCGTATGGAAGGCATCATTCCGCGCGCCAATTTGCCAAAAGGCGTTGATTTAAATCCAGAGCAAACGCGCGCCTTATGTACCAATGTCATCGACGCTTTGATTGAATTGCATGAAGTCGATTATACCGAGCATCCTGATTTGGTAAATCTTGGTCGCGGCGAGGGCTATTGCGAGCGCCAAGTGACGGGCTGGGATAAGCGTTATGTCAAAGCCAAAACGCCCAATGTGCCAAGCTTTGCCTTAGTGCGTCAATGGCTTGGCAAGCACACGCCCGCCGATAGTAAAACCTGCCTTATTCACAACGATTGGCGCTTTGATAATGTGATTTTGGCGGCTGACGATCCGACCAAGGTCATCGGCGTGCTCGATTGGGAAATGGCAACCCTTGGCGACCCTTTGATGGATTTGGGCAGCGCTTTAGCGTACTGGATTGAAGAAGGTGATAACATCATCATGCAGCAATCACGCCGCCAGCCAACACACTTAAAAGGTATGATGACCCGCGATGAAGTGGTGGACTACTACCTTAAAAAGACGGGCCTTAAGATAGATAACTGGACTTTTTATGAAGTGTTTGGTCTATTTCGTCTCGCAGGTATCGTGCAGCAGATTTACTATCGTTATTATAATAAACAAACTACTAATCCAGCCTTTAAAAACTTTTGGATTATCGTTCATGTCTTACATGCCAAATGTCTAAAACTGATTGCTCAGTATGAAGGCGAAGCGTTATTCACGAGCCACGTGCAGCCGCACTTGCAAGATATGGGCGTCGATGCTGCCATGATTGAGCAACTGCCAAGTCCGATTCAAACGGTTATCAAAGGCATTTTGCCAAAGAGTTATTTTGGAAAAAAGTCTTCTAAAGCTGAAGAATAGACGTTTTAAATGCATAAGTTTATTAAGTCTAAAAAATTAGAAAAGTACGATTAATAAGGCAATGTTTTATGACAACCATACTTTTAGCCCGTCATGGCCAAGCGTCATTTGGGCAAGAGAATTACGATCAACTCTCAGAGCTCGGCAGTATTCAAGCGCAAATGCTGGGTCAACATTATGCCACGACCCAACGCCGAATCGATGCGATTTTTACCGGTAGTTTGGTCAGGCAGCAAGACTCTGCACGGCATTTTTGGGAGAGTTATCAGTCATCTGTTGGCACCGATAGCGACATGGCGGGCCTGTCTGCTATCAATCTAAATGACCCTGATAGCTATGTACTGCCACAATTTGATGAGTTTAATCATAAAGATGTACTCATAAAATCGAACCCTGCTTTTGGCAGTCGCGTGGGAATTGCCGCTGAGATTGCCAAAGCAGAGGTGCCAGTAGTGCGTTTGGCAGAGTTGTTCGACACAGCAATGCAGCGCTGGCATGCGGGCGAAAATGACAGCGATTATATCGAGAGCTGGCTGCAATTTAGCGAGCGCGCAAAACAAGCGCTTGAGCAAGTACGTCTACAGATTTCTAAGTTACAGTTAGACCGTGATAGTACGGTGCTTGTTTTTACTTCGGGCGGTATCATCGCTGCTATCACCGCGCAGTTATTGCAACAAGGTAGCTCTACTGCCTATCAAATCAATAAAAGCTTGGTCAATACAGGCGTGACTTCTGTTACCCTAAAAGAGCAGAGAGCGCGGTTGTTGTCTTTAAACGAATACAGCCACTTATTTGCTGATGGCAAACGCTTTGTGACATGGCGCTAAAAAAGTCGCTGGCAAAACATTAAAACGGGAATTAAGTCGATAATTAAAATGGTGCTAAAGCGGTTACTGTAAACGGGTAGCCGCTTTTTTGCGTTAGAACTCAGGATTGTTAGCGACAAAATGATTTAATGCTAGGGTGCTTTAAATAGATTGAGTATTTAGTTTAGAGTATAACTGCTAAACTCACTCTATAGATTTGCGCTATGATAGGCAATCGACGTTAGCTCGCGACGTTATCTCACATCGCTACTAAACTTTGTTACTAAACATTGATACCAACAGGATGGTTTATGAAAAATGCATTGACAGGTTTGGTCACCAACAGCGCTAAACAGCGTAAAAACCAGTTAATTAGTGCCATTCAGCCAGCGCGCTATCTTAAAGGCTTAAATAAGCAGCAGGTTGGCCGCGGCAAAACAATTTTAATCACTGGCGCCAGCTCAGGATTGGGCGAGGGCATGGCACGATTGTTTGCCAAACTTGGCTATAACTTGGCCATTTGTGCCCGCCGTACTGATCGTTTAGAAAATTTAAAATCCGAGCTATCGGCGCAGTATCCTGATATCCGCATTGAATACCGCGTCTTAGATGTCAGCGACTATGAGGCGATATTTGAAGTATTTGATGCCTTCGCGGCGGATTTTGGCCACATCGATCGCGTGGTGGTTAATGCAGGTATTGGCGATAGCCGCCGTATCGGTAAAGGGCGCTTTGATACTAATCGCAAAACCGTTGAGATTAATTTTATCTCAGCGCTCGCCCAATGTGAGGCAGCGATGACTATTTTTCGCGCCCAAAATAGCGGTCATTTAGTTGTGATTTCAAGTATGTCAGCAATGCGCGGCTTGCCTAAGCATTTGACCGCTTATGGCGCAAGTAAGGCGGGCTTGGCGCATTTAGCAGAGGGCATTCGTGCGGATATGCTATTAACCAAACTGCCCATTCAGGTGTCTACAATTTATCCAGGTTATGTGCGCACAGAAATCAATGAAAACGCCAAGCCTTTACCGTTTGAAGTTGATGCCGAAACAGGTACAAAGGCCATTGTAGCGGCGATTGAGGCGGAAGTAGACGAAGCTTGCGTACCAAGCTTGCCTTGGTCGATTGTTGGGCAAGCCATGAAGCATTTGCCATTACAAGTGGTTAATAAGGTCAGCTGATCTCAATTGTTTTGCTGTTTATAGCAGAAGTCGTAAAAGTAAAATTAAGTAACCCCAGTTCGGGATAAGG
>NZ_DHYG01000039.1 GCF_002414005.1 Psychrobacter sp. UBA5136
TTATTGGGTTTGGTATTATAACCATTCATAACGACCAAAAATCGTGAATAATTAACCATCTAATAGCCATTAATGCGCGCAAACTTGTTAAAATAGGGCACTAATTTTTTCTTGATGGACATCGATTTATGACCACTGCCGCTGCCACTTCTGCAATACCTACTATCAAGCAAGACCGTATCCTTATTCTTGATTTTGGCTCGCAATATAGCCAGCTTATCGCGCGCCGTGTGCGCGACTCTGGGGTGTTTTGTGAGATGTTCCCTTATGATATCGACAGCCAGCGCATCACGGATTTTGGTGCTAAGGGCGTCATCCTATCGGGCGGCCCTGAAAGCGTGCATGCCGAAAATAGCCCGCGTATCAACGATGCCGTATTTGACTTAGGCGTGCCAGTGCTCGGTATTTGCTACGGTATGCAAGCGATGGCGGATCGTTTTGGCGGCAAGGTGCATGCCAGCGAAATCCATGAATTTGGCGCGGCGACGATTAATGTCAATGGCCATTCAAAGCTGACTAGTGGTATCGAAGATAGCGTCAGTGAAGACAAATCGACCACCTTAAACGTCTGGATGAGCCACGGTGATAAGGTCATCGAAGCACCACAAGGTTTTGATATCATCGCCAGCACGCCAAGCTGCCCGATCGCCATTATGGCCAATGATGACAAACAATACTATGGCCTACAGTTTCATCCTGAAGTCACGCACACCCTACAAGGACAGGCGCTGCTAAGTCGATTTGTGCATCAAATTTGCGACTGCGCCGGTGACTGGACGCCAGACAACATCATCGATATGCGTGTGGCGCAGCTCAAAGAGCAAATCGGTGACAAGCAAGTATTGCTCGGTCTCTCAGGTGGTGTCGACAGCTCAGTGGTTGCGGCACTTTTGCATAAAGCCATTGGCGATCAGCTGACCTGTGTGTTTGTTGACAATGGCCTACTGCGTCTGCACGAAGGCGATCAGGTCATGCAAGTATTTAGCGAGAACATGGGCGTCAAAGTCATCCGCGTCGATGCCGAAGATTTATTTTTAAATGCTTTAGCAGGCGAGTCAGACCCTGAAGCCAAACGTAAAATCATCGGTAAAACCTTTATCGACGTGTTTGCCAATAGCGCCCGCGAAATCAGCGCGCAAAGTGACGGCAAAGCCATCGAGTTTTTGGCGCAAGGAACGATCTACCCTGACGTTATTGAATCAGCAAAATCGCACCAAGGTAAAGCGCACGTGATTAAGAGCCACCATAACGTCGGCGGTCTGCCAGATGACTTGGCGTTTGAATTGGTCGAGCCATTACGCGATTTGTTTAAAGATGAAGTGCGTAAACTCGGTATCACCCTTGGCCTACCAGAGAAAATGATCTACCGTCATCCGTTCCCAGGTCCAGGTTTGGGCGTGCGTATCCTTGGCGAAGTCAAAAAGGAATACGCCGATATCTTACGCCTTGCCGATGCGATCTTTATGCAAGAGCTGGAGCGTTCAGGGTGGTATGATAAGACCGCGCAAGCGTTTGCGGTATTTCAACCGATTAAATCGGTCGGCGTGGTCGGTGATGGCCGCCGCTATGCGTGGGTGATTGCGCTACGTGCCGTTGAAACCGTCGACTTTATGACTGCGCGCTTTGCCCATCTGCCATATGATTTGATCGAGACGGTATCAAACCGTATTATGAATGAAATCAAAGATGTCTCACGCGTCACTTATGATGTGTCAAGCAAACCACCGGCGACGATTGAGTGGGAATAGCTCACATTCTTGTAATGTGATATAAAAATAGGACGCAAAAAGGAGCAATAGTCTATGAAATTAATTCATGTCGGTCAAGATGAATGGATGTTTGAAGATTCGGTTATTGATTTTCCTAACAAAAAATCAGCTAGCGATAATGAAAGTAGCCTTTTAAAAAACAAAGTAGAAAATTTCGTTGACGCAGAAGTAAAAGCAGGCCGCGATATTGATGACATCATGAACGAAGTCATGACTAAATTTCAAGATGAAATTATGCAAGACTTTAACGACCAGCCGCCGACCTCATTTCAGGTCATTCAAATGACTTTGGAGCGTGATGGTTATGAAGTGGCTCGTGATATTGCGCAATTTCTAGTTTTAAAAAGTATAAATGACCCTGATGCTTACTTTAACTTAGCTTTTCTATGTGAAGAGCATGGCGATAGCTTTTTAGCCTTATTAAGTAGCCGTGAATGTATGCGACTTTATTTAGAATACTTTCCCAAAAAATTCAATTGGCAAAAAAGTAAGCTGCCTTGGGGCATTATGGAGAACCGTCCCTTTTTGCGAGCGCTATTCCAGCTAGCAAATGTCTATGCCGACAATATGTGCTTTGAGCAGGCGTGTGAACAGGGAGAAATGCTAATACAAGTTTGTCCTAATGACAATTTGGGCATTCGTGAATGGTTGGTAGAGTGGTATATGTTCACTGAAGACTATCAAAAAATAATCCAAATTTGTGATAACTATCCAAAAGATATGCTCGCTAATACCACCTTTGGTAAAGCCCTCGCTTATTGCTATCTAGGTAAGATGGATAAAGCCGATCAAGCTTGGGAAGCAGGTAAAGAAGTGCTGCCTGAAGTGGCTCATGAAATACTCAAAAAACGCCATCCTAGGCCACGTGGTATTGTTAATAGCTATGGTATGGAAATAGGTGGTAAGGAGCAGGCATATTTCTACTGGCAAGATATGGGTGAATGGTGGGAGAGCAATGATACGGCTCAAGCATTGATCGAGAAAAAACGAGCCGAAAAGAAGAAAAAATAATCCTTCTTAAGCAAGCAATTGCGGTATTTCAACCAATCAAATCGGTCGGCGTGGTCGGTGATGGCCGCCGCTATGCGTGGGTGATTGGGCTACGTGCGGTTGAAACCGTCGACTTTATGACCGCGCGCTTTGCCCATCTGCCGTATGATTTGATCGAGACGGTATCAAATCGCATTATGAATGAAATCGCTGATGTCTCACGCGTCACTTATGATGTGTCGAGTAAGCCACCTGCGACGATTGAGTGGGAGTAATCTCCACTTAGCCTTTAGCTGACATAAAAAAAACACTCAACTTGATTGGGTGTTTTTTTATGCAAAAAAATTTTTATCTTCAACATTTTATTTTTTTATTGAACATTTGTTTTTAGCGCTTATAATAGTGCCAACTTTAATTGGTTATTATACCTATCAAAATAAAGTTATCACCTCTCATTAAAACTAAGGAATAAGATGCTTTGTAATAATTGTGGTCAAGAAAATTCAAACGAGGCTATATTCTGTACAAATTGTGTCCATTATATTTCTGATAACAAAGTCCAAACACCTCCGCCGCTAAATCCAGTTAATATTTCTAAAGATGCGCAAATCAGTTCACTTTCTAGTTCTGAAAATGCTGATACTTTATTGGCGGCGTTTGTGGGTGAGAAGTACGATAGCTATTATCGTGATAAGTGGTTTAAGGACAGTGAGCCACGTTTAGAAATCAATAATAATGGTTCGAGCATTCACAGTTTTAATCTGGCAGGTTTTCTCTTTGGCGTATTTTGGTTGTGTTACCGCAAGATGTATAAGCTCGCTTTTTTTATAATGCTTGCGATTACTGTCATTGATTTAATTTTAATGCAGATATTGGGTGCAGATTCTTATAATGATTCAATTAATTACGCATTCATGGGGATATGGATTGGATTGACAGGGCTTTTGGGCAATTATTTTTACTTTGATTATAGCGTCAAACAAATTAAAGAGACTACTGACTCTACAGCGAATCCAGATATGGTGCGAGCGCAACTGGCTAAAAAAGGTGGCACCTCTTGGGTAGCTGCAATCGGTGTTGGTATATTGCTATTAGCAATGTCCATACTGGTCACTTATTTTTTTGCACCAAGTTGGTATTGGGTAGAGTAGTAGATCTGGTTTTTATATCAAGGCTAATTTTTGACAGGGGACTTGCTCTGTAATAAATCAGTATATAGAAATGGTAGACTATTAATTAGATCTGTTACTAACTTATCTATTGCTAGTAATACGCTTTCATATTGCTCAATAGACTCATGACTTACTACTTCTTTGATTTTGTCGTAAGACATGATATCAGTAATTTCTTTTACCGAGATAGACTCTATTCCAGCATTCTCTATAGCTTGTAAAACACATAAATTTTTAC
The DNA here is from genome assembly GCF_002414005.1 of Psychrobacter sp. UBA5136. Taxonomy (GTDB): domain Bacteria; phylum Pseudomonadota; class Gammaproteobacteria; order Pseudomonadales; family Moraxellaceae; genus Psychrobacter. The sequence goes on from NZ_DHYG01000039.1 coordinate 4,170, forward strand.
TAGAAAAGCCAGCCTGATGAGCCACTTTATTTCTAGGTGTTCGTAGATCCTTTATTGTATCTCTCATATTTTCTAAGATAGTAGCTGAAGCCTGAGATATACCTAATAGCTTTTTATAAATTTTCTCGTTGCTACCTTGCTTCTCTATCTGCTCACTTTCCATCATAATGGTTGAACCAGCTAGCTTATACGAGCGATCCACTACACTAGTTAATCTAAGTAAGAAGTTCTCAATATGATGAGCATGATGCTCAGAAAAATTATATTCTGAATCCTCATAGTTTTTTTTGCGCAAATACTCCATTGTGATCGACATGTTTTTTAAAGCGTTATCAATTTCATAAACTCTTGAAAAAATAGTTTGAGCATATATTTCGATGGATGAAGCATTATAGTTACTATCACCATTAGATAAGGCATCCATACCTTTAGCGAGAGAATCAGTAACTAGTGGAAAAAATTGTTTTATATTTGGGTTTTCAGTATGAAGCATGATATTCCTTAATCAAGTAAAAGATATATAAGAGAAAGCTTTAAAAAAGCAGCGCTCTAAAAAAGAGCACTGCCATCACATAAAAAACTATTCTTTAAACCAAAACTAACCCCGCACATTCACCACATAACGCCCAACCGTCTTACTTGTCATAAAGCGATCTAAGTATTCGGGTGTTTGCTCTAATGTAATTTCCTCGGCATACTTCTCAAGATTAGGCAATTTCATGTCGGTTGCGACACGTTGCCAAATGGCTTTTTTATCAGCCAGCGGAATATAGACCGAATCGATACCGAGTAGCGACACCGCGCGGGTAATAAACGGCAGTACCGTCATCGTAAACTCAGCGCCGCCTGCCAAGCCGCAAGAAGTGACTGCGCCGCCAGCTTTGGTTTGTTTTAGCAAGTTGGCCAAATAATCGCCGCCGATGGTGTCAATGGCGTTGGCCCATAGTTCACGACCGACAGGTTTATCACCGATGTCATTAATACTATCGCGATGACGGACTTCGCTTGCGCCTAAGGATTTTAAATAATCGCTTTGCTCGGGTTTGCCAGAGAAGGCGATGACCTCATAGCCCAGCTGACTTAACATCGCGATACTGATACTACCAACGCCGCCCGTTGCGCCCGTCACCGCGACTGGACCGTCTTCGGGTTTTGCGCCCATTTTCTCTAATTTTTGCACACTTAAGGCTGCGGTAAGACCGCCCGTGCCATAAATCATCGCTTCTTTTAATGTGAGCGATGACGGGCACTCGGCCGCCCAATCGGCAGGGATAGAGATCATCTGAGCGAGGCCGCCATCGGTATCCATGCCCAAGTCATAGCCAAAGACCACGACTTCTTGTCCCTCCGTAAATGTACCAGACTTATCGCTTATCACCACGCCCGCCGCGTCGATACCAGGCGTGTGTGGATAGTGCTTGGTGATTCTTTTATTTCCTGATGCCGACATCGCATCTTTGAAGTTTAACGATGAATAATGCACTTCGATGAGCAAGTCATTTTTAGGCAAATCGCTAATGCTACGCTGCTCAATACTTTTTTTAAACTCGCCGTTACTGGTTTCGCGTACGACCAAAGCTTTAAAGGTCGCATTATTAGAGACAAGAGAGTTGTTAGCCATAACAATGTTCCTCATTAAAATGGTATTGCCTGCTTATGGTTTAATATGGGCAGGCAGGAGTTTATAAAAAACGTCTTATGGCTTTAACAATATTTTGCCTTTTTTGCTCGATTGTACCTTGCCCGAGACCGCTTCTTTAATATTATCTAAGCCATAAGTGCCGCCTGTCGGTAGCTTTAATTTACCGCTAGCCGCGCGCTCAACAAGCTCTTGCATCAAACGGTTTTTATTGGCGGCATCCATCTTTTGCATCAGCGCGCCGCCCCAAAACCCTTTGATAGCTGCTTGCTTAAAGATCAGATGCGTCGGATTAAGGGCGAGCGGTTGACCCGACATCCCGCCTACGGCTGCCATCGTACCGCCATGGCCAAGTAATGATAATAAATCACCGCCAGATTGACCGCCAACAGAGTCGACGGCGCCGCTTATTTTGCCATCGCCGACGATACGGCGAACTTGCTCTTTCCAGTCGTCATCATCGCTCACCACGTTGTTTTCGGTGATACCAATCTCGGTCAGCTCGTCGGCAGAGTCTTTACTACGCACGACGTTGATGGTATGGATACCGCGCTCGGCGGCTAGCATTGCCAGTGACTCGCCAACCGCGCCATTGGCGGCGTTATGGATGAGCCATTGACCAGCATCAAGCTCTAAAAACTCAATGAGCATCAAGGCGCTCATCGGCATGGCGATAAGCTGCGATGCCATTTCATCATCAATGGCGTCAGGTATCGGGAGGACACTGCTGGCAGGCGCGGTAAAGTACTCAGCCCATGTGCCTTCGACGCCAGTTGCCACCACGCGCTGACCGACTTCTAAATTATCGACCTCTTCGCCAATGGCATCGATCGTACCAACCGCTTCGCTACCAGCGAGCGCAGGCAGTTTGGGTTTGGTGCCATATTGGCCTTGGATGGTGATGAGGTCGTGATTATGAATAGAAGATAAAATGGTTTTGATACGGACTTCGCCCGCCTTTGGCTCTGGGGTAAGGCGGTCCTCGATACGAAGTACGTCAGAGGGTTTGCCAAATTCGTTATAAGTTACGCTGCGCATGATGAGATCCTTTCCTGTTTTTAGTGAAATGTTTTTAGTGAAATGTTTTTAGTTAACGTCGTCTAAGCTTAGTGCTAGATAACTTAAGGCTTTAGCAATACCTTACCATTTTTACCTGACTGCAAGTTGCCATCGACCGCTTTTTTGATATCCGCCAAATCAAACACCGCCTCCACAGGCAGATGGAGCTTGCCACTGGTCGCCCGTTCAATCAGCTCGTCTATCAAACGCTGTTTGTTTTCGACACTCATTTCCTGACTGGTTTTACTGCCCCAAAAGCCTTTTACGGTGGCTTGTTTAAAAATCAAGTGCGTCGGATTTAGCATCATAGGTTTGCCCGACATCGCGCCAAACGCGGCAAATGTGCCACCATGACCGAGCAGTGATAATAACTCACCGCTGTTCTCGCCGCCGACAGAATCGACCGCCGCGCTAATTTTATCGTCGCCAATGATGGATTTTACTTGCGCTTTCCAGTCGTCATCTTCGGTATTGACATTGTTTTTGATATCAAGCGCTTCAAGCTCTTTGATGGCCTCGCTACTGCGTACGACGTTGATGGTTTTTACGCCGCGCGCCGCCGCTAGCATGGCAAGCGATTTGCCGACCGCACCGTTTGCCGCGTTATGAATCAACCATTGGCCGCTTTTTATTTCTAAAAACTCTAGTAGCATCAAGGCACTAAGCGGCATGGCAATCAATTGCGCCGCCATTTCATCTTTTAAGCTATCAGGGACCGCAAAGACCATATCAGCTGAGGCGACAAAATACTCCGCCCACGTTGCTTGCACGCTAGCTGCGGCAACGCGTTGGCCAACTTTTAAGTCTTTAACATCACTACCAACGGCGTCGATGATACCAAGCGCTTCGCTACCGCCAATGGCTGGCAGCTCAGGTTTAAAGCCGTACTGACCGCGAACGGTGAGGAGGTCGTGGTTGTGGATGGAGGCAAGAATGGTTTTGACGCGGACTTCGCCCGCCTTTGGTTCTGGGATAGGACGGTCGCCAAGGCTTAAGACTTCTGTTGGTTTGCCAAATTCGTTATACGTTGCACTACGCATGATAAATCCTTTTTTTAATTGTTAAGTTTTTTCAAATATTTTTTAACGAGCGAATTAATTTGCAGCCATTAACCATAACAAACCCTGCTAACTGGTCACAATATTACTTTGGTTAAGGAAGGTTGACTGCGATAATTTAGCAGCTTTTAGTTGGCACTATTAGCAGTCTGTTTTGTAGCAGTTTGATTTGGACTAATGACTTTAAAATCGTTGTCCACCAAGTTGGTCAATAGTGGCTCACCTTTAGCATTGACCCGAAACAGCCCATATTCTGCTGCTGTAAAAGCCTCGCCATGACCCTCTTGGAAGAAAAAAGCATTGGTCGCCAGTTGCATTCTGCCATTACGGATACGGTAATAAATAGCCATCTCATTAGAGGCTAGATTTTTAGGCTCATTAGCTGTCTGATCGGCTGTTCGATTATTAGCCGCTAAGCGCACGAACTGGCCGACATTATGTTTGTCTAAAGCAACAATCACATAACCTTCCTCATTAGTAGGATAGCTACCAGGGTCTTTATTTAAGGCGGCAAATACATCACGCTCTAGCGCATAGCTAAGCGTCATATAATCGCCTTGCATAAAGCCGCGCGGATCAACGGGCGCGAGTGCTAATAACACCGTATCGCCAATCGCAAGATGGTTTTCGTATTTTGCGATATTTCTCGTCACTACCCCCAATACGAGCGCCAAGCCAAGGAGGGCAATAATAATCGTGACGGCTGGTTTTTGTAGCCAGTGGCCATTTGGTGCGTCTTCAATCAAGCGTTTGGTCAAAATTTTATTGTTCATGACAGACGCTCCTGATTGTCGCTAGCACTTGGTTTTATATGCGCAAAATAGCTTTTAATAAGCCGCCAGCGCAGCAGTAATAGCGCGATAGCGATGACAAGCATGGAGGCAGATTTGAGCAATAAAGAGGTATCAAGCTGATAATAATACCAAAAAATATAACCGACCAAGGCAATGATGCCCAGTCCTAAGAGCACGCGTTGGCTATTGGCAGTGGCGATAATGATAATAAGGCTAGTGGCCAATAAGCCTGAGACATAAATGGAGGCCACGCCAAGGATGATAATCGCGGCGCTAATCAGTAGTCCCGCTGTTGGTAGTAATTTGATGTGATAGCGCTTAAGAATAAGATAAGCAGCATACAGGCTGGCAAGGGTTAATAGCCCTTGTGCTAGGTAGTAGTTATAGCTAAAGGCTTCACCATAACTGTTAAGGTTATCAAAGCTATTGCCGTATTCAGCAGCGATAAAATAGACGGAAACAAGGAGCAAAATATAGGCGCTTGCATAACCAATAGCACGGCTAATATCAAAAAAGCGGGCGCGCCATTTGTGTGAAATAAAAGCAGCGAGCGTATAGCGTTGTAAATGAGCAACGCTGGTTATCAATGCCAATAATCCTAAGCTGACTTCGGATAAGTGATAGTAAATTAATAAGTAAAATAGGCAGACTAAAGCCAAGGTCGCGCTCAATAAACGATAGATAAAATTGGGCATTACAACCGTCATAAACAGTTGTACAAGGAGCAATAGCAGTATATTGAGTGGCTCTGCCATCTCACTCGCCAGTAAAGCGTAGGCAATATAACCTTGACCTGCTAGCGTAATCGCAAAGGCTAAGCTGCTCCAAAAAGGGCTGTGGCGTATACGCGCGTTATAAAGTAAGCATCCGCCAATAATGCTTAATAGTGCGCCAATAATAAATACCGCTAGCGTACTATCTAGCAAACCGGTGCTGTCTAATAATAAGGTTAAAAATCCGATAAAAAATAGGCTAGCTAATATACCACTCATGCCAAAAAGTAAGCTGATAAACCAAGGGCTACGCGCTGCAGATGCGGCATTATTTAAAAGCTTATCACTGACATTTTGCGTATCGATGAGTCCCTGCTGTTGTAATAGCAAAATCTCGGGCTGCTTCTCGTTATGGTTGATACATTGTTCATCACTGCTCCCCTTAATGATAGAAGAAGCAATATCATCGCTCTTGACACGGGTAATTTTACTTAGCCACATGACTGCCGCCGAGCTCATAGCAATAAGTAGCAAGGCTAATATCAAAAAACCAGCCGTTTTTAAGTCATGCAATAACCATTTACTGACCCAAAACATCACCACAGTAATGACAGAAAATGATAAATAAGTCAGCATAAGCAAATCAACACGGCGCTGATAAAACTGCCAAAGCATAAAGCCGCACCAACCTAACCATAAGACGATAGCGATAGACGTTGTCCAGATATCGCCATTATCAAAGACCGTGACAATCGCTAAATAGGTGATAAAAAACGTGGTTAATAAACCGACAACATCAGTGCTCCAGTGCAAATTGGATTTGGTTTGAGCACTGTTTATTTGCGCAGGGGATTTTTTAGGGATAACACGATGAAACAAATGGGGAGTGGAAAAGGGCGTTTTATTATCGAGACCAATCAGCCAACTATAAAATGCCCCAAGATTAAATAGCGCAAGGATGGCTACTTGAAAGACATTTTGCACGTTATGGTTGATAAATTGCAGATTGGCGACATTCAAATAAAGAAGCAAAAAAGCATTGACTAGCCCAAGCCACAGCAGCCACAGCGCAGGGAAACGTGCAATCACGACCCAAGGCGTAATCAATAGCGCCCAAGCAAAGAAAAGCTGCCATGTATCCGCACCCGTTTGATAGACCTGCCCAAATAGCGCCAGCAGACTGCCTGTAATAATACTAGCGATAAGCAATAACAGCTGACGAATCAGTTGAAATCGTTGTCTAAACTGCCTATTTTGTCTAAGTGGCCTAAAAGACAGTGTCACGTAAAGTGCGATGGTAATCACCAGCGCTACTTCTACCAAGGCAAATTTACCCATCTTGCCCATGTGTTGCCAATTGTAGGCGATAAAAAACATTAGGGATAAGACCAGTGCTACCGCGCCAATAATCAGCAGCGCTTTATCAAAAAACTCTAACCACATGCGCTTGCTAGGATAGACTTCTAAGTATGTTGCTGCTGCCTCGGCATTTTTAAGAGGTAAGATATCTTGCTGTAGTAACTGCTCGATAGTACGCCGTGATTGGCTCATGACCGCCTCTGATTAAAAACAGTTTTAGGCTATCTTAGCTTTTTTTATAAGATAGCGTTGTCTTTATTAAGAGTAGATCAAACGGACTAAATGAAGACACCCATCAGTTTTAATAAGCTTGAATAAAATCCGGATACAATTAGTAACATCAAAATAGCCATTTGATGAGTGGTAAGTTTCTATGATAAAAAGCATAAAATCTGTGCAAAAAATTATAAATTCGTAGATTTTTTAATCTTTTTTACTTATTTATATCATCAGGCCTAGAATGATGTCCTGTTCATCACTATGGATATGAGTCCAAATACTGTTGACATTGATAACTTTTTTTATTATTACTGTTAAATATAGTTTTCTGTACTGTATGAATTTTAGGCATAAGTCATTACTGATTTAGACCTTTAACAACATAACCAATAGACACTAAACTTAAATGGACTTAATAAAAGACGAGGCGAACGGCCTGTCTTCTTCCCGCTAGGATGCCATATGAGCCTCAACCCTATTTCTCTTCGCACTACCGTATTTTTACCCACTTCTCTCGCTCTTGCTATGTTTATGACAGGCTGTAGTGATAATACGGCAACTGATAATAATGCCAGCTCGTCAGCCAATATTGATCCAAACGTATTAGCGGACACTCAAGAGATGGTCATTAATAATGGCACAGAGCCTGAGTCGCTTGACCCCCATAAAGTATCTGGAGTTCCTGAATCTAACATTGGTCGCCAGTTATTTGAAGGTTTGACCAACACAGATGCAGATGGCAAAACGATACCAGGAATGGCAACCAAGTGGGAAAGTACCGATAATAAAGTTTGGACCTTTAAATTGCGTGATGCTAAATGGTCAAATGGTGATCCAGTCACGGCACAAGACTTCGTCTATAGCATGCGCCGACTGGTCGATCCAAATACCGCGTCCCCCTATTCAAGCTATTTAGTTGATGCCAAAGTAGTTGGTGCTGATAAAATCGTTGAAGGCGCGGCTGGTATTGATACGCTTGGTGTAAAGGCGATTAACGATAAAACCTTGCAAGTGACTTTATCAGAGCCCGTTCCCTACTTTCCAGACATGCTGATTCATAACTCAGTCAAGCCTGTCCATCAAAAAACGGTCGAAGCTTTCGGTGATAAATGGACAGACCCTAGCAATATTGTGGTCAATGGACCTTATAAAGTCAGTAAATGGCAGATTAATGATGAACTCGTTTTGACGCGTAATCCTTCTTATTATGACGATGCCAATACAAAACTCGATACCATCACGATACTACCAATTCCTTCTAGCACTACCGATGTAGCGCGCTATCAGGCCGGTGAAGTCGATGTCACCTATAATGAAATTCCAACCGAGCAATTTGCTTCCTTGAAGAAACAAAACGGCGATGAGCTCAGAATCTCACCTTATCTTTGTACTTATTATTATGAGTTTAATACCGTCAAACCTCCTTTTGATAATCCAAAAGTACGCCGCGCCTTAGCTTTAGCTTTAGATCGCGATACCATCGCAGACAAAGTGATCGGTCAAGGCCAAACGGCAGCTTATCAGCTCACCCCTAAGGCGACTAACGGAAAGGTATTAAATACCCCAGAGTGGTCGACTTGGGACAAAGAGAAGCGCATTAAAGAGGCCAAAAAACTGCTGAATGAAGCAGGCTATAACGAAAATAATCCGCTTGCCTTTGAGCTCCTTTACAACACCAATGACAACCATAAAAAGGTAGCGGTAGCAGCCACTTCACTATGGAAGCAAGCGCTAGGGTTCGTCGATGTGACTTTGACTAATAAAGAGTGGAAAACCTATCTTGATACCCGCCGAAATGGTAATTATCAAATTGCTCGAGCTGGTTGGTGTGCTGATTACAACGAACCTTCGGCCTTTTTGAATATCGCCAAATCTGATAATAGTGGCAACTATGGCAAGTATGCTAGTGCCAATTTTGACAGTCTGATGGCGCAAACGCTAAAAGCGGGTGTATCACCTGAGCAGCGTGCAAGCTTGTATCAAAAAGCGGAAGCGCAGCTTGATCAAGATATGGGGCTACTTAACATCTATCATTATGTTAGCCCTCGTTTAGTCAAACCTTATGTTATCGGCTTCTCAGATAAAGATCCTTTAGGTAATTGGCAAGGTAAAGATATCTCTATTGCTAAGCATTAATAAGTAAATAGCTAAAACCCTAGTGGACGCTATAAAGAAGACGGATTCTGACTTATAGCGCTTACTTATTTGAGTTAAAAACGTAGCAAGGCTACGTTGAAAACAAGCACTTGAAAATAGGCATCCTTATAATAGGAACCTTAAAAGAGGCCTTATGCTAAAGCTCATCTTTCGGCGTATTTTGGAAGCCATTCCAACTATGTTTGTTTTAATAACCGTGTCTTTTTTTATGATGCGATTAGCGCCAGGAAGTCCTTTTACTTCTGAGCGCAGTTTATCCCCCGCGGTACTGGCCAATATCGAAGCTAAGTACAATCTTAATGATCCCATGTGGTTACAGTATGCCCATTATTTAAAACAATTGGCTTTGGGTGATTTTGGGCCATCATTTAAGTATAAAGACTATACCGTCAACGAGTTGTTATCACAGTCGTTTCCCGTTTCGATGGAGCTTGGCTTGTATGCTTTTATATTAGCATTGGTATTAGGCTTAATCCTTGGCATCATCGCAGCGCTTAAGCAAAACTCGTGGCTTGATTATATATTGATGGCTTTTGCGATGACAGGGGTTGTGATACCAAGCTTTGTCAAGGCACCGTTATTGGTACTTATCTTTGCGATTCTCTTGCATTGGCTGCCTGCTGGCGGCTGGAATGATGGCGCTCTACGCAACCTCATATTACCAGTCACTGCTCTAGCATTAGCCTACGTCGCTAGTATCGCTCGAATTATGCGTGGCTCGATGATTGAGGTTATGAATAGCCAGTATATCCGCACTGCCAAGTCTAAAGGTTTACCCATGCGCAAAATCGTTATAAAGCATGCGCTTAGGCCAGCATTACTACCAGTGATATCGTACTTAGGTCCCGCTTTTGTGGGTATTATTACCGGCTCTATCGTTATTGAAACTATCTTTGGTTTGCCTGGCATCGGACAGCTGTTTGTGAATGGCGCACTTAACCGTGATTACGGTGTGGTACTTAGTTTGACCATTTTGGTCGGGGTATTAACGATTGCCTTTAATGCGATTGTCGATATTTTATACGCGATAATTGATCCAAAAATTCAGTATTAATGGCTGGCCAACATGCATTGTTGCGCTTACTGACTACTTCAAAATGACCATCAGATTATCAATTAGATTACTAAAGGGACGACTATGAGCCTTCTCGTAGACCAGCCAACCGAGGCTATGAATCTGCCTGTTAAAGAGATTAAAGGCCGTAGCCTATGGCAAGATGCTTGGCGCCGTTTTTATCAAAACAAAGCGGCTGTGACGAGCTTTTTTATCTTATTACTCGTCGGTATTTTTGTCATATTTATGCCAATGATCGCACCTTTCGGCTACGCAGAAACCGACTGGAACTTTATGCAAGCTGCGCCTTCGATAGAAAACAAGCACTATTTCGGTACTGACTCGCTTGGTCGAGACTTACTCGTGCGCACCGCAGTCGGTGGCCGTATTTCTTTATTGGTTGGTATCGCTGGCGCCACAGTGGCAGTATTGGTCGGAACAGTGTATGGCGCAACGTCAGGCTATCTTGGCGGTAAAGTCGATATGATTATGATGCGTTTTCTAGAGATTCTAAGCGCCTTTCCATTTATGTTCTTCGTGATTTTGCTAGTGACTATATTTGGCCGTAACCTTATTTTAATCTTTGTCGCTATTGGACTGGTGTCTTGGCTTGATGTGGCTCGTATCGTTCGTGGTCAGACACTGAGCCTAAAGAGTAAAGAGTTTATCGAAGCAGCGCATGTAGGAGGGGTATCAGGGTTTAATATTATTCTGCGTCATATCGTCCCTAATGTGCTTGGAGTGGTGGTGGTTTATGCCTCTTTACTCGTGCCGACGATGATTCTGTTTGAGTCGTTTTTAAGCTTTTTGGGGCTTGGGGTACAAGAGCCGATGACCAGTTGGGGAGCATTACTGCAAGAAGGTTCTCAGACGTTACAAGTCGCCCCTTGGCAGATTTTGATTCCTTCCGCTTTTTTGGTTATTACTTTATTCTGCTTTAACTTTATCGGCGATGGTCTACGTGATGCGTTTGACCCAAAAGACCGCTAGTCAAATATCGCTAAGAGAGCAAGACTATGACAACTCAACACATAAATGGTTCACCTCAGAAAACAGACTCTACTGTCCATAAAGTAGGCTTTGTTTCAGCGCTTAACAATCAAGCTCAGCAAGAAAATAGCCTATTATCGGTACAAGATTTATCAGTGCAATTCACAACTGAAGATGGCCTAGTGACCGCCGTTAATGGCCTTAACTTCAACCTGCATGAGGGTGAGACGTTAGGCATCGTCGGTGAGTCAGGTTCTGGTAAGTCGCAGACGGCGTTCGCTATTATGGGACTGCTGGCAAAAAACGGTCGTACTAGCGGTTCTGTAAAATTTGAAGGCAATGAGCTACTAGGATTATCGCAAAAAGCCTTGAATAAAATACGTGCTGAGCAAATCGCTATGATCTTCCAAGATCCTATGACCTCGCTCAACCCTTATATGAAAATAGGGGATCAGCTTGCTGAAGTTTTGATACTACACAAAGGGCTGAGTAAAAAGGATGCCTGGGCGGAATCGGTGCGAATGCTCGATGCAGTCAAAATTCCTGAGGCCAAAAATCGTATTGGTATGTATCCGCATGAGTTTTCAGGCGGTATGCGTCAGCGGGTTATGATTGCGATGGCGCTGCTTTGTCGCCCGAAGCTACTTATCGCTGATGAGCCTACGACTGCGCTTGATGTGACTGTTCAAGCGCAAATTATGGTGCTATTAAATGAGCTAAAGCGCGATTTTGGTACCACTATCATTATGATTACTCATGATTTGGGTGTAGTGGCTGGCATCTGTGATCGGATGTTGGTGATGTATGCTGGTCGTACGATGGCGTATGGCGAAACGGAAGAGATTTTCTACGCACCTTCTCACCCGTATACTATCGGACTGTTAAAAGCAATTCCGCGTCTTGACGATGATAGAGGTAAGCTTGCGACCATTCCTGGCAGCCCGCCAAACTTGCTTCATCTGCCAACCGGCTGTCCTTTTCATGAGCGCTGTTCACACGCCATGGATATCTGCCGTACAGTAGCGCCGCCACTTGAGTTTTTACCTAACGAGCGTCAACGCGCTTGCCATTGGCACCCTGAAATACAAATGATTGATTCAGAAGTAGCGGCAAAGAGTATAACAACAGATACGGACGTTAATAACTTATCAAAGCTGGAGGGCTAGGACATGACAGTAGCAAACACAGGTATGTCTCAAAACCAAACTCGGTCTCCACTATTGCAAGTACAAGATGTCCATACTACATTTAATATTAAGCAAAAAGGCACCAACTTTTGGCAAAAACCTGACACGCTAAAGGCAGTAAACGGTGTATCGTTTGAGCTGTTCCCTGGTGAAACTTTAGGGGTAGTAGGAGAGTCTGGCTGCGGAAAATCAACGCTGGCTAGGACGATTATCGGCTTAGTTCGTGCCAATTCTGGCAGTATTAAGTTCGGCGACGAAGAGATAGTTGGCGCTTCCAAAAAGACCATGAGAATAAAACGCAAAGACATTCAAATGATTTTTCAAGATCCGCTGGCCTCGCTCAATCCCCGCATGACGGTAGGTGATATCATCGCAGAGCCGCTTCGGACTTATTGTCCAGAAATGAAAAAGTCTGACGTTCAGGATGAAGTACGCGCCATTATGAAAAAGGTTGGGCTACTGTCGAATCAGATTAACCGCTATCCACATGAGTTTTCTGGTGGTCAGTGTCAACGAATTGGTATCGCTCGTGCGCTCATCTTAAAACCTAAAATTATCATTTGTGATGAGCCGGTTTCTGCCCTTGATGTCTCTATTCAAGCGCAGGTCATCAACTTATTACAAGACCTGCAGCAAGAAATGGGCCTGTCACTTATCTTTATTGCTCATGATTTATCAGTCATTAAACATATCGCTCATCGAGTTTTGGTCATGTATTTGGGACACGCTGTCGAGTTGGGTATAGGCAAAGCTGTGTATAGCAATCCGACTCACCCTTATACCCAAGCATTGATGTCTGCTGTGCCATTACCTGATCCTATCGCTGAGCGTAGTAAAACCATTCAGTTATTAGAAGGTGACCTGCCAAGTCCGATCAATCCACCATCGGGCTGCGTATTCCGAACCCGCTGCCCGATAGCAGGAAGTGAATGCGCTCAAATAGAACCTGTATTAGAAGGGGTTTTAGACCATAGAGTCGCTTGCTTAAAAAACAAGGTTGAGATTGTTTAATAAAACTCAATCCGGCTCAGCAAATGCTCTTGGATTAAATAGGCACAAATGTAAGCGCTAGGCCATGCGACGACAAAGGCATATTTCCAAGAATTAAATAAGGTGGTAAAAAATCCTTCGACAAATCCTACGTTAATCAGTAGCAGAGCCGTCGAGATAATCGTCGACATCATCAGCGCCATTAAAAAGGTGAAAATCAGCCGATAGTATTTGCGCCGCGTGCGTATTCTGACGGTAGGAAATTTTGCCATAACGGTATGTTGTCCTGCATGATAAGCGCCACGTTTGACTGCTGCTATAAACGTGATTTTGCGATGAGAGAGGATGAGGTAAAGCACTGCTAATGTTTAGCGGCGACTATGATAGCGCGTGATGGGGACGAGGTAAAATGGTTATTATCAATCATAATGTTCGCCTTATTTTATTGTTATCATTCAGTTTTCATGTTTTGCTAATTTTAAGCGCTATTAATTAATTAAGTAAACTGCAATGCCAGTTAAAATAACCATACTTAAATGAGCTGTATTTAAATAAGCTGTATTTAAATGAACGGCAGAAGGATAAGATAAAAAATGTCTATTTCGCAAGCAACCGCTAAACAAAAAACGTTGGGCATCGTCGGCGGCATGAGCTGGGAGAGTACTGAAAGCTATTATCGCCTGATAAATGAAGGTATAAAAAAGAGATTGGGCAATTTGCATTCAGCGGATTTATTGATTCATAGTGTCGATTTTGCACCGATTGAAGCGCTACAAGCTAAAGGCGCATGGGATGAAATGGGCGAAATATTGGCCAATAGCGGTAAACGCTTGCAGGCGGCTGGCGCGCAAGGTTTGCTTCTTGCGACCAATACGATGCATAACGTTATTGCTGATATCCAAGCTGCAACTAACTTGCCAATTATTCATATTGCTGATGTCACGGCGACGGCGATTAAGCGAGAAGGTTTAACCAAAATTGCGCTACTTGGTACGCAGTTTACGATGACGCAGGATTTTCATAAGCAGCGCTTGATTGATGCAGGCCTGCAAGTGCTGATACCAGACGCCGATGCGCGGGCAGAGGTAAATCGCATCATTTATGAAGAGTTATGCCAAGGACAGTTACTTGAGCGCTCACGCCAGCATTATCAGCAGGTGATTCAAGATTTAGCGGATAAAGGCGCAGAAGGCGTCATTTTAGGCTGTACCGAAATTGGACTACTTATTCAGCAACAAGATAGTCCGATTCCAGTCTTTGATACCACCACTATTCATGCCGCAGCAGCGGTGGACTTTTTATTGGATAATGCAGTCTAATCAATTTAACCCCACTCTCAACTTCGAAA
>NZ_DHYG01000062.1 GCF_002414005.1 Psychrobacter sp. UBA5136
GTTCTAAAGTAGTATTAATTAGATAAATATTATTTATATTAGTATTATCTATAGTTAAGACTATTCTTTTATTTTTATCTCTAAAATCAGTCAGTTTATTTGAAAGTATATAGTGTTTAGCTCTAATTGCTTGTTGGTAAGCTTTTTCAACAATATCTTTAATATTTCTTTTAATTCTATCTACATTACCTTGCTGTGCTTCTAAAGTAAATTTATTACTTTTTGATTCAATAATAAAGAGATTGCTATCGTAAATGATAATTCCATCTACCTCATCATCAATACCATATTTCAAGTTCTCATACACCCGACAATCTGGCATTATCTCTTCAAATAATTTTAAAGATTTGCTTTCTAAATACTCACCCTTTAATTTGTAGTAGCTTTTCTGCTGTTTTTGAGGAGGTATAATAGTTAATAAGATATTTTCAATTAACTTATGTAAGCAATTGTAGATTAAAGCTAAGTTAAAACAGTAGTATTTATCGTCTATACGGATAAAGGGATTATCGTAGATAAGAGAGTTATTAGTAGGGAAATATGCTACTTTACCCTTCTTGAAACTAGTGTTGTCTCCTAACTCAATACTGAGCAGTTGTAATAAATTCTCAGGTAGGCCTGTGTCCTTAATCTCAAACAGTGAGTCGTTAAATGATATTCCAGTTTTATCATAAATTTGCTGAAGTTTTTCGTTTGTTTCTGATACTGAGGCAGATTCTCTATATGTATCAAAACCTTGAGCTAGCTCCTCACCGTTCAAGTGACTTAGATTTTTGATAAAATTTCGATGTGCAGTTTTCATTTCATCAAAATAAAGCTTTTGAGTTTCTAAAATTGTTAAGGGGTTATTAGCAATGTTAACAAGTCCATCGATTAATTTATTAGCAGTGAGACCATACTCACCTAGTAATATTGAATCGAATTTTGAGAATAACTCCTTGCATAGTTGAACCTTATGTTCGGAAAAAGAATCTCCTCTAACAATCATATGATGCATGGATTGAATAAATTTAGTTTGATTAGGCTCACCTTTATAGTCACTTGTTAGCATCAAATACACAATACACTTCATTTCTAGTTCTTCAAGAGATGCAGTGATTTTCTCCAAAATATCATCGCTACATTCTTGATCGTTCGACGTACTAATTGAAGTTATGAGGCTAAGTAGATAATCTAGTTTAAAGCTTCTAGGTTTTTCCAAGTCCTGATCAATTGAATCATCTGATGAAAGGTTATACATGAAACCAAAATACTCTAAAATATATCTACTATCACAACTTATGATATCTGTTTTTAAAGAATCAATGATTTTTTTAATTTCATCTTCTAGTATTGGAACATGTTCTTTGAGTCTTTCGTAGGTTTTTCCTTTTTGTTCTTCATCATGCTGAGAGATATGACTTTTTTTTAATTCTTTAGCCATGCTTCCAATCATCTTTTTTAGCTCATCTTCTTGTTTAGGGAATTTGATAATCACTATGTTCTCCCACAGTATTTTGTATCAAAAATTTAGATATATTTGAGAAGTAAATCTAAGTTTACACGATAATAATGAAATCTTTATTCAAAACATTGTGGCACAACTACTCCTTATCTAAACCCCTTTTAACCTCTCTTTGAGCCTCAGCAATCAACTCCTTCACCCTAGCGCTTTCTCTTAGCACACAAGCATCATAAGCAGAGAGCGTCTCAGGCTCTTGTTCTTTTTGCTTTTCTTGCTCATGCTCTTGTCTCGCTTTTTCTTCTAGATATTTCTGTAGCTCGTCTTGCTCATTTTTATCATTATATTGAGAGTTACTCATGGCTTATGTCTCCTGATATTTTTATCTGTTAATAAAAGTCATCACGACCAGCATACTTTTTATTTAATGCCTTTAAGATAGCATAAGTTTCCAAATCCATCTCACCCGTTGGCTGCTGCGGTCGGAAATGTAACTGAAAGACATACACGACATTGCGACTGGCTTTATCCCATGCGTCTGTGTCATTGATTTGATAACCATAATCGCGAAACGCTTGCTTAATCTCGGGTATCGTTGCCGCTGCAAACGCGCCTTGATTCATAAAGAACTGCTTATCAAATTCATCATACCAAGCGCCAATGCCGTATTCCTTATACAATCGCTCCCACGGGAACTTGGCCCCGGGGTCGATTTTACGCGAGGGTGCCATATCGGCATGACCGATAATATTCTTTGCTGAGATATTATATCTTTTCGCCAACTCTTGTACCAGCTGCGCCACTTTTTTAATCTGCAACTCATTAAAGTCGACATAGTGCTCATAAGGATGATAGTCGAGCGCACCGTCTTTCAAGGCATCTCGATATTCAGGTTTGATGCCTGGGTTGACAATCTCGATGCCGATAGAGGTATCGTTGAGTATCGTTCTACCAGCAAAGCCGCCATTGCCAGCATGCCACGCGCGTTGACTTTCGGGTACTAGGTTATAAATTTTATTATCGTTATTATCTAAAATCAGATAATGGGCGCTGACGTCCCCAGTGGTCAAAAGCCTGATAGCGCGGGCATTATTGCTCACCGTATAATGCAGGATAATGGTTTTAATACGCTCACTTTTACCCGTAGCTTGGTAGGTTTCGCTATCAATAACGAAAGGCTCGGAGGTTGCTATTTGAGTGTTATGCGTGGTCACGCAGCCAATTAAAGGCAGCGTTAAGGCACTTGCTAATGCTAAAAAGATATTTTTTGCCATGAAATGCTCTGATTTAGAGGACTATAAAACAGGTTAAGTATAATGTTTTAGATGTTTGTTATTTTGTTATAAGGTTTGTTTGTTCGATAGCGTTGATAAGCTCATTACCTAAACTGCGAGTGTTTTTCTCATTGCCATTATTGTTACTAAGCTCAACATTGAACTGACTACAAAGCTCTCTTAAGACAGGTTTAGCAATTACTTCTGCGCCATCTTTACTTACAAGAATTGTTGAGTCTTCCAACTGAATAATTTCATAGTTTTTAATATTGATTTTTCTTTTTTCTGGGCTATCCATAGTTGAGATTTTTTTGATTTGATAGCCGAGTACTTCGTTAGTAGTTTCAATCATATCTTCGATATTATCTTTACTCCATTGACTCGATACGACATATTGAGCGCCATCATTTGTTGTCAAAATATCATTGGCATATGTGAAGTATCTGGCTCTACCTGTATCTTTTGCAGCTTTTTTAGCGGCTTCTAAACTTTCTATAATAGGTTGAGAGTGAGGAATGTTAACAAAATCATGGATTAAAGCTTCGATGGGTTTGTTTGGGTTTTGATTAAAATGATGTTTAATAATCTCTAAGGCAAGTCTACCTTTACCAAGTTCCATATCATTAAAACGATATTTTGAATAATCTCGTGAGCTTTCTTTACGTATATCTCGCTTCTTATCCAACTTACGTCTTACCTTAATTTGATAATCTTCTGCCTCGGGCAAAGGGATGATCTGCTGAATATCAATCAGTATTTTTCCATTATCGTTATATGGCTGTACTTTCATACAAGTAATGTCTAAATTACGTTCATTCAACCAAATCACTGAAGTCGTTAATTCAACAGAGAAGTCTTGCGATACTAAAATTGTTTTAACGTCTTCTGCGAAACCTGAATCATCAATATTAACCTCAACAAAATATTCAATTTCATTCTTTGCTTCTTCTAAAGAATAGCTAGGACAACCGTTTTTTTGTTTATATCTATGAAATACTTCTATAGCGTCCTCAAAAGTCATGGTAGAAATCATAGAGGCATAACGTAAAGCCTGCAGCTCCATATGGTCGCCTGTTTCAGTTCTTTTGAGCTCAATAACAACTAAATTTGCTTGTTTATCTATAGCCAATAAATCAATTCTCTTTCTTGAGCCCTGCCAGTCAGCAAACTCTTCCGCAATCACCAAACAATTAGGAGCAATAATATCTATATTATTTTTAAAAGCTTCCTGTAAATCATTTCGCTCAAAAATAGATTCAATGACAAAGTTAGTAGGCTTAATTGCTAATAACTGCTTATCCTCTAGGGTATAAATGCTCATATTAAGACTCTCACTATCTTGTTTATATTGATGGTTTAAAGCTTGTAGTATTTAACCCTGTTTAATCTTTTCCGCCAAAGCCGTTTTCCAGCTGTCCTCCAAGCATTCAACCGCTAGCCACGGCTCAATGACCTCGGCGTCAAATTTGTCTTTTGAATTAGCCAGTTGCCATAACCTTTTCAGCGTCGCAAAAGAATAGGGGCGCTCAATTAAATAAACCGATAAATCAGTGTTAATCATACCGTCACGAACCACTTCGAAATACCAGCCAGCGATACCTTGTTTGGTTATCCAAGAGGCGATATTTGGCACTTTACTAAATTTAAACTGGCCGATTTGGTCATTGATTTTGTAGCACGGGCGGCGCGGTTGCACGATGCGTAATTGCACACTGTCATTAGTGTCAATATCGTCATAGTGCCTACCATATTCAAAGACGTCGCCAATACAAACCGTTGACTCGTCCATCTCTGGTAAACCGTTTACCGCCGCAGTCGTTAGGTTTTCACCAAGCGTGCCAACACGTACCTTTAAACCAAACTCTGCGTTAATCTTGTCATAGGTCGCTATTGCTAACTGATGCACCGCTTTTAAAGGGCCGCCATGATGGCGTCGGTCAGCTTGTTCATCGGTAGTTAAGCCCATAAAATTGACCGCAACAGGAGCGTTGATGGGTGCTTTATCAATGGCGCTCATCTGCTCACGGGCAAACGGCATGGCTTTACCCGCGCGCACGCAGGTTAAATTGGCGATATGCAGCGGTAAAGGTTGATTGAAATCGGCGCTATTTTTTTGGCTAGAAGATGCTATTTGCTCTATGCTCATGGGGTTTCCTAATTTATAGCCGGTTTAAAATAAAAGCGATACGCCAGTAATCCTGTGCGACTGGAATAAATTTTTCGTAGCCTCTGTGATAGCAGCAAGCAAGAAAAATTTATTCCAGTCGCACGGTATCGGTTTTAAATAAACTAACTATAGAACGATTTTTAGGCGAGTAATTCTGTCATTACTGTTATGCATAATGCGTCTTATCTTATCTTATCTTAGCTTAATTAGGCATCCGATTGTATGGAGTAAGCCTTTTAAAGTTTATTAGTACGTTAAGGTTGATAAATGCTACTGTTTAAACAAAAAAAGACCAGAATAAATATCTGGTCTTTTTATAAAGCAGTGTTGGCAATAAATAGGCTTATTTGTTTTTATTGCGGCGACCGGCGGTTTTCTTTTCACGCGGCACGGCGACCAGCTCAGCCAATTGATCAGGCGAAGACCATAAACCTTCTAAGTCATAAAACTCGCGGGCTTGCGGCGTCATCATGTGTACGACAACAGCGCCCAAATCAATCAATGTCCAGTCAGAATCTGCCCCGCCTTCACGGCCAAGTGGCATAAAACCTGCTTGCTTGACTTCAGCGCCGACGCTGTCCGCCATCGCGCGGACGTGGCGTTTTGAGGTACCGTCAGCGATGACGATGCGCTCCATCACGTCCGTTAAATTCTCTACGTTTAGGACGGTGATATTTTTTGCTTTCATATCGTCAAGCGTGTTTTCGACTACCGCTAAGCATTCTTTTAAGCGTTCTTCAGTCATGGTATTAGTCATAAATAGTTATCTCTTCAATCATAAATATTAAAAATAAAATGGTAAATCATTATTTTGCCTGCATTAACGAGCCTCTTAGCATATAGGTAGATAGGCAGACGTTTTTTGCGGCAAATGGATAAAGTGGGTAAAGTTAAACGTATAAGGCGATTTTAACGGAATTGGGCAGCAGAATATAGCTGATGGGCGATAATATATTGATAAACGGCGGGATTTAGCCATTTAGCAAATGAATTGGGTGCAGTCGGGTTAATGATAGCATTTATTGGTTGTAAAGTTGCGATTTGCGGACATTGCTCGCGCAGCTTTTGGCGAACTTGGGTGCTCGATATCGCTGCCACAGGGCGCGGGTCTATATAAATGCGTCCTTGAGCGGCGTTTTTCAAGTTGCTGCGGTCTGTTAAATGCCGCAAAGCTGGCGTGACAAGGTCAGTAGCTGAATCAGTGATTAAGGGTTGCAATGGGATGGGGAGCTGAGCTTGCAGAGTAGGAGAGTTTTGCGTCATTAAATCTTTATCAACATGCGGTTTATTTTTATCAGGATTTTTATTGTTATCAAAATTTTTACCGTTAGCAGGGCTGTCATTTTCAGCAGTGCTAAGCCGATCAAACACCCATAAATTGACATAATTAGTGAGCGCCAACCCATCCTGCCATTTATCCAAACTCTGCGCGCTGTCCATGCCCATGATAAATATCAAGCTATCGTGCGGATAGCGGGCGCGTAAGGTTTTTACGCTATCAATGGTATAGACCGGCGGCGTCTGCCACAGTTCAAGCTCGTTAATGTGCAGGGGCGTGCCTTGTGTGGCCAGCTTTAGCATGGCCAAGCGGTGCTTAGGATCGGTGCTTTGCTCTTTAAACGGCGAGCGCGCATTGGGCAATAATGACACCTGAAGCTCGCGCTGTTGTAACTTAGCTATCGGCAGTAGACTTTGATAAACATAGAGCGCCATTTGTAAATGCCCGTTATGCACGGGGTCAAATGAGCCGCCCAAATAGGCACGGATGGCGGGCGCAGGGTTTTTTATAAAAGGATTAGCGGTAGAATTAGACATAAATGAGTAAAAGCGCTGCGGCTGGGCGCTGTGGTTAAATAACTTTAGCTAAACTATAGCATTATTGCGAGCTGCTAAGTAGGCTCATGGTATCAAAAGCGCTTACCTTTACTAAGAAGCAGCCAATAAAAAACCGACCATCATGATGATAGTCGGTTAAATATAGAGTGATTCAGCGTAACGTAACGCCATCGCTTAATGCTATTAAATCGCGTCGCTATGCGCTTGGATGGCAGTCAGAGCGATGGTATAAATAATATCATCGACCAACGCCCCGCGCGATAAATCATTGACGGGTTTATTTAAACCTTGCAGCATTGGTCCAACACTGACCACATTGGCGCTACGCTGTACCGCTTTATAAGTGGTGTTCCCCGTGTTTAGGTCAGGGAAAATAAAGACGTTGGCTTGCCCAGCAACGGGTGAGTCGGGCGCTTTTTGTTTACCAACGCTCATCACAGAGGCAGCATCATACTGCAATGGGCCATCGACGGCGAGATGCGGCGCACGCTCACGGACGATTTGGGTCGCGCGAATGACTTTTTCGACGTCAGCACCTGTGCCCGATGAGCCTGTCGAGTAGCTAATCATCGCAACTTTTGGATTGATACCAAAGGCGGCCGCCGATTGCGCCGATTGAATGGCAATTTCAGCGAGTTCTTCGGCGTTCGGGTCAGGGTTGATGGCGCAGTCACCATAAACCACCACTTGCTCTGGTAAGAGCATAAAGAACACGGACGATACCAGCGAGTACTGCGGCGCGGTTTTAATCAACTGAAAGGCTGGGCGCACGGTGTTGGCCGTGGTATGTATCGCCCCAGAAACAAGACCATCGACTTCATCCATCTGTAGCATGGTCGTCCCAAGATAAACGGTGTCTTTTAGATACTCAGCCGCGACTTCGGCATTGGTTTTACCCTTACGGCGCTCGACCACCGCGGCGATATATTTATCCATATCAAGGGTATCAGGGTCGATAATCTCTATGCCGTCGGGCAACACCAAATCGCGGTTTTTTGCCACTTGCTCAACGTCGCTACGCTTGGCAATCAACACACAATTGGCGATACCGCGGCTTTGGCAAATACACGCGGCTTCGACCGTTCGAGGCTCGGAGCCTTCTGGCAGGATGATGCGTTTTTTGGCACTTTGCGCTTTTTTGACCACTTGATGCCGAAATGCGGAAGGTGACAGGCGCGTCTCATACTCGTGGCTAAAATATTCTTTAATCCAGTTAAGGTCTAAATGCGCGGCGACATAGCGCGCCACTTCTTCGGCGCGCTCGGTATCATCGCTTGGAATCTCAGAGCTCATGTGCACAAGGCTTTGTACCGTCTCATAGCTGTCACTTTCCACGCTCATGACAGGAATGCCGGTTTTTAGTGCTGACTGCCAAAGCTCAGTGACCGTTGGGCTTGGGAGCACCCCGCCCGTTAACACCAGTCCTGCTAAAGGAATACCGTTAATGCAGGCAAGCCCTGCGGCCAATAATAAATCATCGCGGTCGCCCGGTACGACGACAAGCGTGCCGCGTTTAAACACTTCATCAACGCGGGCAACCGAGCGCGCCGTCAAACTAATGCGCGTGATACGGCGCGTTTTTGCTTCACCAACGTTTAGCCATGTGGCATCAAGTTCAGCGGCGATGTCCCATGCACGAGGCACAGAAAGCGAGTCACTAAAGGGCACAACCCCAATGATACGAAACTGCTCCGTATTAAAATATGGTGATAGACGCTGAACTTCTTGCATAAAGCCTTCGTCTAAATGAACGATGGCTTCACCGGGGGCGACCATTTGATTTTCGATGGTGGCTTGTACATTTGGCAAATCGTGCATACGCATCAAAATACAGCCTAACGTGCGATCACTGGCAACGCCGCCAAATTCTCGGGCATACACGTCGAGCTTATCGGCTAGGTAGGCGGGTTTACTGGTATCTGCAGTGCTGACAAAGATGATTTTGGCATCTAAGGCATGGGCAATCGCGCGATTGATTTGCGAGGCATAAGAGGTCTCAGTCGTTGAGACTAGGCCCTCGCAAATGACCACATCGTAGTCATCGCCGAGGGTGTGATAATTAACGACCACCTCTTCCATCAAGTCATCAAGATTGTCATCACCCAGCATCCGCTCAACGCGCTGACGGCTGATTGATTTGGGCGGATTAAGGCCAAAAGCATGCATGGCTAGGGCGCTGGAGCTGTCTAAACTGCTTTGCTTATCGAAGGTATCGTCTTGTAAAAATGGCTTCATAAAGCCCGCTTTGACACCGTTATAGTCAAAAGCACGAATCAAACCCAACGCCGCTGACGTCACACCGATACCGCGACTGATGGGCACAAGTAAAAAAGTTTGCATAATGTATCCTACTGTTTATTCTATTTTTAAAGGGTGTGTCTGTTAAAGAGCCTATCATCCTTGCGCTATAAGCAAAATATCGTGCTTACTTATAGCAGGGTATGGTTTTTATTGTATATTTAACATTATAAAATCCAGCTTTATAAACCAAAAGCTTATAAACCCAGCGCTTGACGCGTTTCTTGGGCGATGCGGCATTCTTCATCGGTTGGCACCACCCACAGCTCAATGCTGCTATCATCGGCATGAAAACAGCCTTCACGGCCGCCGACCAAGCTGGCATTTTTATCGGCATCTACTTTGATACCAAAATGCGGCATCATCTCTAAAATACGTGCACGCGTGGTCACCGAGTTTTCGCCGATACCGCCCGTAAAGACAATTCCGGTAAAGTCAGGTAGGGCACAGCTAAAGCTGGCAAGGTATTTGGCGACGCGGTAGCAAAACATCTCAATCGCAAGCCGTGCGTCTTGATGCCCCTCATTAGCTGCTTGTTCGATGGTCCGCAAGTCATTTGACAGGCCTGAGATGCCAAGCAACCCGCTTTCGTTATTGAGCATCTTATCCGTTTCTTCTAAGCTCATGCCTAGTTGGCGTTTGAGATGAATGTGTAAACTTGGGTCGACATCGCCGCTGCGCGTTCCCATCATTAGCCCCTCAAGCGGCGTCAAACCCATACTGGTATCGAGACTTTTACCATCGTAAACAGCCGTGGCTGAGCAACCATTGCCTAGGTGGGCGGTCAACCAACCATGCGGCCCTTTGGCATTGGTAATCTCACTGGCGCGCTCTGAGACATAAGCGTGCGAGGTACCATGAAAGCCATAACGACGGATTTTATATTCCTCATAAAGCACTTTTGGGAGCGGATAACGAAAAGCAACGGGCGGCATGGTTTGGTGAAAAGCGGTATCAAACACCACTGCTTGCGGAATCTCAGGATAAATGGCTTGCACCGCTTCGATGCCCAAAGCATTGGCAGGGTTGTGTAGCGGCGCCAGCACTTTTAGCCGTTTTACTTCTTCTAAGACGTGCGCATCGACCCGCACGGCTTCTGAGTATTCACGGCCGCCATGTACCACGCGGTGACCAACGGCAATAAATTTATATTGCGCGAGTAACTCAAGGATTTTTTTTAAGGCAAGTTCATGACGGCCACCAGCAATGGCGATTTCTAACTTTTCACCATTTAAGGTCGTGTGTTTGATACGGGCGGTGTCAAGGCCTAGGTTTTCTGCCAGACCCGTGATACGGGTGCTATCGTCATCGCTAATCAAAGCGTATTTGATGGAAGAGGAGCCGCAGTTGAGGACTAAAGTGGGATTGTTTAGGGTTAATGTGTCAGAGTTGTTATTATTAAAAGTGGTGGTTACGCCAGCGCTCATACTCTATCCTTAGATTTTATGTTGTCAGTGGAGATGTGTAAATAATGATTGCTAAGTGATGAATCGACATCGATTATCACCGGTTGTATACACAAAAACCAGCCATATCCTTGCTGGCGTATGCCAAACAGCTGACGTACGCAACAATCATATCGCTGATTTTTATTGTTCATTTTTATCATTTTTGGGTTTGCAGGGTTTTTAAAGCCTCTTAAAGGTTGATGAATACCGATAAAATTTATAGCTTTTATGGGCTGATAAAACACATACTAGCGCCGCATTACAGCTGCAAAGATTAACTATAATGTACCATATTTTAAAGCTGATACCACGATAACGATAAGATTTGGATTTGGATTAGGGCGTACCTTTACCTCAGTCACTAATTCCAATAAATTTATGCGTCAGTCAGAGGTAGGAGGCGCACAGCTTTACCGAATAATGCTATGATTAAAAAATTGTCCTATTTTCCCGATTGCAGCCTTATTTTCGCTGATAGTGATTGTTATTAGTGATTGTTATCGCCTGCAAACCACTGCAAGATGAAAGGTTAGCCATTTTATGTTTACTATACGCCGTACCTCAAATTTTAACAGCACTAATTTAAGCGTTATTGCCAAACCTTCTAATTATCAGCTCATGGTCGCGGCTCTCGTGATAGGTACAGCCGCATTGGCAGGCTGCGGGCAAAAAGGCGATTTATACTTAACAGAATCCAGCAGCCAAACGGTTAAAGACAGGGCACCTAGGCTTGAGAGTACCAGTCATCCGCAAGATGCCGCCTTTGCTGGCATCGACGATGATGCTTATCAAAAAGAGCGCTACCTAGAGCAGCAGCACGTACTGCCTGAGCCAAGTGACGATCCCAATGATTACTGATTTTTATTAAACTAACTTTTATTAAAAAGCAATCTTTCTCAAAGCGTTTAAGTTTAGCCAAAAGTTTAATGTTTACCTTAACCTGATGAAATTAGAGATATTTATATGAGTCATTCTGAGCGTCAAACGGACGATACCGTCACTACCCAAACTGAGCAGGGATTGTATGTGCATCCTGAAGCCTTAACCGCCCATTTGTCCGCGCTCGATTATCGCGATGGGTCGCTGTATATGGAGCAAGTCAGTATTGATGAGGTGGTGAAACAATATGGTACGCCGTGTTATGTGTACTCAAAACAAGCGATTTTAGACGTTTATCAGGCTTATAGCACTAGTTTTGCCAGTCTAGCGCACCAAATTTGTTACGCGGTAAAGGCCAATTCTAACCTTGCCGTCCTTGGCGTACTGGCGCAAGCAGGCGCAGGGTTTGATATCGTCTCACGCGGTGAGTTGATGCGGGTGTTGGCAGCAGGCGGCGAGGCTAACCGCGTGGTATTCTCAGGGGTGGGCAAAACCTTTAGCGATATCGAATATGCGCTTAACCAAGGTATTGGCTGCTTTAACGTCGAGTCAATTAGTGAATTGGCGCTAATTAACGAAGTCGCAAAAGCACTAGATAAACCTGCGCCAATCTCATTGCGGGTTAATCCAAACGTCGATGCCAAAACCCATCCGTATATCTCAACCGGTTTAAAAGACAATAAATTTGGTATCGCCCATGAAGCTGCCGTTGCGGTTTATGAGCAAGCGGCACAGCTATCGCATATCGATATCGTTGGTATCGACTGTCATATTGGCTCGCAATTGACAGAAGTTGCGCCATTTGTCGCGGCACTTGATAAAGTGATTGAGCTGATACATAGCTTACGTGCTAAAGGTATCGAGCTGCGTCATATCGATTTGGGCGGCGGGCTTGGTGTACGTTATATCGATGAGACGCCCGTATCTATCGAGGCGTTTGCGCAAGCGTTATTGCCCAAATTAAGCGAGCTTGGCTTAACGGTATTTTTTGAGCCGGGCCGTAGTATCGTTGCCAATGCTGGCGTACTATTAACCAAAGTTGATGTGCTAAAACCAACGCAGCATAAGAACTTTGCCATTGTCGATGCGGCAATGAATGACCTGATACGTCCAGCGTTATATCAAGCAGAAATGGCGGTGATTCCAAGCACTTTGCCTAAAAACGGCATCGATACTGACGGTACGCAGCCATGGGACATCGTTGGCGCAATTTGTGAAACCGGTGACTTTTTAGCAAAGAACCGCTTATTGTCGCTCTCGACGGGCGATGTGTTAGCCATCACTGGCGCCGGCGCGTATGGCTTTACCATGAGCAGCAATTATAATTCTCGTCCGCGCGCTAGCGAAGTGATGGTGGCGGATGATCATCACCAGCTGATTCGCAAACGTGAAACCTTTGAAGCTTTATATGCTGATGAAATGTTGTGGCAAGATAAATAGCCCGTTAACAAGACGGTGACTTTTGATAAAGACTGATAATTAAAGACTGATGATTAAAAACGACCCATTGTGATAACGACAATGGGTTTTTTTATGGTCAAAGTAAGGCAGTGATAGCGGCATCGTCGATATGTTTTAAAATGCGGCTGTGCTGCTGCTAGAATTTTTCGCAGCCGCTGTCGGCGTAGGCACAGCAAGCAAAAAAATTTCTAGCAGTCGCACCTTAATATAAATACCTTTTTTGTTATTTAGAGCGGGCTATATAAAAGGGCACCCGATAGCGGTGATAATTATGATTGTACCGGACAGCGTGCTAATATAAGGCATACATAAAAATAGGATAGGATAACAAGGATATGCTAATAGAATTTACAAAGATGCATGGGCTGGGCAACGATTTTATGGTCATCGATTTGGTGACCCAGCGCTTAGAGTTGACCAAGGATTTAGTGCAACTATTGGGCGATCGTCATTTGGGCGTGGGTTTTGATCAATTGCTTGTGGTTGAGCCGCCGATGCGTCCCGACGTTGATTTTAGTTATCGCATTTTTAACACCGATGGCACCGAGGTTGAGCAATGCGGCAATGGCGCGCGCTGTTTTGCCCGTTTTGTGCAAGCGCGTAAACTGTCATTTAAGCAGCGCCTGCGCGTTGAAACCGCGAGCGGCATTATCTCTTTGACCACCGACCGTTACGGCTGGGTCGAAGTCGATATGGGTAAGCCGAAATTTGAGCCAAGCGAGATTCCCTTTACCCCAAGAGCGACGACCAAAATCCAAAACGCCTATCATCTAAACGTCAATGGCACGCCCGTGCAGTTGTATGTCGCTAATATGGGCAATCCGCATGCGGTGATCAGAGTTGACGATGTCCTTGATGCCGACGTTGAAACCTTGGGTAAAGCCATCGAATCGCATCCGGCCTTTCCTGAGCGCGTTAATGTTGGCTTTATGCAAGTGATGAACCAACGTCATATTCGTCTGCGGGTTTATGAGCGCGGCGTTGGTGAAACCCAAGCGTGCGGTACGGGCGCATGTGCGGCAGTGGCAGTTGGCATTCGTGAAGGCTGGCTCGATGAAGGCGAAGACATACGCGCGCAGCTTTATGGCGGCAGCATGATTATCAAATGGCAGCCGGGTTATTCGGTGATGATGACGGGTCCAACGGCGTTTGTCTATGAAGGGGTCTTTAGCCCAGATGGTTTGATGGCGCAAGCGGGCATCACGCCAAGTCCAGAGGGCTAATAAACAAATGAAAACAGCGCCTAGCTCAGATATTAAGTCAAACACTAAGTCAAACAGTAAGCCAAACACTTGGCTATCAGCAGAATTGGCAGCAGCCATCGAAGCAGATAGCACGCTACGTGAACTGTTAGCGCCAGTACATCGTTGGCTAAATACTTTGTCGGTGCGCAATCACTCCGAACATACGCTGACGGCTTATTTTGCGGGACTAAACCAGTTGGCGCTATTTTTACGCGGCAAGCGTTTGACGTGGACGCGCTGTGATAAACGCCAATTGGCCCAGCATATCAGCCAACGTCTCGATGAAGATAAGCTCGCCCTTGCTAGCGTCCAGCAAGAGCTGTCCGCTATCCGTCATTTTTATGGCTGGCTGATAGAAGAGGGCTTAGCGCGTATCAATCCAACCACGGGCTATCAGCTCAAACGCAGTCCAAGACCGCTGCCGTCTATCGCTGACGTTGATTTATTGTCGCAACTGCTTGACCAAGAAATCCCTGATACGCCAGAGCAGGCGCGCTTGTGGCTGCGGGATAAGGCAATGTTTGAATTACTTTATAGTAGCGGTCTGCGTGTTGGCGAGTTGGTTGCGCTTGATATGGCCGATATAGACTTGGCTGACCTGCGCGTGCGCGTGACGGGTAAAGGCAATAAAACGCGCTTAGTGCCATTAGGAAATAAAGCAGCAGAGGCCATTAAACGTTATCTACCGCATCGTAATCTGTGGGTCGAGCAGATGGACAATGCGTTATTTATCAGTGAAAAACTTGGCACGCGCTTATCAACACGGGCGGTGCAGCAGCGTCTAAAAGTTGCTGCAACGCGTGCGGGTATCGCGCAAAATATGTACCCGCATTTACTGCGCCACTGCTTTGCATCGCATATGTTATCTGGTAGTGGCGATTTGCGCGCGGTACAAGAAATGCTTGGGCACAGCGATATTAGTACCACGCAGATTTATACCCATGTCGATTTTGCTAAATTGACCCAAGTTTATGATCGCGCCCATCCGCGCGCGGCTCATGCGCAAAATGATGATATTCGTTAAGGTCTGTTTGTTTTCCTAGCCATTCAATCCTACATTTAGGCTAATCGATGACAATCAAAGATAGGCAATTTTTGTCGTCCTTGCGCTTGAGCGGCTTTGTCTAAATTTGCTAAGACGATGGCATAATTTTTCTGCTCTTTATCTACCGCTTCTTTATTCACCTCACTATCATCGTAGCTATTGATAATTATGCCATCATAAGCGCTAATTGCCGCATGTCCCCACGTCTGGCGGGTATTATCGTCCTTATAAGTATGCTCGCCGCCTTGTGCTGCGCCAATCACCATACATTGACTGTCTAACGCCCGCGCGCGTAATAACAGCGACCAATGTGCTTGCCCCGTCAAATAAGTAAATGCCGACGGCGCACTTAATAGCTCTGCGCCCGCCTGCCGTAGGCGCTGCGCCAACGCTGGAAAGCGTAAGTCAAAGCAAACCATCATACCAAGCTGATAAACGACTCCATCGACTGCAAGCGGTGCGACGACCGTTTGTGTACCAGGCTCAAAGGTCGCGGCTTCATTATAGCTGCCTTGCTTATCGGCGACGGTTGCTGTAAACAGGTGAATCTTGTCATAGCGCGCCACGCGCGAGCCATCGGGCGCAAATAGCTGACTGACTTGACGCAGCCTATCATTAGGGACGATGACGCCATCAGGGCGATAAGGGCAGGGTAGCGAGCCTGCTAATACATGAATACCGTAGGTACGTGCGTATTCTGCTATCGCGTCGGATAATTCATCAAAGCGCTCGGCGGTGGCAAACTGTCGACCCATGCTACAGCAGTTTTCTGGTAGCACGACCAACTTAGCGCCTTGGGCGCCCGCATCACTAATGGCGGCTTTTATAGTGGTTAGATTGTCTTCGATATTTTGCTGGCTATTCATTTGCACAGCAGCAACCGTCAGTAGTTCGTTGTTAGTTGTCTCATTCATAGTATTATTCTCAATGTTTACGTCCTAAGTACTTATAAAGGTTACTGACTTCTTAATGCTTAAGCAAATCACAACAAATGCCTTATGCGCGCAGGATATAAATTATCATAGCAACAATGTAGTAAAAAATGCTATCGTCATGACCTGATAGGTTAAAGCCTTCTTTTAGTTTAGTGGAATGCTGTAACAAGTAAGGACGTTAACGAGTACGGGCTTTAACCAGCATAACATAGGCAGCATCACCCTAATCGGAGTGGAATAGGTCACCCATGAGTATGTCGTTTGGCTTAGCGACCACGCTAAGCACCTCGCAAAAAATGACCCCGCAAATGCAGCAAGCCATCAAATTGCTGCAGCTCTCTAGTCTTGAGCTCGCGCAGGAGGTGCAGGCAAAGCTTGATAGCAACCCATTGCTCGAACGCATCGAAGATGATGACGATGACTACGATTACGATAATGAGGACAGCAATAAAGATGAGCGGCTGAACGAGTTTGGTGAGTCATTAACACTGGACAGTTGGAATCAAAATACCAGCGCAGATGCGTTTTCTACGTCTACCCATTCAGCTGATGATGGTTTTGACTATGCTAACGATAGCAGCGATGCCAATGTTAGCGATAGCTTAGATAAGTTGCAGCAAGCCAGTTTTGATGATGAGGCAATCGACAATTATACTCTGGATGGCGACGATTATAGCGGCTTTAACAGCAGTGATTATGCCTCTGCCGCGACAGGTTCAGCCAGTCTTTCAAGTCAGGGAGGCAATGAAGATTTTGATAGCTATCAAGGCAGTACCAGCGCGACGATTCAAGACCATGTGCGCTGGCAACTAAACTTTAAACGTCTCTCAGAGACAGATACACTGATTGCGCAATATCTCATAGACTCGATGGATGAGATGGGCTTTGTGCGCCTTGACATCGATGAGTTGCTACAAAGCTTTGCTACCATGGCAAGCTTTTATCAGTGGGATGAGCGCGTCGAGCACGATGAGGTCATGGCGGTTCTACGCATTATTCAATCATGCGACCCGCTAGGGGTTGGCGCGCGCAGTCTCAATGAGTGCTTAGCAATTCAGCTGTCTAAACTGCATCCTACTACTGACTATTTGAGAGAAGCGCAGGCCTTATTGTCTGCCAGCGAGCATTTGGTCAGCAATAACATCAAAGCGCTTACCGAACGCACGGGGCTTGCGCCTGAACATATCACCCCTGCGCTCAACCTGCTACGCACCTTGAACCCGTCACCCGGCTTACTGTTTCAAAGTAGCCAACCGGATTATATGCAGCCACCAGAAAGTTACGATATTCCCGATGTATTGGTCACGCCCATTCGGCGCCACCATAGCAATAATATCAACAATAACACCAACAAAAGCGACACGGCTGCGCAAGTAGACGGCTGGCAAGTGCGCCTTAATCCTGACACCCTCCCAAAGCTGAGAGTTAACCAAGAATACGCTAATTTAGTTAAGCGCGGCGACGACAGTCCTGACAATCTATATCTACGAGAAAATCTCACCGACGCGCGCTTATTTATTCGGAGTATCGAAGAGCGCAACCAAAACCTATTAAAAGTAGCGACCAGTATTGTGCGCCATCAGCAAGAATTTTTGCAACACGGCGCGACCGCCATGCAGCCCCTTATTTTAAAAGCCATTGCCGAAGAGGTCGGTTTGCACGAATCCACCGTCTCACGCCTGACAACGAGCAAAACCATCTTAACCCCACAAGGGCTGTTTTCCCTCAAGCACTTCTTCTCCTCGCATGTTAGCAGCAGCGATGGCGATATTTCCTCAACCGCTATTAGCGCCATGATTAAGCAACTTATCGCTGACGAAGACCCCAAAAAGCCCTTATCTGATAGTCGTATAAAAGATTTTTTATTGGCAGAAGGTATCGATATCGCTAGACGAACGGTGGCCAAATATCGTGAAGCGATGAATATCGGCTCCTCTACCCAGCGTAAACAAAAATATTAAAGGTTGCCATTTAAGCGCTGATAAATGCCGTCATACTCTATTTCGTCTGTCTTTTCGCAAATATAAAAAATAAAATTTTTTGATTATATAGAAACATAAAAGAAACATCAGTTTTTATTACATTTAGTTACAAATTCATGGCTTGCTACTCTTCGGTTTTCATGACAAATTAGAGCCATACCAATAACAAAAACCAAGTATCGGTTTGGCTTATTTAGATAACCTTAAACTGCACAATCTTAAAAATGATAAAAATGCATTTTATTTTAATAAAGGAGTAGAGGAATAAAGCCGTGAGTGAGTAAAGAATGACAAGCCAAACTTTATGATAAGAAAGCTACTGGGTAAATTATTGGTAAGGCAGGGTGACAAAGGCAGAGATGCTGGCTCATCTGTTGATTGTAAGTAACAATGCAAGCAATAATAAAAGGATAAGAATATGAATGTTTCTATCAGTGGTCACCATATCAGTATTACCGATGCCATGGACAACGCAGTTCGCGAAAAACTTGTAAAAGTAGAGCGTCACTTCGATCAAATTCAAAGTATCAAAGTGATATTATCGCTGGATAATAACGGCTCAAGTGAGAACGGTAAAAAAACCAACAAAGCCGAGGCGATTATGCGAGTCGCAGGTCAAGAAATGTTTGTACAAGCTTGCGAAGACGACATGTATAAGGCCATTAATGAGATGGCAGACAAGCTTGATAGACAAGTGCGTAAGTATAAAACCCGTCAAGACCGGCAAAAATTACAAGGGGCAGGTCGTGCCGGACGCTATGAAGAGTTAGCGACGGCGGATGCTTCTCCCGCTATGTAGGCTGTTTGTCATAGCTTTAGGTTATAAATGGCTCTGTTGCCATTACTGTTTGCTAAACGGTAGCCCATAAGATAATTATTATAAAAAGCATAGCTACTAAGCAGATATATTAAAATAATATATTAAAGCAGTGGACAATCTAGCCATTAAAATGAGTTAGTTACTCAAAGTTATGACACATGAAAAAAGACCTCAACGTCCCAACGTTAGAGGTCTTTTTTAGTACCTATATTTAACTCTAGTTACTCATTAACTGCTCAATTTAAAGACAATTCCCTCAAGTTGTAAGCATAAAAAATTATCGGTATAGCTTTTTATATAGCCAGTTAACCACCACCAACCGCTTGCACGACTTCTATATTCATGCCTTCAATAATACGCAGTTTGTCAAGCTCGCTTTTTGGAACCAGTTCACCATCAATTTCAACGGCATAGCGACCTTCACTAAGCCCAAGCTCATTGACGACCATTTGGACGGTTTGATGCGTGGTTTGTAACTTTTTACCATTTACGTAGATCGTACTCATAATATGTGCTCCCTAATAATTAAATATTCCTTTTTTGCCAAATTTATTGAGTTTATTTCTATAAACATTGATCAGTTACGTCATTGATTTTGCACTATCAAAAAATACCGAGTAAGCGCATGCTCGACTTAAGCGGCTTGTCCTAAACGAAATGTCGAGACGGCAAGCCACAGCCAACCGACAATCATTAGTACCCCGCCAATGGGCGTAATCGCCCCAAACCAGCGCGGAGCTCCAAGCGTCATTGCGTATAAACTACCGGCAAAGATAAGTGCGCCGATCTGTAATAACCATGCCGTTGTTTGGGTCGTGTAGTTCAGACGTATAAGAATACCGACGAGCAATAAGCCAAGCCCGTGTATAAACCAATATAAGGTCGCCGTTTGCCACCATTCAAGCTGCTGGATGCTGACCGAATTTTTAAGACCATGAGCACCAAACGCACCCAAAGCAACGGCAATAGCCATATTAATCGCCGCAATACTTATCCAATTTAGCATGGTAAAAATCGTCTTATCAATACCCCACTCTCAACTTTAAAAGTGATTGAAAAAAGAAGA
>NZ_DHYG01000058.1 GCF_002414005.1 Psychrobacter sp. UBA5136
AGGTCATCGTCAGCTCTCTTTTCCTAAAAGCCCCCTTTGCTTATGCAGAGGGGGCTTTTTTTATGGGTGGGTTTTGAATTTTCAAATTCATAACTATTAAAAAAAGCCCATATTAGCGAACTAATACGGGCTTTAAAATCTAATAAATATTTGACCTACTAAACTAAAAACTTTGACCTACTAAACTAAAAACTAAGCACCTTCACCAAACTTGCCATTTTGGAAATCGTTGACCGCTTGCATGATTTCTTGCTGACTGTTCATCACAAAGGGGCCGTATTGCACAATCGGCTCGCGTAGTGGGCGACCAGTGATTAAGATCACTTTGGTATCCTCACTACTATCGGCGGTAATGGTCACACCATCCGTATTAGCATCGTTTTTGAGGATAGCCATGGTTTTAGTTGGTACTGTCTCGCCTTCAATATCTATCGTACCACGATATACAAAAGCAAATGCATTGTGATCAGCTGGAATGGCTTGACTAAAGCTAGTACCTGCGGGTAGATGAATATCCAAATAAGTCGGCTCAGTGATGTCACGCGTGACTGCACCTTCTACGCCGTGCGACGTACCCGCAATTACCGTGACATCGACGCCATCTTCGGTTGTATATTTAGGTAGATCATCACTTTGAAAGTCTTTATACCAAGGATCATTCATTTTGTCTTTGGCAGGTAGATTGAGCCAAAGCTGAAACCCTTCCATTGCGCCGTTTTCTTGTTCAGGCAATTCTGAATGAATCACACCGCTAGCCGCTGTCATCCACTGTACGCCGCCATTTTGTAATAACCCTTCGTTACCAGCACTGTCGCGATGGCGCATACGGCCGGTAATCATATAAGTAATGGTTTCAAAGCCGCGATGCGGGTGGTTAGGGAAACCGGCAACATAGTCATCTGGATCGTCACTTTTAAAGTTATCTAACATCAAATACGGGTCAAGACGTTGTTGTAGCTGCTGCGTGAGGACGCGAGTCAGCTTCACACCAGCGCCATCTTGGGTATCTATGCCAGCATAGAGCTGTTCGATTTGCCGTGATTGGGTCACGTTATCTTTTACGCTGTTTGTCAGATTGTTATCCATTGTGCTCTCCTACATTTTTAATGGCTATTTTTATATATTTGAGGATACGGATACAAATTTCAATAGGAACTGTGTAGTTTAGCTATAACTATTAATGAAATATTTAAACTGAATTTAACTCTAATCTGTCTTTTAAAATAGTTCTCCCGTCTCAGCCACTTCGTTAAAGTCAAAGCCTAATTGCTCACCCTTACGCTGCCGCAGCTGCTCGATACGTTGCTGACGTCCTGCTATTAATCGTAATACCTCACGGCGCTGTTCGTTCGTCATCTCATGCCACAGTTGCCGCTCGGTCCGACTACGCAAACACCCAAAGCAGTAACCCTTTTTGTTGCTTTGACAAACACCAATGCATGGATTGGCAATCTCGAACAGTTCAAACTGCTGATTCATGGCGGCTCCATCGCTGTTATCGTTATTCCTTTAACTTGTTTACTTTCTTCGTCTTACTATAAATACTAATATGGCGCAAATAGTGAATAATACTGTGCCATTTTATCGTTATTGTTTTTATGACGTCAGTGCTATGCTGAGCTTTACACGCCCATGTACAGCAATCATAACAAAACTAATAAGTGAGATGTTACGTGAACATTATTTATATCCATGGTTTAGATAGTGAGGCCAACTCTACAAAAGGTAGGTTGCTAGAGGATTATTGCCAACAGTATCATCCAAATATCAAGGTATTGCGCCCTGATTTGAATAAAACGCCCGAGCAAGTTTTTGCACAAATACGCTCTTTAATCGAGTGTTTAGAAGATGAGGAGAATAGGGCAAAAGATAAGCAGCATAAACCTGCTAATACCGTACTGGTCGGTAGCTCATTGGGCGGTTACTTTTCTACTTTGGTTAGCAACCATACAGGTTGCCCAGCGCTACTGTTAAATCCTAGCACCCAGCCGCATATTACCTTACAGCGATTTGCCAAAGATTTTGTTTTAAAAAACGAGAACAAAGACGAGGATTTAAGCAGTCAAATTATCCATTCGACAGCGGGCGGTTGGGATATTACTCAAGCAGATTTACAGTGGTTTGCAGCGCACCAGTTATCGACGGTTAATCATCCGAATAAAATCGCTGTCCTTATTAAAGAAGGAGACGAGCTGCTAAATCCTGAGCTATCTAAACAGTTTTATCAAGAGCAGGCAGCGACGGTAACAGTGCAAGCGGGAGGTGATCATCGCTTTAGTGACTTTGCTGAGCAATTACCGATGGTGATTAATATGCTGCAGAATCTCGTACAGATTTAAATAGACGACATTATCTGACGTAAGCAAATGAGTATTGACCTTAATGCTACTGTTTTTCGTTATAATGGTTTAATAGAATTAATCGCACATGAATAATTAAGGATGCATTTGTGAGCCAATATAATGCGCAATCGTTAGAAGTTTTAGAAGGGCTGGAGCCAGTACGCCGTCGCCCTGGAATGTACACCGACACCACGCGCCCTAACCATTTGGCCCAAGAAGTCATCGATAATTCGGTCGATGAAGCGTTGGCCGGTTATGCAAAAATCATCAAAGTCCAGCTGCACAGTGATGGTTCGCTATCGGTCGAAGATGATGGCCGCGGTATGCCAACCGATATCCATCCTGAGTTTGGACAATCAGGCATTGAGCTGATTTTAACCCGTCTGCATGCGGGCGGTAAATTTTCGACATCCAATTATCAAGTGTCGGGCGGTTTGCACGGCGTTGGTATCTCTGTCGTCAGTGCGCTATCAACGCGAGTTGAAGTAACCGTATGGCGCGATAGCACGCAGTTTGATATGGCGTTTGAAAATGGCGCGCCAGTCACGGCTTTAACTGAAACGGTCAGCTCCAACAAACGTAAACGTGGCACACGCGTTAAATTTTGGGCCGATGGCAGTTTTTTTGATACGCCAAAGTTTAACATTAAGCAGCTTAAACATAATCTAAAAGCCAAAGCGGTGTTGGCAGCAGGTCTGACGATTGAGTTTGTCGATGATATTAATAACGAAAAAGTCGTTTGGCAGTTTACCGATGGGGTGGTTGAATATTTAAACGAGCAATTAGATGGTTTAGAAACCTTACCGGAAGCGCCATTTTATTATAATCATGAGGCAAAAGCTGGCGAGCGTGCTGCTATTACCTTTGCTTTGTCTTGGTTGCCTGATGGTGGTACGCCAATTCAAGAAAGTTATGTCAATTTGATTCCAACCGCGCAAGGCGGCACGCACGTTAATGGCTTACGCACGGGTATTTTAGAGGCGCTGCGCGAGTTTTGTGATATTCATAATCTATTACCACGTAACGTTAAATTAACGGCCGAAGACGTATGGGATGGGGTCAACTATATCTTGTCGCTGAAGTTTTCTGAACCGCAATTTTCTGGTCAAACCAAAGAGCGACTTTCTAGCCGTGAAGCGGCGGGCGCGGTGCAGACATTAGCAAAAGATGCTTTTAGCTTATGGCTCAACCAGCATGCGGATATGGGCACGCAGATTGCAGAATTGGCGATTAATAAAGCCGGTCGGCGCTTAAAGTCTGCTAAAAAAGTTGCGCGTAAAAAAATTACCCAAGGTCCTGCGCTACCGGGTAAACTCGCTGACTGTCGCGGCGATTTACGCGATGGTGCAGAGCTGTTTTTGGTCGAAGGGGACTCGGCGGGTGGTTCCGCCAAGCAAGCGCGCGACCGTCACTATCAAGCGATATTGCCGCTGCGTGGTAAGATTTTAAACACCTGGGAGGTATCGTCAGATACGGTACTGTCAAGCCAAGAGATTCATGATATTGCGATTGCGATTGGTGTCGATCCAGCCTCGGATGATTTATCAGAGCTACGCTATGACAAGATTTGTATTTTGGCAGATGCTGACTCTGATGGCTTGCATATTGCGACGCTTATTTGTGCGTTGTTTGTCAAACATTTTCCAGCCTTGGTTGATGCAGGGCATTTATTTGTCGCGATGCCGCCGCTGTACCGCGTCGATGTCGGTAAAGAGGTGTATTATGCGTTAGACGAGTCTGAGCTTGAGCATATATTGGCCAATGTAGCGGGCAATAAAAAAGCGCAAATCACACGCTTTAAGGGTTTGGGTGAAATGAGTGCCGAGCAGCTACGCGAGACGACCATGAACCGTGATACCCGCCGTTTGGTGCAGTTAGATATGGATGACATGTTACTGACCAATAATGTCATGGATATGCTACTGGCCAAAAAACGGGCGTCTGACCGTAAATCATGGCTTGAGCATAAAGGCAACTTGGCTGTCATCTAAGGCTTTATAAGTTTGCGGGTCATTACTTTGCATTTATAAATTTTACTTATATAAATGTACAAAAGGTAAGCTGGCAAGTCATAAACGCTTATAAAATTCAGTTTAGGCGTAGAAGCTTAGGGGTATGATAAAGATATCTTTTATTGGGTGGGGCCGCCATGACTTTAAAATTTTTTAAGCGTTCTAAAGGAGCTGTCTCTAAGCCTGCGCGCTCCAAAGTGCTACCGAGTTTGAGTAAAAAGCAACTGGGTAATTTGGTGCCAAAACGCGGTAATAGGTTTGCGCCAAGCATTGCATCAGCATTGTTAAAGGGTGCAGGCTGGCGTACCGTTGGCGAGATTCCAAATATTCCGCAGGCCGTCGTTTTGGCGCTGCCGCATACGTCTAATGTCGATGGTATTTATGCCATACCGAGCTTATTTGCGTTAGATTTAAAAATCAGCATCATGGGCAAACATACGCTATTTAAAGTGCCTGTATTTGCGCAGCTGTTAAAATGGCTTGGGGTCATTCCTATTGACCGCGGTAATAAAGGCTCGGTGCTGCAAGCAAGTATCGATAAATTTAAGACGGGTAAGCCGCTATTTTTGGGCTTAGCGCCAGAAGGTACGCGCCAATATACCAAAGACTGGAAAACGGGCTTTTATTATTTGGCGGTGGGCGCCGGTGTGCCAATTTTGCCTATCGCCATGGATTATAAAACCAGAGAGATTCGCTTTATGTCGCCCATCTATCCGACGGGAGATATCGAAGCCGATTTGCCAAAAATATATGCGCAGTATCGAGGCGTAGTACCGCGGCACCCTGAGCGTTTATCGCAGCCGCTACAGGATATCAATCATTTAGCTGAGTAAAGTATATTGATTTTTAATAACGGTTGAAGCCAAAAGCCTCTGATATGTGAGATATCAGAGGCTTTTTTAGTCTTAATCAATAAGGTTTTGGTTGAATAATTTATCTAGGTCACCTGCTGCTAAAAATGTGGCTGACCGTTAGAGGCACTGACCCCGCCATCAACGGGTAAATTAACACCGGTAATCATAGCGGCATCGTCGCTTGCTAAAAAAGTAATGGCGGCGGCGATGTCTTCTGGCTTAGCCATACGTCCAAGGGGGCAACGGTCTAAAAATTTATTGGTTTTGCCATCGTTGTCTTGAATGGCGCTGGTCATCTCGGTTGCCGTCACACTTGGGTTAACCGCATTGACGCGCACGCCGTCTGCACCGTGGTCGAGCGCTAGCGTACGGGTTAAATTACTGATACCGGCTTTGGCAGCATTATAGGCCGCCATATTCCAATCACCACCGACGCCAGACAGCGACGAGACATTGATGATGTTGCCTTTGGTAGCAATCAAATGTGGCATGGCAGCCTGACAGACATAAAAAGTACCGTTTAAATTGACATCGATGGCCGTTTTCCAATCTTCAGAGGACAGCTCGGTGATTTTACCTTGCATGGCTTTGCCGGCATTGTTTACTAAGACGTCAATTTTCTCAAACTTATCGATGACTCTTTTCATCATTTCTTGAACTTGAGCTTCTACGCTGATATCACAGACAACGGTCAAAAAATTATCGGTGTGAATCCACGTGCGATCTTGCGGAAACGCTTTTGCCGTTTCTTCTAAGGTTGCAGCCGTGCGCCCAACTAAAACCACACTGGCGCCTTCTTGAGCAAAACGAATGGCGGTAGCGCGGCCAATACCTGAACCTGCGCCTGTGACGATGACGGTTTTTTCTTTAAAGCGTTTCATGATGTGCAGTCCTTGTTATCATACGAGTGTTATTATATAAATAAAATATTAAGCGTGCGCTAGGATGATTTATAGCCCAATAAAGACGTCGCAAATCTGCTAGCTTTTGTGTCATCATAACAACTCACTGCTGTGAATGCGACTATAGGTAATTGGTATAATTGCGTTTATGTTAAATAATTTAAGCAAAAATTTATGGCAATCATTATGACAATAGCATGCTTTGTCTCAGTGATAAGATAAGGTATAGACTGCTATATATATTTAATACGAAAAGGTTGGGGCTGTGACCAATTTGACTACTGTGCTGTCTGATAAAAGCTCTCTTGGCGATGAGTTGGCTTGCTACCTGCAATCTGAGGTATTAGAGATTATATTACCTAACCTTCAAGCGTTTGCGGCTAGTTATAAAGCGCACTATAAAGCGCAAAAATTTGCTTATCAGCTGCCATTGGGTCAGTTACAACTATTTGAGCTGGTCGTTTATTTGCCTGAGAATACGGCCTCGGCTGATATTAAAAGCGTGCGTAAGACTGCTGTTAAATCAGTGCTGGCATGGCACAAAGAATGTTTGTCTAACAAAGATAATTTAGTACCTATAATTGAGGTATTAGTTTTTGATACTCAGTTTAAAAGTGAGATTAATAACTCAAACAATTTTGATTATAAAAACTTTCCCAAACGTGCAAGAAAGCGTCTAAAACATGGCTTTACTGCCCAGTATTTTATGGAAGATTTAAATTTAGATAAAAATGTGGATGAGAAACATCTACAAATATTCGGCTGGCACGATTGGCAATTGATACTAAGGGCGCTACATACGCCGTGCGATTTGTGGCGATTTTTACAGTATCGTTTCGAGCACATACAAGACAAAGCTCGTGACCAGGTATCTAATCCTAAATCTGAAGAAGTCATGGTCAATGATTTTTTAAATAGTCCTGCGTTATTCGCACAAGCAATTGCTATAGATAACGCCCTGATTAAATGTAAAATGCAAGACAAGCCCAATTCCGCCTTGATAGCAATGGCACTGGCGCAAAAAAATCATAGTACGACCAGCCAGATGTATCAGCAACATATGGCACAAGCGGCTATCCTATGGTCGCAAATAAGCAATCAAATGCTAGAGATGGTTGGCGATACATGGCAAAAAAGTAATGAACAAGTATCCTTAGAAATAGACCTTTGTTATTGGCAACAGCAAATACTCGGTGAGTCTATGTCTTCGCGTCATGAGCTGATTCGTACATTGTATCGCCATCCTAAACAAGAACAGCAATTACAACAACAAGGCTATGTCGTCCATCACCATTCTTATGAGTCTTTAGGTCGGCATTATGTGCTGATATTTTATGGGCAGGATGCAAAGGG
Organism: Psychrobacter sp. UBA5136; assembly: GCF_002414005.1. Taxonomy (GTDB): domain Bacteria; phylum Pseudomonadota; class Gammaproteobacteria; order Pseudomonadales; family Moraxellaceae; genus Psychrobacter. The sequence goes on from NZ_DHYG01000058.1 coordinate 7,464, forward strand.
GCAACATAGTAAAAAGACCATTCAACCAAATCTTGCAAAAATCGCACTAGATGTTGCCACGCGCTTACCGCTAGCGGAGCTGCACCACGTGATTGTACTGGGTATAGATTTTATTGCTGAGGCGAATGATACGTTTATTGATATCGATTTGTGGATTCAGCCCGTTGCTGCCATGAGTCAGCGCGAGCGTCAGCTGACCAAGAAAATCCAGCAACTGCAGCAGCAAAATCTAAAGCGATAGCAAAATTGAAAATACCTTAAAAACACTACGACACTACTGGTATAAGGTTTTTGCAGTCTCTGTCTGCGTAGGCACAGCAAGCAAGAGAAACTTATACCAGCAGGGCGCGATGTATCGATTTTTTCTAACGACTATGTAAAGTATGCTCCACCAGCTGCGCAGCTACAAAAGCCTGTATTCACCTTCATAAAAAAAGACAGCCTAGGCTGTCTTTTTTTCACTTAGAATATAAGCAACACTTACTTGTTATTTATATCGTCCTTGTTATTGGTATTGTCGTATAGACCGCTACCAGGCAGTAAGTTATTGTTATTAATATCCTCATCAGTGATGCTACCGTCAGTAACGTTGTTATTCACATGCGTGTTAGCGGAATTTTCGATATCAGAGGTATTAATCGTATCGGTATTGACACGAGTCGTATCAACAACATCCGTATGTAGATCCGTGGTTGACGTTGACGCTGGCGTAGCGGTTGGCGTATTCTCACGAACTGCCGCGGCAACTTTATCTTGCGTTGACGAGTTTGGTGTCAAAGCAGATTTCGCTTTTGCTTTATCATGCTCTCGGTCCATTTTATCTTGCATTTTACGTAAGAAGCGCGCTGCTGCTTCTTGACCGCCAAGACCAAACGATAGGGCAAACGCTACCGCAACGGCACCTAAGGTTAAACCAAATGCTAGGTTAACAATAGAATCGGCGATACCCATCGCTTTTAGACCCATGGCCAGTACTAAGCCCATGATTAAGACGCGGACGATATTTGCTAAGAACTGTGAACCTTGCTCAGAGCGTTCAACGACACCAGCGATGATGTTGGCAAGCCAAAAGCCAATAAACAGAATGACCGCGCCTAGGATGATGTTGGCACCAAAAGCAATAAACATCGTAATAATGGCTGAAATTGCTTCAAAGCCTAGTAAGTCAGCGGCGGCGATAGCAGCAAACAACATTGCAAAGAAGATAATCGCATAACCAACGAGGTCAGAGATTTTCTTATCGCCCATGGTTTCTTGTAGGCCAACTTTCGCAGGCAACTGGTTGATTTGAGTATTTTCTAGTAAACCTTTGATGATGTTAGCGACCATACGTACAACATAGAAGGTTACGATTAAAATCGCGGCTGCCATAAAGATATTTGGCAAGGCATCCATGATTTTATTGAGCATATTGGTTGCAGGACGCGCAATCACATCGATTCTTAGCGCATTTAAAGCGGCAATAATCGTTGGGATGATAATCACCAAAAACGCTAGTGAACCTGCAATATTTGGTAAACTGTTTTGTTCGCTTAGACCTGCTCTTGAGGCCAGTTTTTGGACATCAAACGTAGATACTAGGTTGGTCACAATGCCACGTACGACTTTGGCGATGATATAACCCACCACGAAGACCACACCAGCGATAAGAATGTTAGGAATAAAGCTAAAGATTTTATCAACCATGTTGGTCAATGGGGCAAACAAACCATCTAGCTCTAGCTGACCAAGTACCATGGTCAACACAACCAATAGAATGAACCAATAAACCATATCAGCAATGGTGCTGCTCATCGGTTTTACGCCTGCTTTGGCGCTTAAACGTTCATCCATGGAGGTTTTTGCTAGGGCGGCATTGATTGCTGTACGAGCAACAGTGGCAATCACCCAACCGATCACACCAACGGCAATCGCAGCGATAAGATTAGGGATAAAGGTCAAGACTTGGTTGACCATGTTAGCAAATGGCGCTGAAATGGAGTTTAGATTTAGCTGACTTAGAGCGCCAGAGATGGCGATGATAAAAATAAACCAAAAGACGATTTTTGAGATAATACCTTCTAAATCGTAGCTTTTACCGGTTGAAGTATTCATGCGCTGGTTGAGATTTACTTTAGACAATACACCGCGTACGAGGGCAGCGATACCCAGTGCCACGAGCCAGCCAATGATGAAAATCAAAATAGCGCCAATGATGGAACCAATAGGGCCACCAAGATAACCATTGAACGATGTATACATTGGATTCATCCTGTCCTCCTTTAATGATTATGTCTCAGCAGGCAAACAATCTATGCGTTTAACTACATTTTTAATTGAATATAAGCATTATTGTTTGCCGCCGACACATACCTAATTATTAGTATTTTTAATTGAAATTATTTTGAAATGGTGTGAAAAGATAGGGGTCAACATCCTGTATGATTGTTAACAAAATCTACGTTCTGTTACTTCTTACCTTAACCAATTTAGCTTAGCGGAAGTAATGATGGATTTAAAGACAGAAAGCTTAACCTCTTACTATAGTTGTGTGATAAGTTGTTATTTTTGTAGCGAAAATTAACACAGACTGTACATTTGACCGATAATTTTACGGTAAGCATAGCCCCTAAAACCAAGATTTGTTATGATAGATAAATGCGGCATCTCGCCACTTTTCTTACCATTTGAGAGTATTCTATGAAAAAAATTACTACCTTAAGCATCAGTGCCCTTGCTAGTGCTATGTTATTAATCACTGGCTGTAACGCCAGCAATGGCAGCAAAGAAAGCGCTGCTAAGAGCGTTTCGGTCACTGAAAAAAGCTCAGCCAATGAAAAAGTGGGTTACAGTTTGGGCTATATGATGGCAGAAGGTAATAAAGAAGCGGTCGGCGATCTGAATCTCGATACCTTTGAAAAAGGCTTTCGTGATGGCTATGAAGGTAAAGACTCAGCATTGACGCAAGAACAGATGCAAGAGGTCTTGATGACGTATCAAAAAGAGCAAGAAGAGAAGTTTGTCAAAGAGATGGAAACCAAAGCTGAAGACAACAAAGCCAAAGGTGCGGCGTTCTTAGCAGAAAACGGTAAAAAAGAGGGCGTCAAAACCACCGCTTCTGGTCTGCAATATAAAGTATTGAAAGAAGGTACTGGCAAATCACCAAAAGCTACGGACGTGGTTGAAGTGAACTACGAAGGTAAATTGCTTGATGGTACGGTATTTGACAGCTCTTATGAGCGCGGTGAGCCAATTGAATTCCCACTAAACCAAGTCATCGCTGGCTGGACGGAAGGTTTACAGTTGATGAAAGAGGGCGGCAAATACGAATTTTATATCCCATCAGACATCGCTTATGGCGAAGCGGGCAACGCAGGCATCGAGCCAAACAGCACGCTTATCTTTACCGTTGAGCTATTAAAAGTAAAATAAGGCGTTATTGGACTGCTAACCTTTTTAAGCCATGATGCTTATAGAAAAGTAGTTATAAAAGAACGGTTATAAAAAATAAAAAAGCCCTCATAATATATGAGGGCTTTTTAGTACGCGGTAGTTAAGCTGGTCGTTATAAATTAATAAATAATTAGTGCGATAATTACAGCGTTTTTTGGAACACTTTAGAATTACGACCATTATTATATTTTTCACGGCGCGCCTCCGGTAAAGCAGCAGCATCAACTTCCGCAAAACCTTGCTCGACAAACCAATGCGCGGTGCGGGTAGTTAGGACAAACAATTTATGCAAACCATGGCTGCGCGCTTGTTGCTCCAAAAACGCCAGCAGGTCAGCACCGCGGCTGCCACTACGATATTCAGGATGCACCGCCACACAAGCGACTTCGGCTGAATCTGCATCCAGTGGATAAAGCGCGGCACAGCCCAAAATCATACCGTCACGCTCAATGACGCTATAGTGGTCAATTTCTTGTTCTAAGCGCTCGCGCGAGCGGCTGACTAAGATACCTTGTTGTTCTAGCGGGGTTAGTAGTTCAAGCAGTCCAACCACATCGTCGATATCAGCACGGCGAATCTCTTCATACGGGTCATGGCTAATCAAGGTGCCAGAACCATCACGGGTAAATAGCTCTTCGAGTAACGCGCCATCTTTGGCATAAGAGATGATATGGGTGCGATGTACGCCTTGACGGCAAGCATTGCTAGCACAGCTTAAGAAGTAATTAATCTCGCAATTTAAATCACGATCGCGTAAAAAGCGGTCGACTTCATTTGGAATCATCTCACGTAATAAACGGTCGTCATGATTGATGCCGGCTTCTTCGCCTAAGAATATCAGCTTATCAGCACCGAGCGCCACAGCAGCACTAAGCGCCACATCTTCCGCCAATAAATTAAACACTTCACCCGTGGCTGAGTAACCCATCGACCCTAAAATCACAATATGGTCATGTAACAGGTTGTTTTTAATGGCTTCGACATCGATTGAGCGCACTTCACCAGTCATCTGATAATCAACGCCGTCACGTATCCCATAAGGACGCGCGGTGACAAAGTTGCCTGAAACTGCGTCAATACGCGAGCCATACATGGGTGAGTTTGCTAAGCCCATCGACAGTTGGGCTTCGATTTGCAAACGAATCGCACCAACCGCTTGTAAGATAGCGGGCATAGCAACGCGCGGGGTCACGCGAATATCTTTATGCAAGGGGGAGGTAATCTGGGCGTCTTTCAAGTTTTTTTCGATTTGCGGTCGCGCGCCGTGTACCAGTACCAGTTTGATACCTAGACTGTGCAACAAAGCAAAGTCATGAATTAGCGTGCTGAAATTGGGATGATTGACCGCCTCACCGCCAAACATAATCACAAAAGTCTTACCGCGATGGGTATTAATGTAAGGGGCAGAGTTACGGAACCAGTGAACGTATTCAGGATTAATTTGTGGCATGGCGCTAGTAGTCATAATGGGAGCAATAGTTGTTAGAATAAAAAAAGAGCGTGACAGAACAAGCCTGCCGCTAGTGAATTACCATAGCAAAAAACGCCGTTATGAGCTATCTTTTATTTCAGGCGCGTTAAGCAGTCTTGGTGGTAAATGGATGATATACACAACCTCAACACGGGATTAGTGTACCAAGAAACGCTTTTTGTTATGCTAAGCGCTATTGCTTTAACGATAGCTTACGCAGATAATTGATAAAAATAACACTCACTAAAAACGATGATAGCGCCTGATGTTTAAGTACCTGATGTTTAAGTAACAGTGTTTGAAAAACTAACCAGTTTTAGTAGCTTCATTTTATTGACGTGCGCTTGATAAACACAGCGCTTTATTAATTCATCGTTTTACCGATAGATTGTTTTACCGATACATTAACTAGGGATAATGAATGTCATGAAGAAAAGTAACCATTTTGCAAACCCATTTAGTGCGTGGAGCGGACACCGCTTATTTCATGTTTTTGCTGGTACGCTTGTCGGCGTGATGGCTGTGACACAGGCCTCAGCGATGTTACCAACGCCAGAGCAGACCGTTGATAATTCAGTGGCAATTCAGTCAAATGCCAACCCAGCCAGCACCTCAACTGCGCAAGCCGTTAACAGCAAAATCACCGCGTCACTGGTTAGTGTCGATGCCAATGGTCAGGAGCTGTTAGTGCCTGTTAATGCCAATACGCGCTTACAGTCGGGTAATGTGCTGGAATATCATGGCTACTTTACCAATACCAATGCTGATCGCGTACGCAAAATGACCGTTACCATGAGCATTCCAGAGCAAGTAGAGTTGCTACGTGCGGTATCGCCTGATTTCCCCTATGGCAGTGCCGATGGCAATACATTTGCCCGTATGCCATTACGCGGTAGGGTTGACAATCAATTGCAAGAAATCCCGCTAAAATACTATAAAGCGATACGTTGGGACTTAGAAGGCGTTGGTCTAAATGACACGGTCGTGGTTAAATATCGTGCACGCGTTAAATAAGACAATTTTTTCATGTTTATTTAATACTTGCCGACTCGAAAAAGCACCATGGTCTAAGGTCTAGGCTGCGGTGCTTTTTTATGAGCAATTTTAAAAGTGAGATTTGGTAAAATAGCTGTTTATAGCGTAGCTTAGCTTCTACATTAAAGCGTCGCATATTTACTTTGTGCGTTGTCTGTCAGTGTCTTGTCTATCAGTGTCTTGTCCTTAAGTGCCTTGTTTTTAAGTGACTGTTCTTTAATAAGTTGTTTAATGGCTGCAATTTGCGGCGTAGTGGCTTGCGAGCCCGCCGTCATCAGCGCGCGCCGCTGGCTAGTATCTAGCGAGCTAATATGACCAACATTTGGGATAATGACAACGTCAGCGCGATCGCGTTCACGGCGCATGGCTGTAGAACGATTCGTACTTGCTTGGCTACCATTTGAGGTATTAGCAAGATTTGCGACGACAGTACTCTCAAGAAAGCCCCAAAAGCTGGTTAATGAATTAATAGTTGGTATTTTATTGCTAGCGGAAGTATTAACGTTAGTAGCCGCCACATCAACGGCGATGATAATATCGGCACCCAAATCGCGCGCGCTATCGACTGGTACTAAGCTGACCACGCCGCCATCGATATATTTTTTACCGACTTTTTCAGGAATACGCGGCGCAATAAAAATATTGGGCACACTGCATGATGCTTGTACGGCAAGACCCGCATCGCCGCTCGTAAAAATGGCTTTCTTTAGCGTGTGCTTTTCGGCAGCAACCGCAGCAAAGCTGATTGGAAAATCCTCTATAGGGCGTCCGCCAACTTTTTTATTAATAAAGTTTTTTAGCTTAATACCTTCGATAAAACCTTGACTGGATAAGGTAAAATCTGTCAATTCACTATCAGACGTGTTTAGTGCTAATTGCTCGAGCTGCTTGGCGTTATAACCGCTGGCATACAAGCTGCCAACTAGACTGCCGACACTGGTGCCAACCACGAGCGTTGGTGTGATACCATTTTCTTCAAGCGCCTTAATCACGCCAATATGGGCAAAGCCTTTGGCACCGCCGCCGCCCAAAACTAAGGCGACTTTTGGTTGATTGGTTATAGGCGTGTCGGTTTTAGTGACGGGCGGTAGACTTTGGCAGGCGCTAATAAGCAGCGCCAAAATGCTCAGCACACTAAATCGCCATAAAAAATGACGATAGAAAAAATAATTAAAAAATAAGGACATAAAAAACCTTAACAAAAATCGTCATAAAGGAATAAATGGTGGCATGCTACGCTGTTTAACAATGGGAATGCAGAAATCAACTAGTCGCCGTATTGTTAAATAGCTTAGCATAAGCGGGCGGCTTATCCGTTATAATCATCATGACTGAACGTTTTATAGCGGCTTGATTATCGCTCTTATAAGACGGCCTAGAAGTTAAAATACAGATTTTAAAAACAGTTTAACAATTAATATTTATATTCATTTTTTTAGGATTATTGATGCCCACCTCGTTCAGCCATGCTACTACCCTTAACCCAGCAGACCCTATAAGGTCTGACATGCCCGCTTCGGCGCTCGATATGCCGGTGACGGCGCTGGCAGGTGTGGGGACAAAAGTGGCGGAGCAATTGTCCCAACTGGGTATTGAGCGTATTTTTGATTTACTGCTGCATTTGCCGCGTGATTATGAAGATCGTAGCCGGCTGGTATCGATAGCTGATGTGGCGCATGGGCAAGCCGCTTTGATTACAGGGCGCGTGGTGCATGTTGATACCAAGCGCAGTGGTATGACGGTAATCGTAGATGATGACACGGGCACGATATCGCTGCGTTTTTTTAAAGTGTATCGCGGCCTTGCGCAAACGATGAGTGTGGGCACCCAGCTGCAATTATTTGGCGAAGTTAAAGTCAGCCGTTACGGTAAGCAGATACATCATCCTGAATATCAGGTTATTAGCGGTAGTGAGGCCATTATTAATACAGGACTGCAGCCAATCTATCCGAGCGTGAAAGGCTTACATCAAAACAAGCTGCGCACCTTGATTAAACTTGCTCTACAAACGGTTCGCACTCAAGGCTTACCGATGACCTTATTTACGCCTGCCGACTTTGCAGTGGTCGCTGACTTACCGTTAGCGCCTTTTGCGCCTGCTAAATCAGCAATGGCAGAAGATGATTTTCCAGACGATATATTCTCCACGCTTGCGCGTAGTGTGCCTGATAACCGTTTTGGTGATAGCAATGATAGTAATATCAATAACACTGTTGAAAGTACAGCCAATAATAACGTTTATAATTTAACGATATTTGAAGCTTTAGTATTGCTGCATACACCGCCGACTTATACCGATGCAGGGCGGCAGTATCAGCTGCTGACCCAATTAAGTGCTCGCACCCATGCTGCCTGCCAACGTTTGATTATTGAAGAATTAACCGCGCATCAGCTCAGCCTATTATATCGGCGTCAGCAATTGCATCAGCATAAAGCGCCCAAATGTACGGCAAATAGCCTGCTTGCCGTCAAGTTATTTGGTGCGTTACCGTTTGATTTAACTGGCGCGCAGCAGCGGGTCATGAAAGATATCACGGCTGATATGGCGACTTCTATTCCGATGTTAAGGCTGGTACAAGGGGACGTTGGTGCCGGTAAAACCTTGGTCGCAGCAGGAGCGGCGTGCTATGCGCTAGATAGTGGCTGGCAGGTGGCAGTCATGGCGCCGACGGAAATATTGGCAGAACAGCATTTGGTGAATTTTAAAAACTGGTTTGAACCTTTAGGGATTGGCGTCGGCTGGCTTGCTGGCAAACAAACGGCGAAGCAGCGCCGCGAAGCGTTAGAGGCGGTGAGCGAGAATAACGTACAAATAGTGGTCGGCACCCATGCCTTATTCCAAGAGCAAGTGCAGTTTGCCAAATTGGGACTGGTTATTATTGATGAGCAGCACCGCTTTGGCGTCGAGCAGCGTATGGCGTTGACCAATAAAGGCGTCGCGAATAGCACCCCGCATCAGCTGATTATGACCGCAACGCCGATTCCGCGCACGCTCGCGATGAGTGTCTATGGCGATATGGATACCTCTATCATTGATGAATTACCCCCAGGACGAACGCCAATCACCACCGTGACCATTGATCGTAATCGCCGCGATGAAGTGATTGAACGTATTGCTGTGAATTGTGAAGCGGGTAGGCAAGCGTATTGGGTTTGCTCACTGGTAGAAGAATCAAGTGTGCTTGATGCGCAAGCGGCGGAAGCGACTTTTGAGGATTTAAATGCGCGCTTGGATATTCGAATTGGTCTGGTACATGGCAAAATGAAATCCGCTGATAAGCAAGCCATCATGCAAGAATTCAAAGCTGGCAATCTTGATTTACTGATTGCGACAACGGTCATCGAAGTCGGGGTTGATGTGCCTAATGCCTCACTTATGGTTATTGAAAATGCCGAACGTTTGGGGTTATCGCAGTTGCACCAATTGCGCGGGCGGGTTGGGCGCGGTTCGACCAAAAGTTTTTGTGTTCTTTTATACCAAACACCGTTGTCGGAGACGGGCGCGGAGCGTTTAAATGTCTTGCGCGAAAGTACCGACGGTTTTGTTATTGCCCAAAAAGATTTAGAGCTGCGCGGACCCGGCGAGTTATTAGGTAAACGCCAAACGGGAAACGTCGGTTATTATTTGGCGGACCTTATCCGTGATGAACAATTGTTTGCCATTGCGCAGCGTCTAGCAAAACACCTCATTAGTGATCCGATGCGTAAAGCCGATGTCAGTCAGCTTATTCATCGCTGGATGCCTGAGGCAAGTCGTTATACTAATGCGTGATATCAATTGGGCGCGTCATTTTTTATTCTTAATTGTCATAAAAAAAGCCATTATTTCTAAGCAATAATGGCTTTTTTTTATGATTTTTATAAGCTATTTATTAACCTAAATAAAAACTCCATTTTATTTTTCCTCAACTAATATTGACTTAGCTGTTCTCTAAAATCTCTTGATATGACGATTAGAGTGTGGCAGTTTACGAAAATGGATTGTCAAACTGCGTTCCATTTATTTACTAAAATTTTGCTGTAGGCCTATTTTTTTTATAACGATAGGTGGTTGAAATAGCTTATTTTTAGTCGTTTTACCGATTCTAACAGGACGTTAGAATAAGAGCTTGATTGGCTCAATTTTGCCAGCTTTACCTGATTTGCTTAGTGATTACTGTGCCATTCATGCTTTTAATTAACGGCCTGAATTTTTTACAAGGATGTTTCATGAAAAAGACGTTAACCCTCGCTTGCGCTATCGCCGCTCCCTTATTGTTTAGCCAATCCGCTGTTGCTGCATTCGATTATTTTAAATCCGATGGTAGCTTTAAGCGCTTTTCTGTCTCTGCTGGTTGGCTGCACGCCTCACCGCAGGGCAAAGCCAATCCTATGCAGACCACGACTGTGATTAAAGACGGCACCGTTGCTAATAATGGCAGTATCAAAGTCAGTACGGTCAAAGATATTATCGATGATCCTAAACAAGATCAGATAAATGGACTTTTAGATTTTGTAAGTTTAGGGAATGGCGACCTTGATTTAGGCAATGTTCCGGTATTAGGTAATCTTTCGGGTACTTCTGTGATTAATGGTCTAGGTGAGTGGACCAGTGCTGGAACAGGTCTTGAGGCTGATGATGCGGATACGGTAGGGTTGTTATTCAACTATTATATGAATGATAAGTGGTCAATGGAGCTAAAAGCGGGCATACCGCCCAAAGTCGATATTTTAGGTCAAGGTCAAGTGTTTGCTCCATTAACAGGCACAGTTACTCCTGGTAAGGTCATAGGGATACCATTACCTGACTTTAATATTTCAAAAGATATTCCCATTACCGATTTAACTCAAGGTGGCGGTGTTGCGTCGTCTGCACGTGCTTGGTTACCAGCAGCGGAAGTACACTATCAGTTTGGCAAATCGGGCGTGAATAAATTCCGACCTTATGTTGGTGCTGGTGTCCTGTATGCGTACTTTAACGATATCGAGCTAAATGATGGTATTCGTAATGATCTGGAAATGGCGGGCCATCAAATACAAAATATTAAAGATGGAAAAGCAGGCGCGGCGTTAGAAGGGATAAAATCGAGTCAGGGCATGAGCGTAGATGTTGAAGCAGATAGCTCTTTTGCGCCTATCTTTACTGTTGGCGCGACATATGATTTCAATGACAGATGGTATGGTGTTGGTTCTGTGTCCTACGCCAAACTAGACAGTGATACGACAATTACGGTCAAAAATGATTCGGGCGAGGAGTTGATCCGTGCAGGGACCACCCTTGATATCGACCCTTATATTACTTACCTTGGTGTCGGCTATCGTTTCTAACAGACGAGGTATAAAAAGTCCAAAGTAGTGATATGAGCCATAAATATAGCGCACATTCTTAGGAGTGTGCGTTATGTTTTATAGAAAATAGAAGAGAATGCTTATCTAGTCACCTTCATTCATAAGAATTTTCACTTCTTTATCATTTTATCATGTTCGCTTTGCAAGTTTTTACGTTCATCTCTTCTTAATAAACGCCAGACTTACGAACCTAAAACACTATATATAAAAATAAGATGATGACTTAATATATGCTATCCTCAATAAATTTATAGACTATTTTAATCATAAATAGCGCTTTTTTACCTATAATTTTTCTAACCTTATCCCTTTCTAATTGCCTGTATTGACAGAGAGTTATCATGAGCGATGTTGAAGACAACCAGCGGCCAGTTGAATCTGAGCTACCTCCCTACCGCCAAGCGGATGCGCGCGCGCCTAAACCTTCATCAAAATTCCCTTTATGGTTGTTGCCGGTATTAGCCGCAGTGCTCGTACTTGGGGTTTTGGTCGGCAGGTATTGGGGCGGTGACAAAGAGGTAAATAATGACTCCCTAGCTACTAGCAGCGCGCAAAGCGATAGCGTAAATCCAAACGATGCCAGCCGCGAGCAGGCAGTGTTATCGGTCGAAACCGTGACGCCAAGCCAAGATAGTATTGGTAACACGCTCCGTGCTGATGGCACCATCAATGCCAAAGATGTCGCTAATGTTAGCGCCAAGGTAAATGGCGTTGCTATCGAGAGAGTGTTGGTCGAAGAAGGTGATAGCGTCAAAGCGGGGCAGGTTCTAGCAAAGTTTGATACCGATGCCATGGAGCAGCAAGTGTTGCAAGCGGAGGCAGATGTTGCTGAAGCTGAAGCAACGCTTGCTAATGCGACGGCCGATGCCGCCCGCGTCCTGCCACTCATTGATATTGATGCCATCAGTAGGCAAGAAGCGGATCGCTATCGCACTGCTAAACTACAAGCAGAGGCGTCATTGCAAGCATCTAAAGCGCGACTCAGTACGCAGCGCTTGAATGTCAATAATGCCAATGTGGTTGCGCCTGTCAGCGGTGTCATCAGTGAAAAAATGGCTGAGGTCGGTATGGTTGCTGGTGGCGAGCCATTATTTACCATTATTAAAGGCGGCATTTTGGAGTGGCGCGCGGAAATCGATCCCAAGCTGCTCGGCGAAGTCAATGTTGGCACCCCCGTGCGCGTCAGCTTACCAGGCGGCGATTCGGTCATGGGTAAAGTTAACCGGATTGCCCCAACGGCCGACGATAACCGCCAAATTACCATTTACGCAAGCCTTGCTGCAAACTCAAAAGCGCGGGCAGGCATGTATCAAACGGGCGAGTTTTTATTGGGTAGCACCAGCGCGCAAACGGTCCCCACTAGCGCCATCGTCAGCAATGATGGTTATGATTATGTGATGCTTGTGACCAATATCAGCAGTCAAGACGGCAAAAACATCGGCCGTATCAAGCAACAACGCGTCACCTTAGGTGAGCGCTTCGGTGATAGCGTTGCATTAACAGAGCCGCTACCAGCAGACAGCCGCATTGTGAAGCAAGGCGGTAGTTTCTTAAACGATGGCGATTTGGTACGTCTGGTTGATGGACTCAATCAGGCAGATGCTCAGACTAATGGTAAAGCAACGGGCAAAGAAGCAAATGCCGCTGCCGCGCAGGCGCACTCATGAATCTAAATGTCTCCGCTTATTCGATTAAAAATCCTTTAGTTGCCATTTTACTGTTTGTGCTGCTGACCTTGGGCGGCATCTACGGTTTTATGCAAATGAAGGTGCAGCAGTTTCCTGATATTGACCTGCCCGCGGTGGTGGTCACCGTCACTTTACCGGGTGCCGCGCCAACGCAGCTTGAAAACGACATTGCCAAAAAGATAGAAAATAAGCTCACCAGTATTGAGGGCGTCAAGCATATTCGCACGACGCTACAAACGGGCGCCGCGACCATGGTTACCGAGTTTGTCTTAGAAAAAGACATCCAAGAAGCGGTCGATGATGTGCGTTCGGCAGTCGGTGAGGTACGTGGCGATTTGCCAGCTGCTGCCAATGATCCCATCATTACCAAAGTTTCAACCGCAGGGTTTCCTGTTGTTACGTACTCGGTGGCGGCAGAAAACATGAATGTGGAAGATTTGTCTTGGTTCGTGGATGACACCGTCACCAAACGTCTTTCTGACATTCCAGGAGTCAGTACCGTTAGCCGTATCGGTGGCCTACAGCGTGAGATTACCGTTGCTGCTGATCCGATTGCTTTGAGTGGTTTAAAATATCCTATCGCCCAGTTATCAGAGCAAATTACCGGTATTCAGCAAGACAGCTCAGGCGGTGAAGCAGAAGTGGGTAAAACCACGCAAACCATTCGTGTTCTCGGTGCGGTTGATCGTGCTAGCGATTTAAACAACTTACAAGTTGCTGTGCCAACAGGTGGTACGCAAGCGCTGGGGCGTATGGCGCAAATCATCGATGGCGCGGCTGACCCAAGCTCGATTGCCAAGCTCGATGGGCAAACGGTGGTCGCCTTTAACATCACCCGCTCACGCGGCGCCAGTGAAGTGGAAGTAATGGAGCTGGTTGATGCCGAGCTTGCTAAGCTATCAAATGATGTCGGCAATATCACGATTGAAAAAGTCTACGATAGAGCCTCGCCAATCGCTGAGGATTATAAAGCGTCACTCCGCATGCTAATTGAGGGTGGTTTACTGGCTGTGGTCGTTGTGTTCTTATTTTTACGCAATATCCGCGCGACTTTTGTAGCGGCTGTGGCATTGCCATTGTCGGTCATTCCCACTTTTTTAGGCATGTATTTATTTGGTTTTAGCCTTAATATTATCTCTTTATTGGCACTGTCATTGGTCATCGGTGTCTTAGTCGATGATGCGATTGTAGAAGTTGAAAATATCATCCGTCATTTGCGCATGGGCAAGACGCCTTATGAAGCCGCGATGGAAGCGGCGGATGAGATTGGTTTGGCAGTCGTTGCAACCACTTTTACCTTGATTGCAGTATTTTTACCAACGGCCTTTATGGGCGGCATCGTTGGGCAGTTTTTCCGTCAGTTTGGTTGGACAGCGGCGTTAGCAATATTTGCGTCTTTAATGGTCGCGCGCCTCATTACCCCGATGATGGCCGCCTATATATTGCGACCTGAAAAAAAGCATGTGGAAAAACAAAGCGCGCTGACGGATTGGTATTTAAAAGTGGTTGCATGGACGTTGCATCATCGCTGGATGACGATGGGGGCGACGTTACTATTGTTTGTGGCTTCACTGACGTTAGTAAAATTACTGCCAACGTCCTTTATTCCTGATAATGACATTGATCAGACGCGGGTAGAGATTGAACTGACTCCTGATGTGGCGCTTGAGGATACCGAACGCGTTGCTGCGCTGGCAAGTGAACGTATTTTAGCCATGCCTGCAGTGACTCATATCTTCACCTCAGTAGGGGAAGCTCAGGCGGCGATGGAAGCCAGCTCTGGCGGTAAGGCAGAAAATATTGCTGGCTTAGACATTGTGCTTGCGCCCAGAGCAGAGCGCGCTTCTAAGCAAGAGATTGAACGCCAGATAAGTCGTATGCTTTCAGAAGTGCCGGGTGCGCGCTTTACCGTTGGTTTATCGAGTGGCGGTGAGACCGGTTATAATTTTTCTTTGACCAGTACCGATCCGCAACTGCTTGAACAAACCGCCCAGCAAATAATGGCAGAGATTCGTGCGTTACCCAGTGCCGGCGCTGTCACTAGCGATCGCAGTCTGCCGCGCCAAGAGTTGACGGTGACCCCAGACAGGCTAGCGATGGCGGACAAAGGCGTGACCACGCAAGATATTGCCACCACTTTGCGTGTGGCAACCGTTGGCGATTATGAGCAGCGTTTATCTAAGCTCAATCTTGATACGCGGCAAATTCCCATTGTGGTTCGCCTGCCAGATGTTGCCAAACAAAACGTCAGTCAATTAGAAGGCTTATATGTCCCAAGTGCATTGCCACCGGGACAAGGGGTACGTGTGGGCGAAGTGGCCTCATTAGATTTTGGCACGGGACCTGCGCAAATTAGCCGTCTTGATCGTGAGCGGGCAATTAGCATCATTGTCCAGCCTGCCAATGGCGAGCTTGGTGATTTGGTACAAGCGGTGAAAAGCATACCCAGCATGCAACAATTACCAGCCTCTATTACCATTATCGACCAAGGCCAAGCAGAAAACATGGCTGAGCTGTTTAATGGCTTTGTAATTGCGATGTCAGTCGGCGTGGTCTGTATTTTAGGCGTGCTTATCTTACTATTTGGGCGCATATTGCAGCCATTTACCATTTTGATGGCACTGCCGCTATCTATTGGCGGCGCCTTTGTCGGCTTGGTGATTACTAAAAGTAGTCTGTCGATGCCATCGATGATTGGTTTTATTATGCTGATGGGTATCGCTACCAAAAACTCTATCTTGTTGGTTGACTATGCACTGATTGCCCAGCGGCGCGGTTTGGCACGCTTTGACGCCATTATCGACTCTTGCCGTAAGCGCGCGCGGCCAATTATTATGACCACCATTGCGATGGGCGCGGGTATGTTACCCCTCGTTTTTGGTTGGGGTGATGCCGATCCAACCTTCCGTCGACCGATGGCGGCCGCTGTTTTAGGCGGTTTGGTGACCTCGACCTTATTAAGTCTTGTGGTCATTCCCGTGTTTTATACCTTGATGGATGATGTCTCAGGGTGGTTTAGTAAATGGTTGATACCGCATGGAAGGGATAAGGAAAGCCCAGCTATTGAAAAATGAGAAATACTGGTAGAGCGTTTAGGTCAATCACGTAGAAGTGGTTGACCTTTTTTATTTAAACGTAACTTACCCAAACGTAAGATGTCGAAGGCACGCCAAACTTAGCAGCAAAGTTTTGAATGGCTGACTATATAGAAGAATGAACGTTTAATACTTCAATAAACTTGTAAACAGAACATTCTTTAAGGCTGCTAGGTCAATTTTCAACCCATAATTAATTTACTGCTGTAAATATGTTAATACAAAATCTTTCAAAAAATTACTTAAAGGTGTATTATACGTCGCCCGAAATATGGTAAGGCGAAAAAATTGTACAATACTGAGAAGCTTTGAGTATGTTAAAGATTATTAAAAACCAGTTTAGAAGACAAATTAAGTTTAGAAAAAACGATGCAGAAAGCATTCCTAATGCATCGGCTCGTATTGCTGCGGATATCTTGAAAAGCGTCGCCTTTAATTGTCGGTGTGGTGAAATCAGTATACCAACTGAATTAGTAGGCGATTCATACAGATGCATCCGATGCGGCAAGGAGATAGTTAACTCTCGATATAACCTTATCACGAGATCACCAAATTCATATAATCCATTTACGAATATGGACTTTTATGAAGCTGCTATTGTTTTGCTAAAAAACGATAAGAAAAAACGCCTAACACTAAATGAAATAAAGTACCGTCTAGAGCACTAATTAGTGTTCTACATATCGAAATAGCCGCTGATTGTCTTGCTGGCCATGGTCTCTACAGCATATTAAAAAACCTAACCGCCAGCATGGCTGTTAAGACAAAAATTAGCAGGCTCGCGCCTAAAACCTGCCAAAGAAATTTTTTTTCATCCATCATTAATTACCATATATTCTTTTATAAGAATATACATGTTAATTAACTTTTAGTGTGAAAAAAATCATGTGAATTATCGATATTCACTACGTCGCTAAGCACAGTGACATCAACCGTCAAACTCTCTACCATCCAATCCCATTCTACAATTCCATCTTACTAAATTGAATACTATTCATCATTAGTTTAAATGCTATCATTTTTATTCATGTATTGGTTGCGGTATGATTATTCCATACACAAATTCGGTTTTGTCTCAGACAATGAGATTAGATTAAGGTAGCGGATTATCATGAGTAAACAATTTACATATTCCATCTCGAGCATTCGTTTTGATGAAAACTATCATCCTGCAGACAGCACGCGTCTGACAACCAATTTTGCCAATTTGGCGCGCGGCGAGCAGCGGCAAGAAAATTTACGTAAAACGTTAACAATGATAAACAATCGTTTTAACGCTTTGGCGCATTGGGATAACCCGACCGCCGACCGTTATTCTGTTGAAGTCGATATTATTTCGGCAGATTTGGATATCGAAGGTAATGGCGATAGTTTTCCGGTCATCGAGACATTAAAAACCACGATTGTTGACCATAAAGAAAATACCCGCATCGATGGCATGATTGGTAATAGTTTCTCCTCTTATGTCCGCGATTATGATTTTAGCGTGGTGTTGCCAGAGCATTTTGATAAACATCCGGCCTCGCCACCGCCAGCAGAATTTGGTGATTTGCATGGCAAGCTGTTTCAATACTTAGTGAACTCAGAAGCTTATAAAACCAATTTTGCTAAACAACCGGTCATTTGCCTGAGTGTGTCAACCAGTAAAACCTATCATCGTACGCTTAACCAGCATCCGGTGTTAGGGGTTGAGTACAGACAAGACGGCTGCTCTTTGAACAAAGGGTCGTTGACCGATGAGTACTTTTCCAAAATGGGCCTAAGCGTGCGCTACTTTATGCCGGCTGGTAGTGTTGCGCCTTTAGCGTTTTATTTTGCCGGCGACTTGTTGACGGATTACACTGACCTTGAGCTCATCAGTGCGATTGCGACCATGGAAACTTTCCAAAAGATTTATCGTCCCGAAATTTATAATGCCAACTCGGCGGCAGGTCAGGTATATCAGCCCAGTTTAAAATACCAAGATTATTCACTGACGCAAATCGTCTATGACCGCGAAGAGCGTAGCCAGATGGCGGTGACCCAAGGTAAATTTACAGAAGAGCAATTTATCAAGCCTTACCAAGCTATCCTTGAAGAGTGGGCGGCAAGCTATGAGGTAAATGAGCACGCGGCAAAAGCATGTGCGCATAAAAAACACGCCGCCTAATCAAGCCCAATCTAGCCGAAATATAAAATACCAATAAATAAGAAGATAAATTCTATGACCATATTATTACCGACCCAAAGATTATTACCGACATCAACCGCGGGCAGCCTGCCAAAACCTTCTTGGCTTGCCGAACCTGAAAAAATTTGGTCACCTTGGGCCTTAGAAGGTGAGCAACTGCTTGAAGCAAAACAAGATGCGCTACGCGTGTCACTGCAAGAGCAACTGCAGGCAGGGATTGATATTGTCAGTGATGGCGAGCAGACGCGTCAGCACTTTGTGACGACCTTTATTGAACATCTTGCTGGTGTTGATTTTGAAAAGCGCGAAACGGTTAAAATCCGTAATCGTTATGAGGCCAGTGTGCCATCAGTCGTTGGGGCGGTGAGTCGCCAAAAGCCAGTGTTTGTAGATGATGCAAAATTTTTACGCAGTCAAACTGATCAGCCAATTAAATGGGCGCTGCCTGGCCCGATGACGATGATTGATACCTTATATGATGGTCATTATAAAAGCCGTGAAAAACTGGCTTGGGAATTTGCTAAAATTTTAAATCAAGAAGCAAAAGATTTAGAAGCGGCTGGTGTCGATATTGTTCAGTTCGATGAACCAGCGTTTAATGTGTTTTTTGATGATGTCAATGATTGGGGCATCGCCACTTTAGAGCGCGCTATTGAAGGGCTAAAATGTGAGACGGCGGTGCATATTTGCTATGGTTACGGCATCAAAGCCAATACCGATTGGAAAAAAACATTGGGCACAGAGTGGCGCCAATATGAGCAAGCCTTTCCAAAATTGCAGCAGTCAAATATTGATATTGTCTCGCTGGAGTGTCAAAACTCGCATGTACCAATGGATTTGATTGAACTGATTCGTGGTAAAAAAGTGATGGTCGGCGCCATTGATGTGGCAACCAACCACATTGAAACGCCTGAAGAAGTGGCAGAGACATTACGTAAAGCGCTGCAATTTGTCGATGCGGATAAGCTTTACCCTGCAACCAACTGCGGCATGGCACCGTTATCTCGCTTCGTTGCGCGCGGCAAATTGAACGCTTTAAGTGCGGGCGCAGCAATAGTGCGCAATGAGCTAAGCGTTTAGCATTTCTTAACAAAGATTGCCTTGTTTAAACCCATGAGTGACCTCAGTTATCAATATACTTAAAGATTTAAAGTGCTTAAAGCGTTAAAGTACTTAAAGCGTTAAAATTTAGGAGTTAAGTCATGATTGAAGCAACTGATTTTAGAGATGCTATGTCTCTATTACCGACGGCGGTCAATATTATTACCACAAAGGGCGCTTCTGGTTGTCATGGGTTTACCGCCTCTGCGGTCTGTAGCGTGACCGATACACCGCCAACCTTGCTTGTCTGTATGAATCAGAGCTCGCGCTCGCACGAACATTTTCTTGAAAATAAAACCTTAAGTGTCAATGTGTTAGGCGCTCACCATGAGCCCATATCCAATGCCTTTGCTTCCAAGCTATGCTCAGAAGAGCGGTTTGGGCACGGCGCTTGGACGACATTAGAAACAGGCGCGCCTATTTTAGAAGATGCGCTTGTGAGTTTTGATTGTGAGATTGAGGACATTCAGCAAGTTGGCACGCATAGCGTGTTTATGTGCCGTGTTGTTGCGATCAAACAAGCCGAGCAACAAAATGGGACAGATGAAAGTTTGGTGTATTTTAATCGCTCTTATCATCAAGTAGGGCAAATAGAAATCGTTTAATTTAGCGCTTAAATCTATTCTCATTTCACTAAAACCATTATCTAACAAAGAAGTAACTATCCTGTGGAATTAATCATTTTTTTAATAATAGGGGCGCTAGCAGGATTTGCTGCGGGGTTGTTTGGCGTGGGCGGTGGCACAATTATCGTGCCATTGTTATTTATCGTTTTCACCCAAATGGATTACAGTGCTGATACCATTATGCATCTGGCACTCGGTACGTCGCTGGCAACCATCATTGTTACCTCTATCAGCTCGCTCATGGCGCACAATAAAAAAGGCGCGGTTATGTGGCCAGTGTTTAAAAATCTCGCACCAGGCTTAGCACTAGGTTGTTTTTTAGGGGCAGGGATTGCAGGGCAGTTATCTGGGCTGTATCTTCAGCTGATCGTCGGCGTATTTTTGCTTTGGGTCGCTTATAAGATGTTTTTTGGCGGTAAAAAACAGGTCGCGGCTAATGTTAGTAATGCCAACTACGCCAATCCAACACTGCCATCAAAACCTAAGCAGTTAGCGGCGGGGGCGGGTATCGGCATTGCTTCTGCTATTTTTGGTATTGGCGGTGGTAGCTTAACCGTGCCTTATCTCACCCGTTATAATGTGGTGATGCAAAAAGCGGTTGGCACCTCAGCGGCGTGCGGTCTACCGATTGCCATTGCTGGTGCGTTAGGGTTTATGTTTTTCGGCATGCAGCAGCAAGTTGATGTTCCCAACACCATCGGTTTTGTGCACATCTATGCCTTTTTAGGTATTAGCATTATGAGCTTTTTTACCGCCAAACTAGGCGCAAAAGTCGCGCATATGTTATCGCCAGAACTATTAAAAAAATGCTTTGCGGTGTTATTAACGGTGGTGGGACTTTATTTCCTGTATAAAGGGCTGGTTTAAAGACTCGTATTTGTATAATAGGGCGTGCTCTCTTTAGAATGAGGACACGCCCTAATCGTATTATTTTGGATAGTTATGTTTAATAAAAATAATTATGTTCAATAAAGAGAATTATGTTTAATAAATTTAAAGCATTAGCGGTACTTTCAGCTTTTCTCACGGTTGTCGCCTGTTCGGATGATAACTCTGATTTAGCTTATGATGAAAGTGTGACTACAACCAGCAATCACGAGCGTGAAGTACAAAAGATGTATCGTAATATCGATATGTTGACCAGAGATTTGCCAAGCGAAATTGATGAAGTCACCACTTTAGAAAAGATTGATTTTGATGGAAAAACGGTTACTTTCGGTTATAGGTTGGAGATATCTGGTTATGATGCCTCCGAAAGAAAAGAGATTGAAACGGTAATGCGCCATGAACATACCAAGTTAGCCTGTGCAGAAGCAGAGGTTATTCAAGGTATAAATACGGGGTTTGATTATCAGTATCGCTATTACGATTTAGATGATATTAAAGTGGCCAGTTTTGCTGTCACAAAAGACATTTGCGACAATCTAAATAAGGCTGACTCTGAAATAGGAACATAATCAGTGCTGGTGTGCTTTGCTGCTTAATATAGTACTTATACCCCACTCTCAACT
>NZ_DHYG01000015.1:0-17674 GCF_002414005.1 Psychrobacter sp. UBA5136
TTTATTTTGAACTGACTATAATTTGTGGCCAAGATTGTGATTAAAAGGATTAAAGCTCGGGAAGAAATCGTCTTTATAAATTAAGAGTTAAGCGAAAGGTTATATTGTCGAATTCATTGCTAAATAGTAAAACACGACATTTGCGCGCTGACCAATAATGCTCTATTATCGATTAATCTTTATAGTAGGAAAGGTCGATGTCGTTTGCTCAAGTCTATACGCGCTCAGTCGTCGGACTGCACGCCCCGCAAGTCATCATCGAGGTGCATTTATCACAAGGTTTGCCAGCGCTGACCATAGTCGGCTTGCCTGCCGCTGCGGTACGCGAAAGTAAAGATAGGGTGCGCTCTGCCATTATTAATTCAGGATTTCAATTTCCCAATCGGCGCTTAACGATTAATCTTGCGCCAGCAGATCTGCCAAAAGATGGCGCAAGATTGGACTTGCCAATTGCTATCGGAATTTTAGCCGCAAGTGGACAGCTTGAGCCAGAAGCGCTATCAGGGTTTGAGTTTATTGGCGAGCTTGCACTTAACGGTGAGCTGCGACAGGTAAGCGGTAGTTTAGCAGTGGCACGAGCGATGAAAGCAGAAATGCTAGCAGCACCTAAGAATACTGGACAAGAGGCGCCGCCGCTACGTCAATTAATTGTGCCTTGTGACAATGGATCAGAGGCAAGCCGCGTTGATGGGGTGACGATATTAGCGGCGCAAAATTTAAAGGCAGTCTGTAATCATTTGCAATCGCTAGCAGAATCTAGCCTTATAGATGAGTGCTTAGAAGTGGTACAACCAAGCGCCGCGCAGCCGCATACTGGTTATAAGGTAGATTTGGCCGATGTTAAAGGTCAGCATCATGCTAGGCGAGCGTTAGAGATAGCTGCCGCTGGTGGTCATTCGCTATTGTTTACCGGGCCGCCGGGTTCGGGCAAGACGTTAATGGCGTCACGATTACCCACTATTTTGCCAGATTTGAGTGATGAAGATGCGTTAGAAGTTGCTAGTACCTATTCGGTTGCCGACAGCGACTATGATTATGGCACGCGGCCATTTAGACAGGTTCACCATACCATATCGGCGGTGGCATTGGTTGGTGGCGGTTCTCGCCCTAAACCTGGCGAGATTACGCTGGCTAATAAAGGGGTGTTATTCCTTGATGAATTACCAGAATTTGATCGTACGGTCTTAGAAGTATTACGTCAGCCGTTAGAAGCCAAGCAAATCACCATTAGCCGTGCCAACTCACAGCTTACTTTCCCCGCAAACTTTCAATTGGTCGCGGCGATGAACCCTTGTCCGTGTGGCTATGATGGCGACGGTTCGGGACGATGTCGCTGCCGACCTGAACAGATTAAACGCTATCAAGACAAGCTATCAGGGCCGCTACTTGATCGGATTGATCTGCATATTACCGTGCCAGCTTTACCAATTGCCGATTTGCAAAATGCTCAAGCTGGCGAGACATCCGAGCAAGTACGCACGCGAGTCGCTGCTGCGCATAAGCAGCAATTAAAACGACAAAACAAGGTGAATAATGAGCTGAGTCCTAGCGAGATTGATCAATATATCCAGCTAGGCGCGGGCGAGCAGCAATTATTACAGCTTGCTCAGCAGCGCCTAAATCTATCGGCGCGAGGTTATCATCGCGTATTACGCGTTGCCCGAACCATTGCTGATTTGGCTAACAGTAACGATATTACCAGTGCCCATGTGTCTGAGGCGCTAAGTTATCGTAGTAAGTAACTTACTCACCTACTCAACGCGCAGTTATTTGTCATCTGCCTTTTTTAAAATGTACTCAACCAATGCCGCAAAATCATCAAACGCTGCGGTAGGGTTGAGCTCGCGAATATCTTGTCCGTAATTGTAGCCATACGACAGCCCAAGCGTGTCCATATTGGCGTTTTGCCCCGCCAAGATATCGTTTCTTGAATCCCCAATCATGATTGCTTGCGCTGGAGTCACATTCAACGCTTCGCAAACATGTAATAGTGGCGCGGGATCTGGTTTTTTTTGCGCCAGGCTATCACCGCCGCGCACCTCACTAAATAAGTCTTGCCAGCCAAAGGATTGTAAGATTTTAGGCACAAAACGAATGGGTTTGTTGGTCACTAATGCGAGCGTATAGCCTGCTGCTTTGAGTCTTTTTAGTCCGCTATCCACATTTGGGTAGGCGACGGTTTTGCTACCGCTGATATTTTTATAAGCATCAAAAAATAGCTGCTCAGCATGGTCGGCTTCCTCGGCCGTTAATTCACCTTCTAATACGTTTATCTTCCCCACTAGTGCGCGCTCAACCAGCATTCTTGAGCCATTGCCGATCCAGTTACGTATGGTATCAATAGGATAGGTGTCTTTGCCAAGTGTGGTCAGCATGGCGTTGGTCGCATCCGCCAAATCTGGCACGCTATCGATTAGCGTGCCATCGAAATCAAAAATTAAAAGTTGCTTATCCATTATTCTCGCCAGTATCGCGTTTGTTTTTTATGTTTAGGTTTTAACCATAACACAAGAAGGTGTTAAAACCGCAGGCAAAGCACGTTTTTGCTCAATTATTTTTCGTCTTTGTAGCGTTCACGATGCGCTTTTTTCATCTTAAGATAGGTTTTATTTTCGCGGCACGCATCCCATTTTTGTTTAAAAATACGCGCGGATTCTGCTTTGATGGGGTCCTCATCTTGCCGTGGCAGTTCTTCGCGACCATGGGCGCCGCTTTGGCCTTTTTTATCATCGGGCACGGGGCCTTTGTATTTTTTGCCGCCTTTATGATTGGCGTAGCGGCGGGCGCGGGTATAACCCATTTGGATAAATTTGCGTGCCATGTCGGCTCCAACAAAGTCATCGGCGGCTAAGTAATTTAAAAACATCTGATAAATAATCTCGCTACTCTCCTTTGCGCTAGCAGGCGTGGCAAAGCGCCAATGCGGCAGAATCTCAGATTTATAAGGCTCGACCAATAGCACGCCTTGCTCACCGCGGCCAATGCGGTACAGCTCAGGCTGCGCGCGCAAATCTAGGTTTTTATAATCCAACGTATAATCAAACTCTCTCACGGTTTTGCCCTTTTACTTTGCCTGAAACGCTTTAGTATAGGAAGAATTTGTATCTTAAAAACAGCTTAAAAGTGTTATGAATTAGTGCGAATAACAGAATAGTAGATATTAAATAAAGGTGTTATGCCGTTTATCTGTCCGCGAAGCTGATAAAATTTTTACAGTGAACTCACTATATGTTTGATAGGTGCTGCTATGATTTTTATTAAATTTTAAACATAAAAAAAGCCCCAAACATAAATGTCTGGGGCTTTTTAGAATACTTAAACGAATGGTGGCTCGAGGCAGGATCGAACTGCCGACACACGGATTTTCAATCCGTTGCTCTACCTACTGAGCTATCGAGCCGTCTTCGTTGAGGCGCTATTAAACTAAATATAACCGTTACTGTCAAGTGATTTTTGCATAATAAGTGAGAAAAGCCCATAAATTGGTAAATATAAGCCAAATTCAAGATTTAAAAAAAGTTTTAACTTGGCATTTAATCCTTAACGCGCAGCAGTTCATACTCGCTCATGATGCGGTGAATATCGGCATCAACGGGAACAAACTGACGCACGCCTTTTTTGACCTCGGCATCATAGACCAGTTTGATAAATTTGGCATCTATGGCGCGGCCGCGATTTTGGCTGTGTACGGTGAGATATTGCAAGCGTTTGGCGTTGGTTTGCCCATCATCAAAGCAAGCAACCGCGGCGATAGGCTTGTCATTAAACATGCCAACATATAAATACTGACCATGCTTAAAGCCTTGCTCAACGATATTTAATACCTCGAGACCACTTGGCTGATTGTCATCGCTGTCATACAACGCCTGCAAGCGCTCTGATAGTTCGTTTTCACGCGCAGGTTTTTTAATGAGCGGCGCATCCAAGCGGTTGATAGCAATGGCTTCTAAAGGCATGGTGTTTTCCTATTAAATGTTTATCTGACATGACGAATAAATATGGCGTAATGATTGATAATACTGAATGCCTTATTTTAGCAGAATGAGGCTGTTTTGTGCGTGGATTACTGCTTGGTCGTGGCAGTAAATGCTAGGGTTTGCTATGATGAGGATAGACAATACTCGATATGTATAAAAGCTGACATTTTGGCTTTTTAATTAAATATTGACGTATCGATGTAATTTTAAACTGATTATAGTAAGCATGCACTGGGCGCTTTTTCGCCCTATTTTATTGACCGCTTTTCATTGATAGAGAGTAGCCATGACTGCCAATTCTACGACGACAACCAATTCAGCCACTACCACTGGGCAAAACCAAGCCGCCAATGTAAATTTACATGGCCGCCCAGCCCGTACCGCCACCGTTGAGCGCAATACGGCTGAAACGCAGGTGACTTGTACGGTAAACCTTGATGGAACGGGTCAAGGGGTTGTCGATACTGGCGTGCCATTTTTGGATCACATGATTGATCAAATCAAGCGTCACGGTTTGTTTGACTTAGATATTAAATGTACCGGCGACACCTTTATCGATGATCACCACAGTGTCGAAGATACGGGCATCACCCTTGGGCAAGCATTCAATAAAGCCTTGGGCGATAAAAAAGGCATCCGCCGTTACGGACACTTTTATGCGCCACTTGATGAGTCATTGACGCGCGCGGTGGTTGATTTGTCAGGTCGTCCAGGACTTCATATGGATATTCCATTTACCCGCTCACACGTTGGTAACTTTGACGTCGATTTGTTTAGCGAGTTTTTCTATGGTTTTGTTAACCACTCGTGGATGACGGTGCATTTGGACAATCTCAAAGGTAAAAACAGCCATCACCAAATCGAATCTACCTTTAAAGCGTTCGCCCGTGCGCTACGCATGGCGTGCGAGTATGATGAGCGTGCGCTAAATACCTTGCCATCAACCAAAGAGGCCTTTTAGATGAGCCGAACCACAAAGATTGCATTATTAGATTATGGTATGGGTAATTTGCACTCGGCTAGCAAGGCACTAGCGGCGGTAGGCGCGGACGTCTCTATTACCAATGACCCAAAAATTGTCGCCGCTGCTGATAAAATTTTCTTCCCTGGTGTTGGTGCCATGCGCGATTGTATGGCGGGTATGCGTGAAGCAGGGATTGATGAGGTCATACGGCAGGCGATATTTAATAAGCCTGTTATGGCCATCTGTGTTGGCATGCAAGCGCTGTTTGAGCAGTCCGCTGAGAATGGTGGCACAAAATGCTTAGGCATCTTAGAGGGCAATGTAGAAGCGTTTGACCCTACTTGGAAAGATGAGCAAGGGGCGACCATTAAAGTGCCGCATATGGGCTGGAATACCATCACCGAGATGAATAGCAGCCATCCGCTGTGGCATGGTATCGATGACAATGCGCATTTTTACTTTGTTCACAGCTATTACTGCGCGCCCACCGACAGCGCACAAGTGGCGGCCGTTTGTGATTATGGTCAGCCGTTTTGTGCCAGTATTTTGCAAGACAATCTGTTTGCCACCCAGTTTCATCCAGAAAAAAGCCACACCGCGGGCCTGCAGCTGTTAAAGAATTTTGTCGATTGGGATATTTAATAACTATACTTTAAATATTTCTTCAAAAAGAAGGTAGATTAGCAAATGCTTAATCTACCTTCTTTATTTTCAATATATAGTTGATCCTAAATAAGTGTATGACAACGGATGTTCTGCTGGTATAAATTTTACTTGCTTACTGTGCGCTACGCACTCCAGAGGCTTCGCAAAATTCATCCCAGCAGCACGGTATCTATTTTGTAGTGGATTGACTATATCCTTGACTGTTTTTTCATTTATACTCAGTTATTTTTTTACCTCTTTTACGCGGAATAAAATCGTGGATTTTTATCTCTTTAAAAATGGCGTCGTGAGCGCCACAGGATTGGACAAAGATGCGCTGCATATTTATGTTGGCATTAGCGTGTTTCTGTTAAGTTTAATGCTGCTACGTCCAATTTTTAAAAAATACAGCGTTAGAGCGTTTATTGCTTTAATCATGGTGACAGCCGTCGCTGTGCTGGGCGAGTATTTGGATAACCGTCATACGATTACTGAACTCGGTCTGGCCGGGTTACAAGCGGCGGAAATAAAGGCCAGTATTCACGATATTTTTAACACCTGCCTGCTGTCTTATATAATCTACGGTTTTACGGTATGGACAAAGACGTTTCAATCCATTAATAAAGCAACACCTATGATTAAAAGGCAGAAAAAAACGGACTATCGCTAAGTCCGTTTTTATTATTTTTATGATGAATCCTCTTTTGCTCTTTGCAAGTCACGCGCCCGTTTTAATTTCCCTAATCAATTTTGTGCAACCCTACCTTTACAAAGCTTACGAAAGTTAAAAAAGTCTTGTCTATTTAATGCGTTATGAGTTTGCTACCTTACAATCAGAAGGGTAGCGACCAGACGGGTAATGATATGGAATTATTCTATCTTTTCCTTTTCTCGCTATCCATCCAATATAACCAATAATAAAATAGGAAAAGTCATGAATATCCAAGATATCGATATTAAAGAGATGCTAGACAAGGCCAAAGACACGTTGGGATTTGAGCCACAAGAAACCGAAGCGGGGATTTATATACCGTCCAAGTCCTCGCTTAAATTGGCGGCACCAAATAAAACCAACTACGATCATAGCGAGTACGATAATCCGTACACTGGCGATAAAAAAATCCTCATGGTCTGCACCGAGCAGCAGTATATGACCATGGAAAACGGCAACAAGTTTGATACGGGCAATCATCCCGTTGAGATGATGGTGCCGCTTTTGCATTTTAAAAAAGCAGGCTTTGAAGTGGATATTTTTACCCCAACAGGGGAGTCTGTCAAAGTTGAGCAATGGGCAATGCCAGAGGACGATGTCGACGTCAAACAAATCTACGCTGAGTATGAGTCCAAACTGAATAAGCCAAAAAGTATCGCCGATTTTGTCAAAAATGACATGGCAAATAGCGATGACTATGCAGCGATTTTTATTCCCGGCGGTCATGGCGCGATGCTAGGCTTACCCGACGATAAGAACCTCGGTAAATTGCTACGTTGGAGTTATAACAAGGATTTATTTACCTTAGTCATTTGTCATGGGCCAGCGGCTCTACTGTCCGCCAATTTAGATAGCTCAGACAGCTCTAACAAAGCCAATGAGGCGGATAAAAACGGTAACGCTAAACGCGACTTTATTTTTAAAGGCTATGAGATAGTAGCGTTTCCTACCACCATGGACAAGCAAATGCCAAAAATCGGTTATTTGCCTGGTACGCTGCCGTGGTACTTTGGCGAGAAGTTAGAAGATTTGGGCGTTACGATTACCAATAAACTGGCTACAGGGCATACCCATCAAGATAGAAAGCTTATCTCAGGCGATGGCCCACTGGCGGCTAATGACTTTGGTAAAATGAGTGCTGAGGCTTTACTAAAAGCGCTTAGCTAAACCCTTTGGATTCGGTCATAGCACAAAAAAACGGACTATTTTTAAGTCCGTTTTTTGTTTTCATAACTAATGATTTTTATTAAGCGTTATCATAAAGCGCGCGTACCACCTCACCAATGACTTTAATACCATCAATCAACGTTTGCTCATCAGCAGCAATACTCATACGGATACACTCATGCGCATGTTTATAATTACTCACATCGACACCCGGGAAGAAATACTCACTTGGTACGATAATCGTGCCTTTGTCTTTCAAAATGTCATACAGCTCAGTGGTGCTAATCGGCAAGTCTTTAAACCATAACCATAAAAATATCGCGCCCTCAGGTTTATGAATCATTAATGGATAATCACCCAAAGCTTCTTTTAATAAACGGATGGCGGTATTTGCTTGCTTCTGATAAAAGGGTTTAATCTCATTATCCGCCAACTGCTTGATACGGTCATCGTTCACCAATGGCGTGGCAATCGCTGCCCCAAAACGCGTCGGTGCCAGATTAACCACAGCATTCATCGCGCTGACCGCTTCGATCACTTTAGCGTCGGCAACGATAATGCCGGTACGCATACCGGGCAGACCAATTTTAGACAGGCTAAAGCAAAGAATCGTATTATTATCCCAGTTCAAATGCGCGTCAGAGTAGATGATATTGGGGAAGGGCATACCGTAGGCATTATCGATGATTAGCGGTATATCATAACGTTTGGCAAGCTCGGATAAATGCGCCATTTCCTCATCGGTCAGAACATTGCCCGTTGGATTGGTCGGACGTGAGCAGCAAATCGCACCGATACGACCTTCCTTCAACGCTGGCAAGTTTTCTAACGCTTCAAAATCGACACGATATTTAAAAAAGCCTGCTTCGCCATCGTGGGTTACTTCATCGATATGTGGCAACACGGCGGCAAAATGCTGACCTTCGACATGGACATCGCTATAGCCGATATATTCAGGCGTTAATGGCAGTAAAATAGATTTATTTACCGATTGATTTTCTCCATTATTAAATGCGCCGCCAAATAAATTAAACAAATAGAAAAAAGCATTTTGCGAGCCATTGGTCAAAGCGATATTTTCTGCGCTCAAATTCCAGTCATAATGGCGATTAAAGAAGCCGACCAAGGCATCGATAAAGGCGGCATCACCTTGCGGATTGGAGTAATTTGCCATACTAATAATCGCGCTACTATTGGCCTCGCCCGTATCACTGTCATTACCAAGCGCCTTATAAGTCTCTAAAAACAGCTCATTCACCGCATCAATCTTGGCAGGATTACCACCGCCTAACATATTGATAGGCTGATCGCTTTTTAGCGCATCGCCCAAATCATCCATCAATTGCGAGATGCCAGTTGGCTGGGTAAATTTTTGACCGAACTTTGAGAATTTCATAAGGCTACCATGCTGTTTTTGAGGGTTTTATAAGGTAAGATTTAATCGATAAAGTTGGGCTAGTATAACAAATGGTTGCGATAAAATAAGCAAAGCGTGGGGCGGAAGTGGGTTTATATGTCTATACAGCTTGTAAAGCAAAAAACGCCCACTAAATGAATAGAAGGCGTTTTGGTTTGAGGGGCTTTTTATTTTGGAGCTAATCTTGCTATGCGCTCATATCTTATCTATACGTTACTGTCGAGGTTAGGCTACTCTTTAAAGCGACTATATTTACTTAATACCAAAGAAAAACATTCTCTTATTTGCTGAACCGATATCTTCAAAATCTATATTTAGATTATCAGTTATTAACTTTTTTCTGATATTTTTAGATGCTGTTATCAAATCTCTTTTGAATTGCTCACCATTTATAGCTAAATCCTCGCTATAAAAGTTTGTATATCCCGAGATAAGTATTCTAAGATATAAACTAAAGTCGACATAGCTGCCGCATTCGCGTTTAACTTTAGTCATTGATTGAAAGCTATCAATTCGTCCTATAGCTTTAACAAAAACTGGGTTTGGAATACGTCGCTGGTAGGAATTTAGTTTAGAGCTATAAACTATATCAAAACCTAGATATGTAAACTTACTCTTATATCCATATACTTTTGTCTTCGGTTCACCTGCTTCTTTTACTTCTTTTTCAATATCTAACCCAATATTCTGAAGATTTTGTTGAACATGTTCCTTGATTTTCTTAGCCTTGCTATAAGAGTTATCAAAAATTAGGAAGTCATCTGCATAACGTATATACGGTATGTTGTTCTTAACCATTAGATTATCAAATTCGTACAAATACATTGAAGAGCATAATGAAGCTATCGGCATACCTTGGCGAACGCCCTTACCTTTGAGTTCTTCTAGATATTTTTCTATCAGTTTTCTGTACTTTCGATCACCATAATCCAACTTAGCATCGCAGTATACAAAACTTTTAAAAATGGCAACTAGCTCTTTATCTTCATTTAATCCAATAAACTCTTTTTCAAACTTTTTTACGGCGATTTCTCTATTTATATTATCGAAAAACTTAACGATATCTGCTTTAATAACGTATTTATACTTGCTCCGATATTCTATAACGTCATCTAAGGCTTTACGGATACCATGTATGGTTTTCTTAGTTGGTTGACCATCTTTATTTATCGAATCTATTTCTTTCTTATGAATATCTTTATTCAAAGCGTGGTCATACTCACAAAATCTATTATAGATTTTATCATAATATTTTTTGAGATAATCTAAAAATAGCTTTTGAAGGATTCTATCTTGCACTGAGGGGACACACACCAAACGAGTATTGTCTAACGTCATTACATCATGTTTAAGACAGTTTGTTTTAGGCAGAATTATAGGAGTGAGATAGTCACAGTTGTACTTAAGATTCGATATGCTTTTATGAATATTATCTAAAGCTTTGTCATTAAAGCTATTTAGATAATCATTAATTGTAATGTATTTAGTATGATAGGAGTTGTCCGCTTTCGATTTGTTTTTAGCGAATTGATTAAGAGTGGATTTAAAATTCTCATTCACATAGGATGAGAAGGTAACCTTATCTGTCATGACTATGCTCCCTTGCTTCTAATTAACAAATCTTTTGCAAAAATTCATGTATTAAGTATTACCAACGAAATAAAGAATTTATGCAAAAGGTCTATTTACTAGATAGCCATGACGAAGGTCGAGTGCTCTACGCAACCTATGAGCAAGCTGTCTTAAGCGTTGAACGATGTCGCCACTTAAATATAGCGCACGTTTGACACGGTACGTCATATAGCTGTCATATGGAATGATAAGCTCATCTACAACAACCTTACAATCAGTTAAATTGTTAACGTTATTTAGAGCCATACCCACCAGTTTTGCGATTTTCTTACGGATTATTTCACTGTTATATATTAACACAAAAGCGTGTGCAATCGTTATCAATACTGCCACAAATATGTATGCATTTGTCGCAAATGGTGCTGTTGGCGAGAGTGCGCCGTTTATCAGTACCGCTCTTTCGAGCCATAATAGCGGCTCAATGAGTTTATTTAACAGGAAAGCTATTTTCGATATACCTACCATGTCATCACCATTAGATGTTGTTTTGTCCTTTCGAGTACAAGGTAGCAAGGGCGAAAGTGCTCTACGCAACCTATGAGCAAGCTGTCTTAAGCGTTGAACAATGTCGCCACTTAAATATAGCGCACGTTTGAAACAGTACGTCATATAGCTGTCATATGGTGTGACAAGCTCATCAACAATAAGCTTACAATTTGTTAAATTGTTTGCGTTATCGAGAGCCGAATAGATAATAGCATTAATTTTTATATTTATAAATTAGAAAACACTTGTTAATTAGAATCATTCTATTATGATTTAATTTGCACGACTATCCACATTGATTAGAAGCCTTCTTTACACTAAATCATCGCCCGTACCCGCGCCATAATCCCACGCCCAATCACCAATCGCACATAAATAATGGCAATGGCAAACAGCAAACCAACTAACGCCACACCGCCAATAGCCAAGCTTGTCCACGGTACGCTAAAGCGCAGATTAAACCATTGGGTAATGGCAGCCCAAGCGCCGATATTAGCGATAATCACCGCAAATAAGGCGGCACTAATGCCAAGTATGCCAAGCTCTAAGATATTGAGCATATAGAGGTCGCGCTTTTGCATACCGAGCAGCCTGAATGAGGCGCTGTCTTTCATGCGGTCTTGCGAGGTAGAGAGTAGCGAGCTAATCAAAACCATAACACCCGTCAGTAATGCCAGTAAGGTGAAGACATAAACCAAACGGCTCATTTGTACCACTAGCTCTTGAACTTGCTGCGCAATTGCTGTGCCGTCGATAGTGGTCACAGCAGGGAACTCGCGTACCAGTTTACCTTGTAGCTCTGGAATTTCTTCCGCTGCGACGTGAGCGGTGGCAAATTGGATTTGCGGGGCAGCGGAGAGAACTGCTGGCTCAAATAAAAAGTAAAAATAAGGGCTAGGACCTTTCTCATAGCGCGAGCGGATACTGGTGATTTGCCCGACAATCTCAATCCCTTGGATATTAAAGCGCACCTGATCATCCATGCCAACGTTTAGCAAACTGGCTGCCGTATCCAAAATCGATAACGGCGCAACGGTTTGTGCTGAGTCGTTATCTGCAGTCTCAATAGGCGCATAAAGCTTGTCGTTTTCTACAGCATCAGTAATGAATTCGGTATCCATCACCGTATCGGCGTAGCTTAAATTAAACACACGCGCAGGGTCATCAAAGCCGTCAGTAGGTTCGATATCTTTTACAGGTACATCATTGGCCGTGACGACACGCGCACGAATGACAGGATAATAGCTCACAGGTGCTGCAATGATGTTATTAATCTCATCATGCTGGTCGCTTTGGATATCAAGCAAAAATAAATTGGGCGCATCTTCAGGATACGCATTAATAAACTGGGCGTTGATACTATGATTGAGCGTGGTAATTAAAGTTAAGACCGCCACTGACAGCGATAAAGTGACAAAAAATAAAGCCGACTGATTGCCTTTACGGGCAAGGTTATGGATAGCGATACGCTGCATCCAGCTGATATTAGAATGCTTGGCAAACTTAGTCAGCAGCCATAACCAACCGCGTGCCAATAGCCAAAATATTGCGACGAAGGCAGTAAGTCCTACGAGTAGCTGCGCACCTAAGGTAAAAGAATTTACTTCATAAGCAAAAAACGCATAAAGGCCAATGAGCATCAGCCCATACCAAAGTAGCGGCAAACGGCGATACCAAGGCAGGTTTTGCGAGTTTGTGCTTGCACCTTGATTAAGCAAAGTAGCAGGCTTGGTGCTACTTAACGTGCTTAAACCGCGCTGAGCAATCAGCAAGGTCAGCACTAAGGCGATAACAATGGTTTTGATGGCGCTAATCGGATTGATAGCTAGACCAACATCAGCTGGCGAGATAGCAATCAGATACGGCTGACCGACTTTAAGTAAGCCGAAACTGACGGTAACTGCAGCGATACAAGCAATGATAGTGATGGCAATCAACAGCTGATAGTAGCTGCGTTTTAAGGATTTAAGCGGCTCACCCAATGCCAAGCGAATGGCATTACTAGACTGCTGCTTGGTCACAAAAGCGGTGATGACGCCATACATCGCCACCGCCGATAACAACAGCACGGCAATCACTAGCAGCTTTAAAAACATCAAAACGTTGTCAGAGATACGCGAGACAGAGGTATCAGCTGACTCGGCATCAGAAAGCTCAATATCAGGATACTTGCTGAGTATTTGGGTGAGTTTATCACGCTGTGCCGCCATTAATTCAGGCGCGCCAGCCAGCTCAATCCGATAATTAATGCGGCTACGCTGACCCAATAAATTGGTCGCCTCTAAAGCATCTTGATGCATCAAAACGCGCCCACCAAAACCAAAGGCGGTCAACGGACGATCAGGCTCTTTGGTCAGCACGTCGCTAATGTTAAATTCAGCATCGCCGATGGTGATTTGGTCACCGACGCTGGCGTTTAAGCTATTCAGGACCTCGGGTGCGACGACGACATGATCAGCGCTTAATTGCTGCCATAACGGTTGCCCCGAGGTAAGCTTCGCTTCGCCATATAACGGATAAGAAGGCGAGACAGCCTTGACGCTGGCAAGCAAGGTTTGTTCATCGGTCACCACCATCGCGCTAAACTGATAGTCATAGACGATTTGCGAATCAGGGATGGTTTCTACTTGCGTTAATACCTCGCTTGGCCAATCTTGCTTGCTGTTTAAAATTAAATCGCCGCCAACGAGCGCGCGTTGATTGTCAGTGATGTAAGTATCAACCGATTGCTGGATAGAATCTAAAGTAAGATAAGTGGCAAGCGAAAGGACTAGTGTGATTAAGAATAAGACAGGATAGATCCAGCGCTGCCACCAACTACGACTTAAGGCTTGTGCGCCCAAGTTTTTTGAAATTAACAGACGGTTAAATAGTTGGCTCATTATGCCACGCGAATCATTCGACTCATTAGCCATATTATCCATTGATTTTCGGTCCATCTATCATACCGTCATGCATGGTAATGACGCGGTCTGCCATTTCTGCAAGCGCGGCATCATGGGTGACGACGACCAATGCCGAGCCGTCTTGCTGACGTAAGTCTAATAACAGCTGCATCACTTGCTTGGCATTTTGCTCATCTAGATTGCCTGTTGGTTCATCGGCAAAGACGATTTTTGGCTGCGACACCAAGGCGCGAGCAACGGCAGTACGCTGCTGCTCACCGCCTGATAGCTGACTGGGTAAGCTGTTCCGACGATGTCCCAAATCGACTGCTGTAATCAACTCGTTGACGCGTGCTTTATTCGGACGGCGGGCGATATCAAGGGGAAAGGCGATATTTTCAGCGACGGTTAATGTTGGCAATAAATGAAACGACTGAAAGACAAAACCCATCTCGCGCTGGCGAATGACGGCAAGCGCATCTTCATCAAGGTTATTTAACGTTTGCCCCGCCAACTCAACCGAGCCGCTATCTGGATAATCTAAGCCTGCTAGTAGCCCTAACAAAGTCGATTTACCCGAGCCAGATTTGCCCATGATGACCACAAACTCGCCCGCATCGACATGGATGTCGACATCTTTGATGATAGACAGCTTTTGCTCACCGATTTGTACGCTTTTATTCAGCTTAGAGGCGGTAAGTAGCGCTTTGTTATTGGCTGTAGCGGTCATTGGCTAGTCTCAGTAGGCGCGCTAGGTTTTTTTGCTTGCTTGGTATGACTTACTTCTCGCTTTCCAATCTCAGTTTCAATCTTAGGCTGCAGGATTGGCAAGATATTATTATTAACGATAATGCTATAGCCCTCGCGGGTTGGATGAATCGCATCGGCTTGGTTTAGTTTTGGGTCGCCGCCTACCCCCTCTAAAAAGAACGGAATCAGCGTCACACTCATATCTTTCGCTACCCTTGGATACATCGCGGCAAACGACTCGACATAGTCAGAGCCAAGATTGTCATAAATCTGCATGCCGCCTAAGATAACCTCGCTACCATTATCCTGTAAGCGCTTAATAGCGGTGCGAATATTGGCTTCAACCGTTGCCACCTCAATACCGCGCATGGCGTCATTGGCACCAATGGTCAAAATGGTGATGTTAGGTTTGGTCTGCAATACCCAATCTAAGCGATTGACAAGACCGGTACTGGTTTCACCGCTTAACCCTGAATTGACCACCTTAACGCTGTTATAGCCCATCTCTTGTAAGC
Organism: Psychrobacter sp. UBA5136; assembly: GCF_002414005.1. Classification (GTDB taxonomy): domain Bacteria; phylum Pseudomonadota; class Gammaproteobacteria; order Pseudomonadales; family Moraxellaceae; genus Psychrobacter. The sequence continues at coordinate 15,151 of NZ_DHYG01000015.1, forward strand.
GTGCTTCTAGCTGCGCCGGATAATTGGCATCATTATCGACGCCAAGCCCTTCGGTTAAGGAATCGCCCAATGCCAAGATGGTTAAAGGTGCTTGTTGCTCAGTTGAGTTCGCTGATGGCTTAGATTGCGCGGATTCTGGAGTTTGAGGTTCGGCCGCTGTCGTATGAACAGTCTGGTTGTTATTTTGAGTGTTTTCAGCCGTATTAGCGTCAGGCTCTCTTTGACAACCGCTCAAAGCGATTGCGACGGTTAAGGCGGCGACCGTAAGCAAGCGCTGCGGTAGGTGGGAGGGTATATTTATCATGATTCTACTGTCCTATATACAATAAAGTCAGTTTAGCAGAATCAGGTAAACAGCAGTATGGTGCAAAAGTTAACTGCTTCAGTTAACTGAGGAGTGCTAAAAACTAAATCTTTTTACCATCGACCATTACTGGGCGGCAAACTAGCCAAGCAAACCCCACGTTTATAATCATCAATATCAGCATAATAAATAAGGGCAAATCCCAGCTGTCCGTTGCTTCGTGCAACCAGCCGGTACCTAAAGGACCAAAAAACGCAATCAGATAACCGACCGCTTGCGCCATCCCTGATAGCTCGCTTGATTGATTGGCAGTATAAGTGCGCATCGAAAACAGCATCATACTTAAAGTAAAAATCGCCGAGCAGCCCATGCCCATTAGCCCTGACCATAGCCATGCATAATCGGCAGACAGATAAGTCACGCCTAAGACGCCGAGTACATTTAGCATCGCAGCAAAGATGGCCAACGCTTGAATAGGACGCCCGCGGTTAACGAGCCATGTTAAGCTTAAAATCGCGACGGGCGCCATAAACTGAAAGACAGAACCCATTTGTCCCGCGCTCACCGCTGATAGACCTTTACTCAGCCAAATCGATGGTAAAAAACTGGCAACGGTGTAAAAAAGTAGTGATTGTAGTCCCATAAAGATGGCGATTTGCCAAGCAAAAGGTGTGCGCCACATAGAAATTTTTGACGGCGGTTGTTCGCCTTTAGCAAGTGGTGCAATGGGTTGGTGATTTGATGAGCCTAAACGTAGCCGTAATAATACCCAAATAATTAAGGCGAATAAGCCCAAAATTGACCAGCCGCCAAGCGCCCATTGCCAGCCCACTTGCTCAGATAATGGCAATACCACACCAGCCACAATCCCTGCCGACACCGTCAACGTAAGACTAAATACGCCAGTAATTAACGGAATGTGATTGGGCGTACGCTGCTTTATCACAGGCGCGGCGAGCGTATTGGCAAAACCAATTGCCAGTGTCAGCAGTAACGTGCCAGTTAGAAAACCAATCCAAGTTGGAATAACGCTACGAAGAATCATGCCCGCGGTTAACAAAGCAATCATTGCAATCAACGTATTCTCAAGGCCAAAACGCTTACCAATTGCCGGCGAGATAAACGCCCCAAGCGCAAAAGTCAGCATCGGCACTGCACCAAGCCAGCCAATTTGAGTTTCGGAGATATCAAGCGCCCCTTGCACCACCGGCGCAATAGAACCCAGCGCCACAATCGGCGAGCGCATATTGGTCGCCAATAAAATCATGGCACACAGCACCAGCCAAAAGGTAAAGCGCGAGGAGGGTCGCTTTAAGGTTGACGGCGCATCCGGCTGAGGCCCAGAAGAATGGGGGGAATAAGAAGACTGGGTCGGTAAATCAGTTTGCAAATTGGGAGAGGTAGACATAGCGGCACGACTATCAGCATAAAAAAAGAACACGTCATTAAAAAGCGCTGGCGCACCACCGCTTATAAAATAACACCAAAGCACGTCAGTAAGACAGCAATCGAGGCAATATATTAGAGTATAAAAATTTAGAATATAAAAACACTTGCAGAAAGCAAGCCATATGAACTTGCTACCCCATTTACCAGGGTAAACTTAGTATATGAATCGTGAAGTTTAGGTTTTGCTTATAACGTTTATAACAAAAAGGCTTTTATATAAACGCTAAAGCAAAAATAGCGTCGGTTCCTTTAGTATGCAATGCCAGGTTGCACAGGACTTAACGCTATTATAAGAATAGATGTTGAGTAAATACTACCAGCGTATGGTAACAAATGGCTATTTATACCGGCTTGCCTAATTGGGCGGCTTTTAGAGCGTTTTCTTGCTGCTGCTCGATCTGTGAATCACATTTATTGGGATCATTACCACAAAATGAGCAGTATTCATCACCCATCAATTTTGCTACGCCGCCGCAAGAACCTTTAAGCGGCTTTTTTTTGACCATATAACCGATGCCCATGAAGATAAAAAACAGCATGAAGACGGTAAAGGTCACAGCAAGCATGGGAAGCAATTGGTTAAGCATAGAGATAACCTCTCGTTTTAAACATGGGACAGTCATCTAGGTGATGACTCTCTTATAGTATAGCAAAAATTTGCCTTACCCGTTTGCGCTTAGCCAGTATATTCATGTATAGGGAATTCACTTTACAACAGATACAGTGCGACTGGTATAAATTTTTCTTGCTTGCTGTTATCACAGAGGCTAC
>NZ_DHYG01000015.1:17777-37771 GCF_002414005.1 Psychrobacter sp. UBA5136
CTTGCTTGCTGTTATCACAGAGGCTACGAAAAATTTATACCAGTCGCCCTAACGTATCGATTTTATCTTGAACTGACTATGGCTCTAATTTTTACTGTATTAGGATTTTTTATCCGCACGTAACCTCTCCATTGCCGGGGTTTGTACCACTTGCCAATCATCAACACCGTCCGCCACTGAACCGGCGGCTACACCTTTTGCCAAAATAACGAATAAAGCGGCGATGTCGTGTTGTTTAGCGGTAGCCAGTGCTTTTTCATAAGGCATCGCGGTCAAGGCCGTGGCCCAAGCATCCGCCAGCGCGACGGTGTCTGCGGCGACCGTTACCGATGGCGCGCCGCCTACAATTGGCTCACCTGTGGTCGGGTCGATGGTATGGCTGTAATGTTTACCATCGAAAACCACCGAATTGCGATAGTTGCCAGAGGTGGCAAGCGCCATGTTTGCGCCATTATTGATGGGCTGACGGATCACCGCCACGGTTTGACGCTCACTTACCGTACTGCCTTCGATGGGTGCATCAATGGCGATTTGCCACGGCTGTTGCTGCGCATTGACGCCAGCGGTCGAAACTTCACCGCCAATCTCAACCATGTAATTATGAATTTGATAATTGTTTTTTAGCACATCGGCGATGACATCGACGCCGTAGCCTTTCGCCACTGCCGAAAAATCAAGCCCGATACCGTCTTTGGTTTTATAAATGCTTTCATCTTTTTGTATAACACTGTCAAAATCGACCAAAGCTTTCGCTTGCGCAATCTCAAGCGCCGTTGGCGGACTTTGCAAGCGCTCAACCGTCATGGTGCTGCCAAAACCCCAGGTTTCTATCAATGGCATCACCGTTGGATCAAACGCACCGCTCGATAGCTTGTAAACTTGCCTTGAGGTTTCTAATACATGGCTAAAATCGGCATCGATAGCAATCGGCGTATCTTTGCCTAACTGGTTAAATTTAGAGATGGTAGAGTCGGCTTGATAAGTCGACATGCTGTCATTAATGTCTTGCAGACGCTTATCAATTGCCGCTTGGATGTCGGCTTCATCCACGCCTTTTGGCAACTGATAACTAATATGATAGCTGGTGCCCATGGTCTCGCCGCTGAGATTATTATAATCAGTCTTTTGCTGGCAGGCGCTAAGCGTAAATACAGAGCTGACAGCAATTACAGGGAGTAAGGCGAGCTTTATTGAAGGATTGAAGAATGAGCCTAGGGCTGATTTTTGTTTTAGTGGATTTGTCATATGAGTCATCACAGCTTGATATGGCGAAGGGGTGAGTAGGGCTTTAGTTAGCAATTAAAGATATAACTAAGTAAATTAAATGCTACCTATTTTACACCCCTTATCACCCATAAGGCCAATCTACGACTTGAATAACTACGACTGAGCCTGCTTATTTTATTTAACTTGTGACTCACGGATAAGCTTATACAGCTTGGGCGGTGAAAAGCGATTGACTTTGGTGGCAAGCTTTTCTTTACTGCCAGCAACGATGATGTATTCTTCGCCTTTAGTCAGGGCTTTGACAGCTTGTTTGGCAAAAGCCGTCGCCGTCAATCCTTTATTGGTGGCGTCGTCCATTGTTCCTTGGGTGCTACCGTCACCTGTTAAGGCGTTGATAGAAATGTTGGTTTGAATAAATCCTGGGAATATCGTCGCCACCTCGATACCTTGGTCGTGCAATTCTGCGCGCAAACTGTTTGCCCACATGTGGATGGCCGCTTTAGCAGCACCGTAAGCGCCGCGGTACTGAGTACCAAGTAACCCTGCCACGCTCGATACCATAACGATTTTGCCGCCGCCTTGGGCGATCATATCTGGCAATAGCAAACGGGTCAGCCGCGTTTGCGCAAAGTAATCTATCTCCATCAATTGGCGTTCAACCTCCTCAGAGGTTTCCATGATAAGCGCGCGCTGACTGATGCCGGCATTATTAATCAGCCAATCAATTTTTCCTACTTGGGTCTTAGCGGTGTCATAGGCTGCTTTTGCTTGCTTGGCATCGGCGATATCAAAGGGGACGACGATATGTTTTTTGCTGTTTTTGCAGCGATTTTTGACCGCTTCTAATTTATCTTTATTACGGCCACTTAAAATAATTCTCGCACCGCGCTTAGCAAAGGCGATAGATAGTGCTTCACCAATACCGCTAGAGGCGCCAGTAATCCAAATGGTTAAATCTTTAACTTTGCTTTTCATAAGAATCCTTTCTGCTTGAAGATAATTTTTTGGCCCATAAAAAAAGAGCCTCCACTGAGACTCTTAATTTATCACATATTTTTAGCTTAATTGCGTTGGCTTAATAAATAGGTTTTACCAACCCATTTAAACAAACCGCTTAACCATCGACCGCTTAACCACCAAAGTCATCAAGCATGATGTTTTCATCTTCCACGCCCAAGCTGTGTAGCATATCGATTACCGCCGCGTTCATCATCGGTGGCCCGCACATGTAGTATTCACAGTCTTCTGGGTTCGGATGGTCTTTGAGATAGTTTTCGAGTAGGACGTTATGGATAAAGCCGGTCGGACCTTCCCAGTTGTCTTCTGGCAATGGGTCAGACAAGGCCACATGCCACTCAAAGTTATCAAATTCTTCTTCTAGTTGATCATAATCTTCAACGTAGAACATCTCACGAATCGAGCGCGCGCCATACCAAAAGCTAATCTTACGCTTGGTGTGTAAGCGTTTGAGCTGATCGAAAATATGCGAGCGCATCGGTGCCATACCCGCGCCGCCACCGACAAAAATCATTTCAGCTTCCGTGTCTTTGGCAAAGAATTCACCATAAGGACCAGAAACTGTTACTTTGTCGCCAGGCACCAAGCTAAACACCCAAGAGGACATTTTGCCCGGTGGAATACCGTCAGGACCGCGCGGCGGCGGACTGGCGATACGGATATTAAACTTAATGATGCCTTTTTCTTCAGGGTAGTTGGCCATCGAGTAAGCACGAATCACTGGCTCATCAACTTTTGACACATATTTGAAAATATCAAACTTTTCCCAGTCTTCGCGGTATTCTTCGTCAATGACAAAGTCTTTATAATGCACTTCATGCGGCGGCGCTTCTAACTGTACATAACCACCAGCACGGAAATTGACTTCCTCGCCTTCTGGAATTTTAAGCACCAGCTCTTTAATAAAGGTGGCAACGTTATCGTTCGAGATAACTTCACATTCCCACTTTTGTACATCAAAAAACTCAGGGTCAATCTCGATTTTCATGTCTTGCTTTACCGCAACCTGACAAGCAAGACGCATGTGGTTACGGATTTCGCCTTGGGTAAAATAGCCTTCTTCGGTGGGCAGGATAGAACCGCCACCTTCGATAACGCGGCAACGACATTGCGCACACGTACCACCGCCACCGCATGCCGAAGATAAGAAAATACCTTCGCTTGCCAGTGTTTGTAGCAATTTTCCGCCTGCGGGTGTCACGACGTCATTATCGGGATTATCATTGATATGGATAGTAACATCGCCTGAACTGACCAATCTTGAGCGCGCCGCCAAAATAATGGCAACGAGACCCATGATGATCACGGTAAACATAGCAACGCCACCAATCGCCGTAGCGTAATCCATGGTAGGTATCCTTAATCTATGGAGTAGGGGAGCGAAAAAACGTCATTGCGTTTTTTGAACCCCTACCGAATAAATGAATTAAATAGGTCAAAGTGCTAAATGGGGTTTAAGCTTAGCGGTTTAAATTGACATACCGCCAAAAGACATAAAGCCAAGTGACATCAGACCAACCGTGATAAAGGTAATACCAAGACCACGCAGCGGTGCTGGAATGTCTGAGTATTTTAGCTTTTCACGGATACCCGCCAAGGCGGTAATCGCCAATGCCCAACCAAAACCTGCGCCGACGCCGTATACCATCGATTCGCCAAAGTTGTAATCGCGCTCAACCATAAACAGTACGCCACCTAAGATGGCACAGTTAACGGTAATCAGTGGCAAAAACACCCCTAGCGCGTTATACAGACTGGGGACGAACTTATCCAAGAACATCTCTAAAATCTGTACCACAGCGGCAATCAGACCGATATAACTAAGTAGGCCCAAAAAGCTTAAATCGATATCAGGAAAACCTGCCCATGCCAGCGCCCCATTTTTTAGGATAAACTGAAACAAAAGGTTGTTTAGCGGTACGGTAATCGCCATCACGACGACCACGGCGACCCCAAGACCAATGGCGGTTGAGACCTTTTTCGATACCGCCAAAAAGGTACACATGCCTAAGAAGTAGGCCAGCGCCATATTCTCGATAAAGACCGTGGTTATAAATAAACTGACATAATGTCCCATTAGTGACCGCCTCCCTGTTTTATGCTATGCGCCATGCCTTTAGATTGCGGTTTCATTACAAATTCAGCTTCTTCGACCTGTTCAGGTTTCCAAGTACGGATAATCACAATGAACAGGGCGATGATAAAGAACGCTGACGGTGGTAGCAGCAACAGACCGTTTGGTACATACCAGCCACCATCGTTAGCAGTTTGTAAAATGGTAATACCAAACCAGCTGCCTGCGCCTAAAATCTCACGCACACTGGCGACAAATAACAGTACCGCTGAGTAACCAAGACCGTTACCAATACCGTCTAAAAAGCTTGGTACGGGTGGGTTGCTCATCGCAAACGCTTCGGCACGTCCCATCACGATACAGTTGGTGATAATCAAACCAACGAATACCGACAAGCCTTTACTGACATCATAAGCGACCGCTTTTAAGATCTGATCAACCACGATAACCAGTGAGGCAATAATCGTCATCTGTACGATAATACGAATACTTGATGGGATTTGCTTACGGATAATGGAGATAAAAAAGCTTGAGAATGCCGTGACCAACGTCAGCGCCACACTCATCACCAGCGCATTCGCCACACTGGTGGTAACCGCCAGTGCCGAACAAATACCTAAGATTTGTAGGGCAATGGGGTTATTATCAAAAATAGGCGAGGTTAAAATCGTTTTTGTATCAGCCATGTTATGCCTCCTTGCCGTGTACTGCTGGTACTACTGCGACCAGTTCGGTTGCGGGATGCGTCTGCTGTTGATGTAAGTTCTGACTCAGTTTTTTATATGGACTTTGACTGGCTTTGACTTCGGTATCAGCCAGTGTTTTGCCGCTTTGTTCGCGCAGCTGGTCAAGGTACGGCTTATAACCTTGCTCACCGAGCCAAAACTGAATCATATTGCTGACGCCGCGACTGGTTAAAGTAGCACCACTGATGCCATCTACCCAGTTTTCTTTTGGATTACCAGCTTTGGTCACCCCCGTTGCCACCGCGCCATTTTCATCATAAGAGTGAATGCCGCTCCACATGGCGCGCCACTCTGGCTCTTCGATACGAGCGCCCAGGCCCGGGGTTTCTTTATGCTCATAAAAACTGATACCTTTGATGGTATTCATATCGCTTTCAAGTGTTAAGAAACCGTAAATCGTACCCCAAAGTCCATAACCTTGAATGGGCAGAACCACGATTTCAGGTTGGCCAGCGTCATCACTTTTGACATAGACTTTGGCGTATTTAGGCTTACGGCCAATACCAGCAGGGTCATTACTACCAAGGTCGTCGCTTAACGCCTGATTTTTGGTTGCTTGACTGGCATCGTAAGCATTACGGTCAGGAATACCAACGGCTTTTAGCGCCTCATCATCAAGGTAACTGCCTTTATTTAGGTCAATGATTTTAACCTCGAAGTCTTTAAAGCGCTCAGCCACATCTTCATTGGTGTCAGACGCCGGGTCAAACATGCCGGCGGCGACTAAGATGTTTTTGTTACGGTCTAAGCGCGCATTTTCAACCTGCGCTGGTTTTAAACCAACAGCGGCGGCTGAGACCAATACAGAACACACCAAGCATAGCGTCAACGCCACGCTGATGGTTTTTGCATTATTACTTTTGGGCTTGGACATAGCGAACCCTCCGTGCTGTTTGGCGCTTGATATTTGCTTGCGTCACAAAGTAGTCAAATAATGGCGCAAATAAGTTAGCGAATAAAATGGCGAGCATGATGCCTTCTGGGAAGGCTGGGTTGACGACGCGAATCAAGACAGTCATAAAACCAATCAAGATCCCATAAGCCCAGCGGCCTTTATTGGTGTGCGCGGCAGAAACTGGATCGGTTGCCATAAACACCGCACCAAAGGCAAAACCGCCAATCACTAAGTGCCAATAAAAAGGTAGCTTCATCATCATGTTGTCATCAGAGCCAAACATATTAAAGGCCAGCGAGGTGGCGATTAGACCGACCACACAACCTGCCATGATGCGCCATGAAGCAATGCGCGTCCACAGTAAAACCACCGCACCTAACAAGATAGCGAGCGTTGATACTTCACCAACACTGCCTTGCATGTTGCCTAAGAAGGCATCCGTCCACGTGATGGCATTACCATAAACATCAACGAAGTCTTGGGGGACAACGCCAAGCGCAGCAAGACCTAGTGGCGTTGCGCCTGAGAAACCATCAACCGCGGTCCATACTGAGTCGCCTGACATATAAGCAGGGTAAGCAAAGTATAAGAACGCACGACCTGATAGGGCAGGGTTAAGGAAGTTTTTGCCCGTACCGCCAAAGACTTCTTTTGCCACGACCACACCAAAGATAATACCTAAGGCAACTTGCCATAAAGGAATATCTGGTGGTAGACACAGCGCAAATAGTACAGAAGTCACAAAGAAACCTTCGTTAACTTCATGGCCGCGCACGACGGCAAAGATAATCTCACAAAGAATACCAACCAAAAAGGTCACCGCGTAAATCGGTAAAAACTGCATGGCACCGTAGACAAAACTTGCCCAGATACTGTCTGGATTGTAACCTACCATACTGGTGATAACGGTACGCCAGCCTTCAGGCTGCAAGCCAAGCTGCGCAATCGCCGTCAATGCTTGATGACCGATATTGTACATACCCCAAAACATCGCTGGGAAGGTACATAACCAAACGGTAATCATGATACGCTTAAGGTCAATACCGTCGCGTACGTGTGATGAGGCAAATGTCGTTGTGCCTGGTTGACGTAAAAACGTATCAAACATCTCAAAGATGGCGTAGTATTTTTCGTGTTTGCCACCCTTGGTAAAAGACGGCTCCATACGATCGAACATATTGTGTAAAAATTTCATCGTGGTTAGCCCTCCAGCTCGATGCGCGTTAAGTTGTCACGCAAAATATCGCCGAATTCATATTTGCCAGGAGAGACGAAGGTGCATAACGCCAAATCTTCTTCGTCCAATTCAAGTGCGCCCAAATCAACAGCGCTAACGATGTCTTCGACAATCAAAGCACGCAGTAGCTGCGTTGGCAGATAATCCTGTGGCATGACCTCCTCGTAAACCCCAATCGGCACCATGGCGCGCGGTGAGCCATTACTCGTGGTGGTAAAGTTGTATTTTTTACCACCAAAAAACTGCGAAATATAAATGGGCAATTTAGAGAAACGGTTTGCACCAGCGGTAAGAAAGTGGAACGCTGGACGCTCACGACCTTCAGGTAGCACACTGACTTGATTATGGAAGCGGCCAAGATAATTGGTATTGCCAAATACTTTGCGGCCCGATAGCACAGAACCTGAGATAATACGGTTCTCGCCAGCTGCAAGCTCACCTTTGGTCAATGCCGTGATATCCGCACCGCGCTCAGTGACCACTAAGTGTGGGTTTTTAACCGCAGGGCCAGCAAGGCTAAGCATACGTCGCGTGTATAAACGCCCCGTGGTAAATAGCTTGCCAATCGCAATCACGTCTTGATACCCAATCGTCCACACGGTCACGCCGCGCATGATAGGATGCAAAAAGTGAATGTGCGTGCCAGCCAAACCCGCAGGGTGTTTGCCAGCAAAGCTATGATACTCAGTGACATTATTGGCCGCCGTTTTGGCAACTGGCGTCAGCTGAGCATCGCCGTGATGGCAGACAAAGGTCTTGGGGCTGAGCGTTGATAACACGGCAAGTCCGTCATTAAACGCCTGTAGCTCTTCGTTAATTAGTAGCATCGGGTCAAACGCTAATGGATTGGTATCCATAGCGGTGACAAAAATAGCGTGCGGACGGGCACCGATATCAGGAGAGCGGCTATAAGGGCGCGTACGAAACGCGGTCCATTCACCAGAGGCAAGCAGTTGGGTTTCAACGACTTCAGAATCTAGGTCAGCAAGTTGCTGGGAGTCGTAGCGCTGAAATTCTACTTCTTCACCGTTTGGGTCGACCGCAATCACAAGACTTTCAAACACTCGGCGCTCACCGCGATTGACGGCGACGACCTTACCAGCAGCAGGGGCAGTGTAGATAACGCCGACCCGTTTTTTATCTTCAAAAACAGGCTGACCTTTTGCTACGATGTCGCCTTCTTTGACATTCATCGTGGGCTTCATACCCACGTAATCATAGCCGATAAGTGCTACATAGGCGGGTCTGTGCTCAGATATCTCGCGGGAGGGTTCACCGGTGATGGGTAAATCCAAACCTTTTTTGATGGTAATCATAAGCGAAAACTTAGTCCATAGTCTAAAACGATACCAGACGTCCTGTTTGGTATATCGGCAGCATGAATAACAGCGTCATCAATAAAGTCCTTTAACAATCCCCAAAAAGGGCGTGAAAAAGTGCTCTAGACATAACACATCATCATAACTACAAGTAAGAGTATTAACGCTGACCTTAGACTCCTTAACAACACGTTAATGTCTTATTCGAATGACCAAAGTGACGACTGGCTACCAAGGTGTATCATAAAACCCTCAAATCTAACGCCATTCTCAACGAGGACAATGCTAAATAAAAGACAGTTTTACCATACGATTTATTAAAATCTTAAAATTTGTCGCAGCGAAAATCCTAGTCTGTGTAAACCATAGGGCGGTTGAGAGTTAAGCAGCGCTATTCATTTGGGTGAATATAAATGAGGAATCAGTGACTTGTTCATACTTTGAGAAAGCTGTCTTTTGAAAGCTATCTAAGCGCTGGTTAATGACCTATGATTACAAGGTAGATTTTATTGCCAACAAGCGCAGTGTATTAGCATAAGCGTGCAACTGCTTTACATGCTAAGCTGGCATTTACCTTGTGCTGATTGAAATCATCTATAGGTAGCAGACGATTAGGTTTTATCGCACAAATACAAATTTACCTAGGATTATACGCTAAACTGACCTAAAATTGCCAATTGGTAATTGAATTTACCTAATGTTGCGTTTGATTCCTTTTGTTAAAACTTATGGTTATAAGTTTGTGTTTTTATCACTAATTAGTTAAATTTTAAGCTATTTTTTATTTGTCAGCTTGTTTTTATTCTAATGGATAGGAAGTAAAAGCATCTATTTATCCCAGCTTACTGCCCTGTTCTTAAAGCGGCTAGGCTGTATTTTTAAAGCGCATAAACCCTATCTGATAAATTTGTTCTAATAGCCTGTTTGAATTCGTTATGCTAAATGACTTTCAATTAGTCACTTATCCTGCGTTTGCTTTGAATATTGTTCCACTTTTGCATGTGTTTTTACTATTTATTTTTTGATTGTTTATATCGTTTTTATAAGGAATGCTTATGTGTGCTGTCCCTGTCATTATCCCTGCTATCGATTTAAAAGATGGTAAATGTGTGCGCTTAAAACAAGGCCGTATGGAAGACGATACGGTGTTTTCTGATGATCCAGTCGCCATGGCCGCGCGCTGGGTCAATGAAGGCGCGCGCCGCTTGCATTTGGTCGATTTAAATGGCGCCTTTGACGGCATTCCTGTACACAGGCAAGTGGTCCATGACATTGCCAAAGCGTTCCCCAAACTGCCCATTCAATTAGGCGGCGGCGTGCGCAATATGAAAACCATCGAGCAGTATGTTAGCGCTGGTTTGACTTATATCATCATCGGCACCAAAGCCGTTGAAGAGCCTGATTTTGTGACTGAGGCTTGCCGCGAATTTGCCGGACATATCATCGTCGGTATCGATGCCAAAGACGGTATGGTGGCAACCCATGGCTGGGCAAATGTGACTGATACCAAAGCCACCGAGCTTGCCAAGCGTTTTGCCGATGTCGGCGTATCGTCAATCGTTTATACCGATATTGCTCGCGATGGCATGATGCAAGGCGTCAACGTCCCGCAAACGGTGAGCTTAGCGCGTGAAGGCGGCCTGCCTGTGATAGCATCCGGCGGCGTTACCGATATGAAAGATATTGAGCTGCTAAAACCTTATGGTGATTGTCTCGAAGGCATCATCACTGGACGTGCGATTTACGAAGGCACCTTAGATTTGGGTGAGGCGCAGCTTTATCTAGATGGTAAATAGTTTTTAAATAGCGCTATTTAAATAGGGTTATTTAAACAGCCTTGTTGGAAATAAGGAAGAAGCTAGGATAAAAAAGGATGTTTATGGCCGTTTATTTTGACCAGTTCGAGTTACGCAGGTTACGCATAACGACAAAAGCGTGCGGTCAATTGCTGCTATTAAGCATGGTTTTGAGTACGCCTATTCATGCGGCTGAAAAAAACGACCTAGATGCTTCTACCGTTGTAGCCACTAATGGGGCGGAAGGGGCTAATAGCGAGCTGGCGGCTCAAACAACCGATGCATTAGCAGTAGCCAATTCAGCTGCTGGAGAAAATAATAACGGACTAGATAGTAGTAGTGCTAATACGGCGCCAACGCCCGCTGAGAAACCACCCGTTATCAGCGGCGAAAGTACCAATAACGCTCAAATCGAAACCACACCAACCCCGCTAAAAGACTATGATATCCAGCAACGCATCAGTGGCATTTTTTCAGAAATTGACGGCTTGCAAGCGGTCAATGTGAGCGTCAATCAAGGGGTGGTTACCTTAACGGGTGAGACGCCCAATGAAAAAAAAGCCCAGCAAGCCATCAATTTGACCAATCGCTTAACCGACGTGGTGACGGTAGAGGACAGAATCAATCGCACTCTTGATGTGCAAGATAATGTCTCGACCGTTTATCAAAGTCTTAAAGGGCAAACAAAAAACTTGGTTAAAGCGCTACCGCTGTTATTGGTTGGTATTGTCTTATTTGCCTTGGTGACGTGGTTTGGTAGTTGGTTATCCAATCGGCAAAAGATGTGGCAACGCCTTACACCCAATCCTTTTGTCGCAGAGTTGCTCGCGCAGACCGTTAAAGTCATCTTTATTGTCTTTGGGCTTGTTTTAGCGTTAAGTTTGATTGGAGCCGAGACTCTCTTAGGCACGCTGCTTGGCGGCGCTGGCGTGATTGGTATCGCCGTTGGCTTTGCGGTGAAAGACACTATCGAGAATTATATTGCCTCGCTTATGCTCAGTATTCGCCAGCCATTCCGCGCCCGCGACCATATTTTGATTAATAATCAAGAGGGGATTGTGGTACGCCTCACGTCACGGGCAACTATTTTAATGACCTTGGATGGTAACCAATTACGTATCCCCAATGCTGAAGTGTTTAAAGCGACGATTTTAAATTACACCAAAAACCCCGAGCGTCGTTTTACCTTTGAGTTAGGCATCGATGCCAATGACGATCCACTTGCGGCCATCAAAGTAGGTATTGATGCGATAAATAAGTTAGGTTTTGCCCTTGATAAGCCAAAAGTCACCGCAGCTATCAAAGAAGTTGGCGAGTCGAACATCGTTTTGGAGTTTCAAGTGTGGGTCAACCAGTTGGAAGCGGATTTTTCCAAAGCCCGCAGTATTGCTATTCGCGAAACCAAACACGCTTTGGAGAAAGATAAAAAACAAGCAAAGGCGCGGGCAAAGCGTATTTTACAAGGCCGTACTGCCGATGAGGTACTGGATGCCCGTCCTAATGAGAATCTGATGAAAAAGGTCGAGCAAGAAATTGCTGAAAACTCAGATGCAACGGATTTACTGAATAATAAAAGCCCGCAAGAGTGAGGATAAATGCAAAAAGTGGGCATAAAAAATGCAGTAAAACGTCTATACGATTTTTATCTAAATAGGCGAGACATTCTTTATGCACATTAAACATCTGATTATTTTTGCAATAGCCGGTATCGTTATTTTATTAGGCTTTAATACGATTAACGGCAGCCAACATGCGAAAAATAGAGAAGCGCTAACCGCGAATGGTCAAGTAGAACAAACTGACATTAATGCAGTTGAGAGCAATGGTTCAGATATCGCAAGTAAACCCCTAGGACAGCAGCCAAAAGCCGTTATTGATAAGGCGACGACGCAGATAGCGCAAGCAGAGCAGGTCAATCAGCAACGCACCGAGCAAATGGCCGATACGCAATAATGATTTTGGGCTTACATCTTTTAGCGTCTAGTTCAGCTGAGTAACCACTGCTTAATTGCCACTCATAAAAAAAGACCAACGATAACGTTAGTCTTTTTTTATGCTTAAGTTTTGGCAAGCCTTAGCTTTTCTTGCTAGCACCTTTACCACGACTGCCACTTTTTTTAGCAGACGTTTTGTTGACAGAGGTTTTATTAGCAGAAGTTTTTCTAGATTTATCTTTCTTCGTTTGGTTCATTTGGCTCGATTGGAGCTTGGCTTGCAAGTCGAAGTCGATTTGGAGTAGGTCCATATTGACGCCCGCTACTTTTACCTTAACCAAATCACCCAGTCCATACACAATGCCTCTGTCTTTACCGATCAGCTGCTGTTGCTGCTCATCATAGACAAAGAAGTCGTCACCAACGTTTGAGATATGCACCAAACCGTCGATATATAGCTCCGTCAGTGTGATAAAGAGCCCAAAGCTTGTCACGGTTGTCACGACGCCATTGAACTCTTCGCCAACATGATCTTTCATATAATGACATTTGAGCCAAGATTCTACGTAACGCGATGCTTTTTCGGCGCGGCGCTCGGTATCAGAGGTTTGCGTGCCAGCCTCTTCAAGAGAAAAGTCCATAACAGGCTGCTTGCTATTGGTCACCTTTGCTTTAATCGCGCGATGCAGCATCAAGTCAGGATAACGGCGAATCGGCGAGGTAAAGTGGCTATATTCATCATAAGCCAAACCAAAGTGGCCGATATTATCAGGCGCATAGTTTGCTTGCATCATTGAGCGCAGCAGCATACTGTGGATGCTAATGGCGTCAGGACGGTCTTTGGTTGCCTCGATAATACGCTGATAATCGGCTTGGGTTGGGCTTTCTTCTGGGAAGCTTAAACCAAAGTTTTTTGCATACTCGTGAATGCGCAACGACTTTTCGCTATCAGGCTTATCATGATTACGATATAAAACAGGTAACTCATGTTTTAGCGCAAAGTTTGCCGCACAGGTATTGGCAAGCAGCATGCACTCTTCGATAAGCTTTTGCGCATCGCCGCGCGTACGCGGTAAAATCGCTTCGATACCCCCTTTTTCGTTAAACTTAATATAAGTCTCAACCGTTTCAAACTCCATGGCATGGCGCTCTTCACGCTTTTTCAGCAGCAGCTCATAGAGTTGGTGCAAGGTATCGACCGATTTTTTAACGTCTTTATTACCCGTTAAGGATTCAGGTACGCTCTTATCTTTTGGATTGGCCAGATAAGCATTGACTTGATTATAAGTCAGGCGCGCTTGTGAATGCATGACACCTGGATAAAACTCATAGCCCGTGACCTTGCCGGCGCGAGAAATCTTGATATCGGCAACCATACAGAGGCGGTCAAGGTTAGGGTTCAATGAACACAAACCATTAGACAATACTTCTGGTAGCATTGGAATCACGCGATGCGGAAAATAGACCGACGTGCCGCGCTCATAAGCATCTTTATCGAGTGGCGAGTTTGGCGTGACGTAATAACTCACATCCGCAATCGCAACTAAAACACGATAATTTCCACCAGAACGTTTTTCGGCAAAGACGGCATCATCAAAATCGCGCGCGTCTTCGCCATCAATGGTAATCAGCGGCAAATCACGCAGATCTGTACGACCTTTTAAGTCTTTTTCGGTTGGTTCTTTATAGCTATTGGCTTGCTCTAGCGCCGCTTCACTAAACTCTGATGGAATATCATAATTGAGCAGGGTGGTCTCAATAATCAATTCACGGTCATTGTCATCAGATAGGACATCAGTGATTTTGCCGGTGGCAAATTCATGCTGGTTTGGCCAATCGATGATATCAACTTTAACTGGTGCACCTTGTTTTATATTTAGTGCTTCTACGTTTTCATCAGTGACGGTAATCGGCTGATGATTGTTTGGGCTACCAAGCTCAACGCAATAACCGTCTTCATCGCGCGCTAAGGTACCGATAAAGTTGTTTTGCCGACGTTCAACGATATCGACGATACGTCCTTCGGTGCGGCCACGATTATCGGTTGAGGTGCCAACGGCTGCTACCGTATCGCCGTTAAAAACCCAGCGCATTTGCTTCTCATGCAAGAATAAATCTGGCATATCATCTAACAATACAAAGCCAAAACCTTTGGGGTGAGCCGACACGGTGCCAGTGACGATATCGTGCTGGGTCACGGTACGATAGCGATAAGGGCGACCTTCGCGGTTTACTTGGCCATCGCGCGCCATCGCTTTTAGGCGATTGCCCAACGCGTCAAATTGGTCAGGCTCATCAATATTAAAGGCTTTTGCCAATTGTTGATGCGTGACTTCGCCATGTTCGCTAATCGTGCTGAGTATCAGCTCGCGACTAGGAATAGGATTGTCATATTTTTGTGCCTCACTCGAGGCGTTTGGATCATTCCAACTCATAAATTACCGTATCTGTTTTTAAAATTATTAATAAGCGCTATCTTAACACGAACAACGCCGCAATATCTTCGGTCAATTGTCTTATATGCATCTGATAGCAAGTAGTTGTTCGCTTTGCCGCCTATCAGCCGCCGCTATGCAAGGTAAACCAAGTATCAAATATCTATGTCTGTTGAATTTGATTGATTGGTTATTTTTTTACTGTCCAATTCTTTGGATACTTCAAGCACCGTCGTTTGATTCGATTTATCGAGATATTTTTGCGCTTTATCAACCTCAGACGTCAAGGTATTGACGGTTTGCTTCATATTTTCTAACGCTTCAATTTTATAATTGCTGATCATATCCATCGTCTCATAGACGTTATTGAAGGCGTTTTGGAGTTTATCAAGTTCAATCGTGCTGCTGGTTGCTTGTTCATGAATCTCAAGTGATTGACGCTTTAGCATCGCAGAGGTTGATTCAATCAAGCTACTGGTGGTTTTATTTAATGCGGTGATTTGGTCGAGCACAAGTTTTTGATTGGTCATTGCTTGAGCAACCACCACTGCGGTACGAAGCGCAGAGATAGTCGTTGTGGTGGCGCGATCCACCCCTTTAATCAGCTCTAAGTTATTTTTACGAATGGTATCAAGGGCTAAATACCCTTGCACGTTTACCGCCAATTGGGTTAAAAAGTCGGTGTTTTTTTGCCGCACATAAAACAGCATCTCTTCTTTAATAATACGCGCTTTTTCAGGATCAGTGGCTTCAACCGCATAAACCTTTTGTTCAAGCTGCTCATCAATCTTTTTACCTACATAAATGTATTGGCGAATCGATTGCATCAGCTCCCACATATTGACTTTTTCTTGCTCAATCATAGCATTGTCTTTGAGCAGCTCATCTTTACCATTATAAAGGCTGGTCACCACGGCATTGATATGTGATTGCGCCGATTCGTACTGACGGAAATAATCTTGCACTTTATTACCAAATGGAATGAGACCAAACAGCTTACGCGAGCTAGTCAGCTCTTTTTTGCTCGGGTCCAAATCTTCGACAATCCCGCGCAGCTCGGTCAATGATTTGGCGATAGGGGAGCTATCAAACAAACTGTCATTGAGACTCTTGGCAGGCAAATCAAGCATTCGATTAGACACTTGCGCCGATTCACGAATTTCTTTATTACCCAAATTATGGATAGATTGCACGTTTTGCTGAAACTCAGGGCTATGGACGGAGTTATTAATCACATGATTAACAAAAGCATCGACTTTGGCATCAAGCTCAGGAATCTGGCTTTCATCCAGTTTGACCATCTGATCCGCTTCGCTTTTTTGTATTTCTTTTAATGGCTCAGGCGGCGTTAAAGTGATGCTGGGCGTCGAGGCGTTTTCGGGTGGGGTTAATTCTTGCATGGGACTTCCTATCATATCTACAAAGGGTTTTTTTTACCGACGACATTATTTATTAGTGACACCATTCGTTTATGACAACTGTTCTGTAACCGTAAGGTTTGCCAATAATATTTCTAGCCGTGGTAGTAATTATTTTTATGCCCTTAATGGTTTTTATTTGAATTATTTAAGAGTGACGAGATGACCTTTAGATTAACGGGTAATGAAAAGGTTGAGAAGATGGGTTTTGTAAACTACGGTTTATAAAGGGTTTATAAATAAGTTTGGTTGCTTGTAGTCAACTTATTATATGCAAAAATATGTATTTAGACTGGTGAATATGAAAAAACCATCAATATCCCGTAGCATATTGATGGTTAGTATTATAACTATCTATACCAACGAACTGTCCGTGTTAGTTAATTATTTATATTAACTAACAATCACATCGATTTACAGCCACTACTAGCAGTAATCCGTTAAACAGATTACTTTTTCTTAGTAGGTCCAAGCAGCATACCCATTTGACGGCCTTCCATCTTAGGGTACTGTTCGACGTTTGAGATATCAGCGGTATCTTCAATGATACGATCAAGTTGTTTACGACCAATCTCTTGATGCGCCATTTCGCGACCACGGAAGCGGATACTGATTTTAACTTTATCCTGATCTTCTAAGAAGCTGATGATTTTTCTCAGTTTGACCTGATAATCGGCTTCTTCGGTGCTAGGACGTAGCTTCATCTCTTTTAGCTGGGTCTGTTTTTGGTTTTTCTTCGCTTCTTTCGCTTTCTGCTTTTGATCATAGAGGAAATGTTTATAATCCATGATTTTGCATACTGGCGGCTTGGCTTCAGGAACCAATTCGACCAAATCTAGGTTTTCATCACGCGCCGCTTTCATCGCGGTTTCGATATCAACCACACCCATTTGCTCGCCATCTTCTTTGACCAGACGGACTTCTTTTGCACTGATATCTTCGTTGATGTTCAAACGGTTTGACTGTTTAATAGGTATTACTCCTCATCTGTTTTTGGGGTCTGTCGGCCTTTTTTAGCGACAGCGCTCTGTACTAAGCTAATAAATTCGGCAACACTCATAACGCCGAGGTTTTCACCTTCGCGAGTACGGACATTCACGTTGCCCGATTCGACCTCTTTATCCCCTAATACTAGCATATAGGGAACGCGTTCTAATGTTTTCTCTCGTATCTTAAATCCAATCTTTTCGTTACGCAAGTCACTAGCCGCTCGTAAACCGGCATTTTTCAGCTCACGCACCACATTTTCGCAAGCTTCCGCCTGTTTATCGGTGATATTCATGACCGCTACTTGTTGCGGCGCCAGCCATACGGGCATCCAGCCGGCATAGTTTTCAATCAAGATGCCGATAAAACGCTCAAACGAACCTAAAATGGCACGGTGCAGCATAATTGGGGTTTCGCGCTCGTTTTGCTCATTGACAAATTCAGCATCGAGGCGCTCAGGCATATTCGGGTCAACCTGAATCGTACCGCACTGCCAGACGCGGCCCAGTGAGTCTTTAAGACTAAATTCAATCTTCGGACCGTAAAACGCGCCTTCACCCGGTAGATATTCCCAATCAAGACCTGAGCTATCAAGCGCATCGGCTAGAGCTTTTTCGGCAAAGTCCCACGATTCATCGCTACCAACACGTTTTTCAGGACGGGTTGAAAGCTTCATTATAATGTTATCAAAACCAAAGTCTTTATAAACGGCAAGGGTCAGCTGAATAAAATCAGCGACTTCTTGCTGGATTTGCGCTTGCGTACAAAAAATATGCGCATCATCTTGGGTGAAACCACGTACGCGCATCAAACCATGCAGTGAGCCTGATGGTTCGTTACGATGGCATGAGCCAAACTCCGCCATGCGCAATGGCAATTCACGGTAAGACTTTAAGCCTTGGTTAAAAACTTGCACGTGACACGGACAGTTCATCGGTTTTACCGCATAATCACGGTTTTCGCTTGAAGTGGTAAACATATTAGTCGCATAGTTACCCCAATGGCCTGAACGTTCCCACAAGCTGCGATCGACGATTTGCGGTGTTTTAATCTCTTCATAACCATGATCATGTTGTACTTTACGCATATATTGCTCAAGTACCTGATAAATCGTCCAACCATTGGCATGCCAAAACACCATGCCCGGCGCTTGTTCTTGCATATGGAACAAATTGAGCGCTTTACCAATTTTACGGTGATCGCGTTTTTCGGCTTCTTCAATACGTTGGATATAGGCTTTTAAATCTTTTTTATCTGCCCACGCCGTACCATAGATACGCTGTAGCTGTTCGTTTTTGGCATCACCGCGCCAATAAGCGCCCGACATCTTAGTCAGTTTAAACACCTTTAAAAAGCGCGTGTTTGGTACGTGCGGACCACGGCACATATCGATATATTCTTGATGATGATATAAGCCAAAAGCTTCTTCACCCGGCATATCGTTAATCAATTTCAGCTTATAGTCTTCGCCGCGCTCTTCAAATATCTTGATCACTTCATCGCGTGGTGTCATCTTTTTGATCACGTCATAATCTTGCTTAATCAGCTCCATCATACGTTTTTCAATTTTTTCCATATGCTCAGGCGTAAATGGCGTCTCACTATAGATGTCATAATAAAAACCATCTTCAATGACAGGGCCAATAACCATTTTTACATCAGGATAAAGCTGTTTTACCGCATGACCCAGTAAGTGGGCACATGAATGGCGAATAATATCGACGCCGTCAGCGTCTTTTGGTGTCACGATTTCAACTTTTGCATCATGGGCGATGGGGTCGTGCGCATCGACTAAATGCCCATCAACGCGTCCAGCGACCGTCGCTTTCGCCAAGCCCGCTCCAATACTTTGCGCCACTTCCATGACCGTTGTATTGCCTTCAAAGTTTTTTACGCTACCATCGGGTAAAGTAATCGCTACCATAATCTATTCACCTTTTTAGGTCCGTTGGCAGTGATGATTGCAACCATCAATCATATAACCGTAAGACCACGTCAATTATATCTAACCGCTGCGATATGTTATAAGAAATAGGCATTACTTAAACGTACTGTGCTTAAACTTATATAAGACGCTAACTGATAAGCCATCTAACGACAGATAATTAAACCGTCATGATGTCGAATAAGCTACGTGTTAATAAGGGTAAGCAGCAGGGCTATAAAGTAATGTCATAAAAGCCGCTATTATAGCAAAAACTGTCTATTAACACTAGATAGCAAGGGCTAGTCAGCTTCTATATATAGATGCGCTTTATCTCAATATCAATAGCGGTAATTGGATGTTATCCTTCATAGTTCTAATGAAGAATGGGTAATCATAAGTGTCAAACTTAGCTTATCTATGATTAATTAGGAACCAAATGAAAACTAAGTAAGAGATTAGTCAGTAAGAGTCAGATGAGAAAGGTTGTTCTAAGAACATAACTTCAATGTTTAATAAATAGTTTTTAGCTAAGTTATTGAAAAATAAGGAGTGTTATTTATTCTCTAAAATTAATTAAATAATTTCTCTAAAAGCGGTTGACACCCGACTAAAACCGTCTATAATACGCACCTCATTAAGGGAAAGGATGAGATAAAGACTAATAATATTAGTCAAATCAAAACCTTAACTTACTGAAACAAATTATAAAAAAGCTTGACAGATCAAATCATTATGATATGATAGTCGGCTCGCTGGATAGGATAAGTTCTTGACTTAGACTGACTAGCAAAGAGAAATACCCTATATATCAACTGCTGGACGACAGTAGCTTGACACTATTTAAAAGCATAACTAAAGAACAACTTGTGTGGATTTTTGCTGACACAGAATGCTAAAAAATAAAGTTGGTTGAAACTTCTTTTCGGAAGTTATTTCTAACTATAAAAATTATCATTTAAGACAGCAAGAAAACTCAAAGTTA
>NZ_DHYG01000044.1 GCF_002414005.1 Psychrobacter sp. UBA5136
GGTGTCATATTCTACGTGTGAAGTGTTGATGGTAATGCCACGGGCTTTTTCTTCTGGGGCTGAGTCAATTGACGCGTAGTCTTTGGCTTCGCCACCTGAGGTTTTTGCTGCAACGGTTGCAATCGCTGCTGTTAGGGTTGTTTTACCATGGTCAACGTGTCCGATGGTGCCGACGTTGACGTGTGGCTTGTTGCGTTCAAACTTGGCCTTTGCCATGGGTATTTCCTCTTTATTTGGGGTCAAATATCTAACTGCTAAGAAATACGCAAGCTAAATAATACGGACCACATTAAGATAAGTGTTAAAAGGTTGCACATACTAATGTGCAGATATTATAAGAAAATCGCGACCAATAACAAGTCTTTTAACAAGTTATTGGCGGATTCTTCACTGACAATATAAAGATATGCTTTATATTGTCATTTTATGAGCGCTATTTACTCGTCGTCATCTTTAGAGTTGTACTTAGAGATGATGGTTTCTGCAACTGATTTTGGAATCTCAGCGTATTTTTGGAATTCCATAGAATATGTTGCACGGCCTTGCGACATTGAACGCATCTGTGTGGCATAACCAAACATTTCTGCTAATGGTACTTCTGCACGAATCTGTTTTGTGCCACCAGGAAGATCTTCCATGCCTTGAACCATACCACGGCGGCGGTTTAAATCGCCCATGATATCGCCCATGTAGTCTTCAGGCGTTTCAACTTCTACTTTCATAATAGGTTCAAGTAGCGCTGGGTTTGCTGCCATGAAGCCTTTTCTGAAAGCGATAGAACCAGCCATTTTAAATGATAACTCATCCGAGTCAACATCATGGTAAGAACCATCATACAAGGTTGCTTTAACACCAACCACTGGGTAGCCTGCAAGTACGCCGTTTTTCATGCGCTCTTGGATACCTTTGTCAACTGCGCCATGATACTCTTTTGGTACCACACCACCGACAACCTCTTCAGCGAATTCGTACATAACGTCGCCTGCTGGATCAAGAGGCTCAAGACGTAACCAAACGTGACCAAATTTACCACGACCACCAGTCTGACGAACGAATTTACCTTCTTGCTCAACCACGTTACGGATGGTTTCACGATAAGCAACCTGCGGCGCACCGATGTTCGCTTCAACGTTAAACTCACGCTTCATACGGTCAACAAGAATCTCTAGATGCAGCTCACCCATACCACTAATGATGGTCTGGCCAGACTCTTCGTCAGTATGAACACGGAACGATGGATCTTCTTTTGCCAAACGGCCTAAAGCAATTGACATTTTTTCTTGGTCAGCTTTAGTCTTAGGCTCAACCGCTAGACTGATGACTGGATCTGGGAATTCCATGCGCTCTAGGGTGATGACGTTGTTTTCGTCACATAGCGTATCACCTGTGGTGACGTCTTTCATACCAACTAAGGCGGCGATATCACCAGTACGAATTTCTTCAAGCTCTTGCTGAGAATCCGCCATCATCTGTACGATACGGCCAACACGCTCACGCTTCATTTTAACTGGATTATAAACGCTGCTGCCTTGTTTGATCACGCCTGAATAAACACGAACGAAGGTTAAGTTACCAACGAATTTGTCATTCATGATTTTGAACGCTAGTGCCGAGAATGGTTCGTCATCAGACGCTTCACGCTTACCTTCAGTTTCGTCTTTGTCGTCAAGGATACCGCGGATAGCAGGTACGTCCATTGGCGCAGGTAGATACTGAATAACCGCATCCAACATCTTTTGTACACCTTTATTCTTAAAGGCCGTACCACAAAGTAGTGGAATAATTTCGTTGTCGATGGTCAATTGACGAAGCGCGCCATGAATCTGCTCTACGGTCAATTCGCCATTTTCAAGATACTCATTCATGAGCTCTTCTGATGCTTCAGCCGCGTTTTCTACTAGGTACTCACGGTACTCTTCCGCTTTTTCTTGTAGTTCAGTTGGGATGTCGCGCTCTTCATATTGCATACCTTGAGACGCTTCGTCCCAATAGATAGCTTTCATAGACACAAGATCCACAACGCCTTCAAAGTCGTCTTCTTTACCAATTGGGATAACCAACGGTACTGGCTTACCGCCTAGACGGGTTTTGATTTGGTCGATAACGCGATAAAAATCAGCGCCAACGCGGTCCATTTTGTTTACGAAGGCAAGACGCGGTACTTTATATTTGTTTGCCTGACGCCATACGGTTTCAGACTGTGGCTGAACGCCGCCCACTGCACAGTAAACCATGCAAGCGCCATCAAGTACACGCATAGAACGTTCAACTTCAATGGTGAAGTCAACGTGACCTGGGGTGTCAATGATGTTGATACGGTGTTCGTCGAACTGCTTTGCCATACCTGACCAAAAACAAGTCGTCGCCGCTGAGGTGATAGTAATACCACGCTCTTGTTCTTGCTCCATCCAGTCCATAGTGGCTGAGCCATCATGGGTTTCGCCAAGCTTGTGGCTAACACCGGTATAGAACAAAACACGCTCAGTAGTGGTCGTCTTACCAGCATCAATGTGCGCTGAGATACCAATATTGCGATAGCGCTTTAGGGGAGTTTTACGAGCCATAGTGTTTTCCTAGGGAAATTCGTGTATGTATTAATGTGTTGTGTCTCTACCTCATACTCTACGACAAAGCCATGGAACTATGGGCTTTGTTATATTACTTACTAATTATTGGGCCTAATACGGACAAAAAAAGAGCAAATACTAAGAATATAGCGGCATCAAATTCAGGAGACTTTTTTTAAGCGGTGCAGATTCTTTGCAGGCTTTACGGAAAAGCATCCCTTTCAAAACAGCATTTTGACAGATATCCGCCATCTACATTATTCAATAGTTTATCCATTTTTCGATAAAAAATTTAATAATCTAATAATGATGGCGGCAATCAATAGAATAAATTAACAATATAAGGATTAACGAGTAAAACCGTTAATCCTAAGCATTTACGCCAGAATTAAAAAAACTGGCTTAGAAGCGGTAATGAGAGAATGCTTTGTTGGCATCTGCCATGCGGTGAACTTCGTCACGCTTTTTCATCGCATTACCTTTACCGTCAGCAGCATCATTCAATTCGCCTGCAAGACGCAAAGCCATTGATTTTTCAGAACGCTTAGCAGCAGCTTCAGCTAACCAACGCATAGCCAAGGCGGTACGACGGGAGGGGCGTACTTCCATTGGTACTTGATAGGTTGCACCACCAACACGGCGAGCTTTTACTTCGACCATTGGGCGGACATTTTCTAAAACTTCTTCAAAGAAAGCGACTGGATCTTCGATGTTGCGCTTTTGGCCTACTGTCTCAAGGGCACCGTAAACGATACGCTCAGCAGTAGATTTTTTACCATGGCTCATGACATGGTTGATGAATTTTGCAACAGTTTGGCTACCAAACTTAGGATCCGGTAGGATCTCACGGGCAGCAACGACGCGACGTCTTGGCATAATAATAATCCTTTTCTTCAGGAGTGTCTGACATTCACAATCTCGCACCAATTACGTATTGGATGGCGTTATATCGAGTTGTCAGTCAGCCTTACTGCATGGCGGTATGTTATAGCGATAAATCATTTATTGAATAAAAATACAGCTAACACCAGTCCCATGCACAGTTAATGGGTGATACAAATAAGCGTATTTAATAATTAGCTATTAAACTTTAGGCTTCTTCGCACCATATTTAGAACGACCTTGTTTACGGTCTTTTACGCCTGCGCAGTCTAGAGCACCGCGAACAGTGTGATAACGTACACCTGGTAGATCTTTTACACGACCACCACGGATAAGAACAACACTGTGCTCTTGTAGGTTATGACCTTCGCCGCCGATGTAGCTTGATACTTCATAACCTGAAGTCAAACGTACACGACATACTTTACGCATGGCTGAGTTAGGTTTTTTAGGGGTAGTAGTATATACGCGAGTACATACACCACGGCGCTGTGGGCACGCTTCCAACGCAGGAACTTTTGATTTTTCCTTGATGGTTTTGCGACCTTTACGAATCAATTGGTTAGTTGTTGCCATAAGGCATCCTTCTCCCGTTTGGTATAAAACAAAAAAATGGGGCAATGCGCCAACCATCTGGCAGTAATGACAGATTCTGGCACACCCATTTTTAGGACAGTGTATTATAAAGAGTTGTTGCTGCTATTTCAACCACTTATGAGTGGTCGTCCTTTACAACATTCGACAGATATGCATGAGTAAAGATTGTAGCAGATTAAATGATAAGCAACAGATTTTAAGATGAGCAATTGTCTAATTGCAAAGTGGTAAAATCGATGTTAAGCATTAATGGAGATGGTTACTTATTTTTCAAGACGCTATGGTTAAGTTAAGATACTTTTTTAGCTCTAAAACCTTTCCATAAAAAAGCATAAGCCGATTTATATCAGCTTATGCCCGTATTTTTATAGCAAAATCAGCTAAAATACTCTATAAAGAAGGCTTTACTCTTTATTGCTTGCCTGAGCTTTTTTGTAGTTTTCATCTACTGATTCTTCATCAGTGGTTTTTGCAACAGGTTCTGAAGCTGCTTGTACTTTGCTCTCTGTCTCGTCAGCTTTGGTTTTATGGTCTTTGGCTTTGTCGTCTTTGGTTTTATGGTCTTTGGTTTTGTCGTCTTTAGCTTTGTCAGCCGCTTTTTCTTCATTATCAGACTGATGATTCTGTTTTTCATCATTACTGTTAGTATTTTTTTTGACCCGCTCTTCGCTACTGCTATCGTCGGTAATGCTACGGTTAGCAAGCTTGGCTTCTGGCGCAAACGTCGCTTGTGCCACGCCAATCACTTCATCAATCAGCTGACTGTTGTAGCGCATACCGACAATAACGGCGGTCGCAGGTAAAAAGCGGCGTAGCCATGACAAGTTGATTTTATCGAGGTCGATGCCAACTTGGCTGGCAATGTTGTCTACTTGTTCGGCATAAAAATTCACATTTTTGTTTTTTAGGCCAAGGTTTTTCAGCTCATTATGCAGGCCGTTGCTTTGCGCATTATCAAGCAAGCCTTTACCAATGCCAATACCCGCTAGTAAGGCTTGTTTTTCTTGCATCTTGCTTAAGTCAGCATTGGCAAGTAACTCATAAGCCATCTTGACGCCTTGCTTGCCCGTTAACGGTTTGTTATAAACCGCACCCAACTGATAAACCGTCCGTAGTGATACCAGTAACAACCACAAGGTATCGGCGAGCAAACCTGGCAGGCCGGCTAAACCAGTCAATCCCCCCAAAGTCGCCAAGGCACGGTTCTGATTGGCAATATCGGTGGCGAGCGCATAACGCTCTTCATCATCTAAGTTTGCGATATTGGCAAAGCGATGCTGATTTGGCAGGTCCATCTGACTCCAGCTGGCAGCAAGCTTGGCAATTTGCGCAAAAGCACCATCGACCGTCGAATCAAACAGGCTGTTTGGCACGACTTTTTTGGCGTATTTACCATAGGTGGCAAGGCGTGGGCCCAGCAATTGCTGCGTTGCTTTTAAGGTTTGTTCGCGAAATAAATCCTGCTGATAATCTTCATCGCCTAGATTTACCGCTTTGAATTGTTGCGGCTTGCCGGTCTTGGCATTGATGCTGTCAATAATCGCGCCCATACGCTCTAGATTATTGCGCGTAAAAGCGCCGACGCTGCTGATACCTTTAGAAAGTGTGCTCTGCTTTGCCATTTGGATATCCTTAATATGGTGATTGGTTGTTATTAATATTTTTATAGCTAAGTCTTAAATTGGTAGTCATTTTAGCCAACGCTGCTGACCACTGTCAGTGCCAACAATGTTATCACTGCCGTCAGTTTTGTATCTAAAAGTAGCGCTTCTTCATAACGATGACGGCTTTTAGTATATAGCTAAATGCAGTTCAGCTGAAATGTTATCGCACTATTTTAACTCACCTATCACTGCCTGTTTAGGCCTAGTGCTACTTTAATTCGACAAAAAATATTTTTTCATTTTTGGCCATAAGCTGGTTTAAAAATAATGACCGTTTTGTCGTTATTTTATACTTACGCCAAGATTTTAAAGCGTCGATACGTTATCATATGCCATTATTCAAAGCACAGTTGTACTTTTATTTATCAATCAGCATGTATGCAGCATAACGTTTGTTTTTGCGTATTACAATGACTGTCAAATAAGCATTTAAAAGCGATTATTAAAGGTAATTATCAAAAAATCGTTACTCATAAGGAATAGAATATGCGCCGCGTTGTTATCACTGGAGCAGGGATTGTCTCTTGTATCGGACATGATTTGGCGACTGTCACCGATGCTCTTAAACAAGGGCGCTCAGGCATTACATTCAATGAATCGTATGCTGAGCACGACTTTAAATCACAGGTTAGCGGTAGTATTGATCAGTCAGCGCTTGATACGTCGGGTATTGATCGTAAATTAAAGCGTTTTTTTAGTGACGCCAGTCTCTACGCGTATGTCAGTGCGTTGAGCGCCATTGAGCAGGCAGGCCTGTCTCTTGACACCATCAACCATAACCCGCGTGTGGGCGTGGTCGCAAGCTCAGGCGGCGCGTCAACTGAAAATATCGTCAATGCGGTCGATGCCATGCGCGAAAAAGGTCTGCGCGGTGTTGGGGCGATGGCGGTACCAAAAACTATGGGCAGCTCGGTGTCAGCAGCGCTTGCGACGGGTTTAAAAATCCAAGGTGTTTCCTACTCTTTAACCTCTGCTTGTGCGACATCAACGCACTGTATTGGTCATGCCGCTGAGCTTATTCAGCTTGGTAAAGCCGATGTGATATTGGCGGGCGGTAGTGAAGCTGAGAATTGGACGCAGTCGTGTATGTTTGACGCCATGGGCGCGGTCAGTACACAATATAATGACACGCCAACGCTTGCTTCTAGAGCCTATGACAAAGACCGCGATGGCTTTGTGATTGCCGCGGGCGGTGCAATGGTGGTGGTTGAAAGCCTTGAGCACGCTCAGGCGCGCGGTGCTAATATCTTGGCTGAAATCATCGGTTATGGTGCAAGCTCTGATGGTGCCGAGATGGTCGCGCCAAGTGGTGAAGGCGCCGTGCGCTGTATGCAGCTTGCCCTCACCGATGCCGGCCTCGAGCGCGTCGATTATATCAATAGTCACGGCACCAGCACGCCACTAGGTGATATCACTGAGCTTAACGCCATTGCTAAAGTATTTAATGATGATGTCAGGCAAGTGCCGCCTATTAGCTCAACCAAGTC
Source organism: Psychrobacter sp. UBA5136 (assembly GCF_002414005.1). Classification (GTDB taxonomy): domain Bacteria; phylum Pseudomonadota; class Gammaproteobacteria; order Pseudomonadales; family Moraxellaceae; genus Psychrobacter. The sequence goes on from NZ_DHYG01000044.1 coordinate 7,198, forward strand.
GATGACCGGTCATAGCTTAGGAGCCGTTGGCGCGCAAGAATTGATTTATTGCTTACTCATGCTGCAAGAAGGCTTTATCGCGCCAAGTATCAATGTGCAAGAACTAGACCCTGCGGCTCAAGGCTTTGATATTGTCACCGACAAGCGTGATGTTAAGCTTGAAACGATTATGAGCAATAGCTTTGGTTTTGGTGGCACCAATGCGACTTTAATTATTAAAAAGTTTGACGCCTAATTATGCCCGCAGCAGCTTATAATAAAACTGAGCAGAGAGTTTCTGCCCCATCGCCAGCTACTCATCCTAGCTGGCGTTTTGGTGGGCTGTCCGCCGCCGAATTAATGCCCGAACTGCAGCGTTATTTGTACGCTCAAGACCCTAAAGCAAACTGGCAATTGGTTTGGCTGAATAACGCTGGGCGACCTGTGATTGGTTTATTACCAAAAGTAAGCTGGACTGTTTATTATTCCGCTAACAACGCGTCACATCCTACTAAACAAGCCGCTTACCATGTCGTCAAAACCTACTGTGATGACAATCGAGATAAAGGTAATAGCAGTACAGCAGTCACGATGAGTTATAGCGATTGGCAGGAAGAATTAATCGCTTACAGTCAGAATTATGACACTTATAATGATGACTCTATTTTAATTAAAGAAAATAATCAGCAGCCAAGTTATCAGCACGGATTAATAGGTTTTATTGGTTATGATATTGCCGCTTATGAGCTAAGTCCAGCTGCGAATATTAAGCTCGCAACCCAGCCTTGTGCCAGCTTAGGGCATTATGATATGTATCTAACGCCCAACGCTGAGCAAACGAGCTGGCAGCTAAATATAAAAAATAGTATGGCGTATGCTGATAGTAATACGGGTGATGAGCAAAAAAGCGCACTGGTTAACGCGCTTATAGAATATTTAGATAAATTGGACAGTAAGCTTTCTAATACGTTTGGAGAGAGGCCAACGCTTGCAGCGTCATATAAAACAACGCCTTTGTTATTAACAGCGCAGTGGCGCAAGGGTGATTATCAGCAAGCCTTTGATAAGACGCAAGCCTATCTGCAGCAAGGCGACTGCTATCAAATCAATCTCACCCAAGCATGGCAAGGTTCTTTTAATACTCTCAGTGATAATGGTAGCAGGGCAAAACTAATTGACTACTTGCCTGCCCTACATCGTAATACGAAAGCGCCCTTTGCAGGCTATTTAGCGGTTAATAATTTTAAGAGTGACATGAGCGTTAATGGGCAAGACAAGCCATTTGAATTGTTAAGCTGCTCGCCTGAACTGTTTTTTACTTTTACCAAAGACGATAGCACCGGTAAGCACTATATATGCACCAAACCAATTAAAGGCACGATGCCGCGCGGGTTAAATGCTGAGCAAGATGACGCTTATAGACAGCAGCTTATCGATAGCGAAAAAGACCGCGCCGAAAATGTCATGATTGTTGATTTACTGCGCAATGATTTGGGTAAATATGCCAAAATTGGCAGCGTCAAAGTGCCGCAATTATTTGCGATTGAAAGCTTTAGCAATGTCCATCATATGGTCAGCACCATCACCGCTGAGCTAAAGACGGATACTCACCCACTTACCGTATTATTTGGCAGTTTACCGGCCGGTTCCATCACAGGAACGCCAAAAAAACGCGCGGTTGAAATCATCTCAGAGCTAGAAGGTGCAGCGCGCGGTGCTTACTGCGGCACCGTGGGCTATATGAACTTTGATGGCAGCGGACAGTGGAATGTGTTGATTCGTACGCTACAAGCCAACAGCTTATCGAATGATGAATTAGAACAAGAAAGACATGTCAGCTTATGGGCTGGTGGCGGTATCACGGTTGCTTCTGACTGCGCTGCTGAATATCAAGAGTGCCTTGATAAAGTCGGCAACCTACTCTCCATTCTCTCTCAAGAAATATAATAACAAGTCAGAAAAGCCTGCTTAACATGACGTTAGCAGGCTCTTTTATTTATATAATTATCGCTATTCGGCAGTTAATTGATCGCAGTTTCCGCTTCTGTCTGCAACGCTGTTAATGCTGCTATTAAACGCTTATTTTGCTCTGCGGTACCAACGGTGATACGTAAATACTCATGAATACGTGGCTTATCAAAATGACGGACGATGATACCTTGCTCGCGTAAGGCAGCCGCCACGCCGCTGGCATTACCGTTTTTTGGACGCGCAAAGACAAAGTTGGCTTGCGATGGCAGGACGTTATATTCTAAAGCCATCAGCTCGGCGCTAAGCGCTTGGCGTAAGTCAATCACTTGCTGACAAGTTTGGGTAAAGTATTCAACGTCTAAGACGCTAGCGGTTGCTCCCGCTTGCGCCAATTTATCGAGCGGATAGCTATTAAAGCTATTTTTCATACGCGTTAACGCTTCGATTAATGAAGGGTTGCCAAACGCCATACCAACCCGCAACCCAGCAAGTGAGCGTGATTTTGAAAAGGTTTGTGTAACAAGGATATTATCGCACTCATTGATGAGACTTACCGCTGATACTTCCGCATCCGAGCCGTTTTCCTCTTTTTGAGCAAAATCAATATAAGCCTCATCAATCACAATCACCGAATTTGAATGCTCACCAGCAAGTTTACGAATATCAGCAAGCGATAATAACAAACCCGTTGGGGCGTTAGGATTGGCGATAATGATACCGCTACATGGCTGGCGATAGGCATCTGGACTGATACTAAAATCCGCTTCTAGGGCGATTTGCACCAGCTCGATACCAAAAGTATGGGCGTAAACAGGATAAAAGCTATAGCTAATATCAGGCGCTAAAACTGGGCGCTCTTTTAGGAAAAAACTGGCAAATATCAGCGCCAATACTTCATCAGAGCCATTACCAACAAACACTTGGTTGATATCAAGGCTGTATAACTCAGCCAATGCCGCCCGTAAACCATCAGATTCAGGCGCAGGATATAAACGCAGCTCATCCGCTTGCTGCGCTAAGACTTTGGCGATTGCTTCGCCGACTTTTGGTGACGGCGGAAATGGATTTTCATTGGTATTTAATTTGCATAAATTTTCATGTTGAGGCTGCTCGCCTGGGACGTAAGGTGACAAATTACGCGCTTTATATGACCAAAGTCTGGTGTCTATCTTTAACTCACTCATAAGTTATCCTACTCATTAGCCACATAAATGATTGAATGTAGATTATTAAGATGAAATGATGCAACTGTCTTATTAACGGTTTTACTGATAACGATAACGGGCTGAGCGCGCATGGGCTTCTAAATCCTCACGCTGCGCTAAAATATCTGCCGTCTCAGCCAGTGGCTTACTCCCTGCCTCACTACAATAAATAATCGATGATTTCTTTTGGAAGTCATAAACGCCAAGCGGCGAAGAAAAACGCGCCGTACCCGAGGTTGGCAACACGTGATTGGGACCAGCACAGTAATCCCCAATCGCCTCAGGCGTGTGACGACCCATAAAGATAGCGCCAGCATGACGAATATCGTTCAGTAGCGCATCGGGGTTATCAACGGATAACTCTAAATGTTCAGGCGCTACGCGATTGATCACATCCATGCCCTCCGCGCGGTCTTTGACTAAAATAAGCGCGCCACGATTTTTTAGCGAGTCACGGGCAATATCGGCTTTTGGCAACTCTGCCAAGGCTTTTTCAATCTCAGCCGCCACTTCGTTAAGCTGCTCGCTACTAGTAGTCACAAAGATAGCTTGCGCGATACGGTCGTGCTCGGCTTGTGATAATAAATCCATTGCCAACCAATCAGCGCGATCTTGCGCCTCACCTTCTGCATAGACCAATACCTCAGAAGGACCAGCAATCATATCAATGCCAACTTGGCCGAATACCGCCCGCTTTGCCGCCGCGACATATTTGTTGCCAGGGCCAGTGATTTTATCTACGGCTGGTATGGTTTCGGTGCCGTATGCCAAAGCTGCAACCGCTTGCGCACCGCCAATGGTAAAGACACGGTCCACTTGTGCCAAATGCGCGGCGGCTAGTACCAAGGGATTGAGCTCGCCTTTTGGCGCTGGTACCACCATAATTACCTCGGCAACGCCAGCCACTTTAGCAGGAATGGCATTCATCAATACTGAAGACGGATAAGAAGCCAAACCGCCGGGCACATAGATACCTACGCGATCAAGCGGCGTGACCTTTTGCCCTAAACGATTGCCAAGCTCATCTTCATATTGCCAAGTTTCTTGCACCTGGCGCTCATGGAATGTCCGCACCCGTGTGGCCGCCGTCACTAACGCATTTTTTACCTCATCATCAAGATTGGCAAACGCATCAGCAAGTGCGTCTTTAGACAGCTCTAACTCTTGTATCATCAACGCCGGATGCTGATCAAACTCTTGGGTCAACGCCAGTACCACACTATCGCCGTCATGACGTACTTTTGCAATGATATCGTCAACGGTTTTTAATAAATTAGCATCGTTGACCGTTTCAAAAGCAAGTAGCTGGGTCAGTTGACTGTCAAAATCAGCATCTTGGGTACTTAGTTGGCGCATGACTGAATCCTATGTTTGAGCATGAAAGTCGGCTATAAAAAATAGTAGAGATAAAAAAGCAATGTAAAAATAAAAAAAGCGGCTATGCCAGTTTATTTATAGGTAGCTGCCTCAGATTATACTGAGCTTGTATTTTCTGGCAAGCAAACGCAATAAAACCAGTTTAGCACGCTATATATCTCCTAGAGCGCCAAACTGGTTTAAAATTTTGTATAACCGTACTTAGTATTATCAATGATTGGCAATGCCTTATAAGAGCGCTTTATAAAAATAAAGAAATGCCAAATTAAGAAGCGCTGGCAATACTGTCTTTAAAACTGTCTAATATCGGCTCAAGTAGGGCAAATTTACGCTTATAGCTGACTTGATTGACAATAAGGCGTGACGACACATCACAAATATGATCGCGCGCTTCAAGGCCATTAGCGCGCAGCGTATTACCGGTATCGACGACGTCAACAATCAAGTCACCCAAACCAACTAATGGCGCAAGCTCCATTGAACCATACAGCTTAATCACATCAACTTGCTGACCTTGGCTGGCAAAGTAAGCGCGGGCAACATTGACGTATTTAGTGGCGATACGCAGGCGGCGATTTGGTAGCGGCGCATCTTTTACGCCCGCTGTCATCAGCTTACACTGGGCAATTTGTAAATCTAGCAATTCATAAACGTGATTGGCACCATGCTCAAGCAGCACATCTTTACCCGCCACGCCAAAATCAGCCGCGCCGTGTTCAACATAGGTTGGCACGTCGCTGGCGCGCAAAATTAAGACGCGCACATTTGGATTGGAAGTTGGAAAAATAAGTTTACGCGACGCTTCAGGGTCTTCTAATAGCTCAACGCCAGCGGCACGCAGCAAAGGCATTGTCTCTTCTAAAATACGACCCTTTGATAGCGCCAATGTTAAACCTGAAAACTCATCATTTACTTCGTTTAATAAACCATCATTTGGTAAGCTGTTGCTTGCTTCAGTCATAATGACTCGTGTCCGTGTACAGTTAATTGCCTTATTTGCCAGGCATTATTAATTTATTAGGTGTTAATACCAATAGCAGTGGTTAATGATTCAGCCTAGTCATTCGTATTAATACGTTCGATATTGACCCCAAGCGCGCGCAGTTTTTCTTCGACGTGCTCATAGCCACGGTCAATATGGTAAATACGGTCAATCAAACTCTTGCCTTCAGCAGAAGCCGCCGCCATGACCAATGACATCGATGCGCGCAAATCCGTTGCCATGACAGGCGCCGCCGTAAAATGCTCAACGCCTTTAACCACAGCCGTATGGCCATCTACTTGAATAGAGGCACCCAAACGGTTGAGTTCCGGCACGTGCATATAGCGATTTTCAAAGATATTTTCGATAAAGGTGCTGGTGCCGTCAGCAAGGCACGCAATCGCCATCACCTGCGCTTGCATATCGGTTGGAAAACCTGGATGCGGCTGGGTACGTATATTAACCGGTAATGGGCGGCCTTGCATTTGCGCGCGAATCCAGTCATCACCCGTGGTAATAACCGCGCCCATGTCTTCAAACTTCTCGAGCACAGGCGCTAATAAAAGTGCCGAGGTGTTTTTGGTCAACACATCGCCGCGCGTCATCAAAGCACCGGCAAGATAAGAGCCCGTTTCGATACGATCTGGTACGACCGAATATTCACAACCATGCAAGCGCTCAACGCCTTCGATGGTCATGGTTGCCGTACCAATACCGCTGATTTTAGCACCCATTGCCACTAGCATATTGGCCAAATCAACCACTTCAGGCTCAAGCGCACAGTTGCCTAGCACCGTAGTGCCTTTGGCCAATGCCGCAGCCATAATGACGTTTTCCGTACCGCCAACTGTCACCATGTCAAAGGAGAAGTTACAGCCGATAAGCTTGCCACCTTTTGGCGCTTGCGCTTTGACATAGCCATTCTCGACGCTAATCTCAGCACCCATGGCTTCAAAAGCTTTTAGATGCTGGTCAACAGGGCGCGAACCGATGGCACAGCCGCCCGGTAAAGACACTTCCGCCTCTCCAAAACGCGCCAGCAAAGGGCCTAGAACCAAAATCGAGGCGCGCATGGTTTTAACCAAATCATACGGCGCATAAAAATTATCGATATTTTTGGTATCGCAAGTGACGGTATTGCCCTGCTTTTGAATATCAATGCCCATGCCAGCGATCAATTCAATCAAGGTACGCACATCTTGTAACGATGGCACATTATGCAACGTCGTTGGGGTCTCGGCCAAAATCATAGCAGCGAGTAGAGGCAAAGCGGCATTTTTAGCGCCTGAGATAGTAACTTCCCCTGCGATACGACTGCTACCGGTGATTAAAAATTGATCCATAAAGGTGACAACCTAGCGATAAGTATAAAAAATATGAAAACTAGCAATAATAAAACCAGCCATATAAAGTGCCGGTGCGACAAATTCTAGTCATAGATAAGAGATGATAGATAAAAGTTAAAAGGGTTAGCCTTGTGATTGCGCTTCCCATTCAGCTGGGGTTAACGCTTGAATATTGAGCGCATGGATATCGCCGCTAGCAATTTTATCATTGACCAAAGCGTAAACTGCCTGCTGACGCTGCACCGCACGCTTGCCTTCAAAGCTGGCATCAACCACTCGCACATCAAACTTGGTTCCTTGATTGGCAGCTTGAATAAAAGCATCAGGAAAGTGAGTTCGTAAAAATGCAATCAAATCGTCAGCGTTCATGCTCATAGAATATTCTGCCTTAAGGGTTAGATAGGTGGATATAAAGTTAGCCATTATAACAAGAGTTTGACCATCTTACAGTACTGTCTTATACAACTGGGCTTAACTATTTGAGCGTTTTATCCAAATAGCTGAGCACTTGCGCGCGTACGTCATTGACCCAGCGTAATGGCGGCGCCATCGCACCGATACTAGTGGCATGACTGGCACCAGCAATTTCGCCTGTTTCGACTTTGACGCCCGCTGCTTTTAATGCTTGCGTCATCTTAACGGTATTGCTGATATGAACGACGTTGTCTTTTTCTGCCGTTAGCAATAAATACGGTGGCTGCGTGCCTTTAATATTGCGATCTGGCATGACGTCATCTGGCGTGGCATCGGCCCCAAAAGCGGTTGCACTACTATATTTACGAAAATCATAGCTATAAGGACCAGCGATGCCAATCACAGCGGCAATATCTGTTGGCTTGACGCCATAGGGTGCTAAAAAATCCTCATTAGCAACGGCGGCAACCGCATTAAACGCGCCCGCAGAATGCCCTATGACCGCTAAACGTTTGGGGTCAGCGTGCAGACTTTTGGCATTTTTATAGCTCCAAGCAATGGCCTGCGCGGTATCTTCTACATAATCAGGGTAAACGTGCTCGGGCGCTTTACGGTAATTAATCACTGCCGTGACATAACCTGCTTGCGCCAGACTCTGTCCAACAAAGGCATATTCGTCTTTATTGCCACTTTCCCACGAGCCGCCATGGACAAAAACTACCATCGGATAGCTATCATTAATAGCCTTATCAGCGGTCGCGTTCTTTGACTGCATGGCTTCTGCCAACGGTTTTGGATAATAGACATCCAAATCTTGTAACGGCTTATCACCATATAAAATATTTTTACTGACGCCAACACCGCCATTTGCGGTGATGCCATTAACAATAGCTAGCGCCGATAGCGCCTGTGCTTGCTGGGTTGCAAGCGCAATGCCGCCAACGGCTAATGCTGCCGTCACGCCGACGCTAATACGTTTAGGCGTAAGAGTCTTAATCCGCGTTATCCTTTCTTGCCTTGTTGCTTTTTGCGTTATTTCTTTTTGCCTTGTTGCTTTTTGAACAGTCCTTTTATATAAATCCTTCATCCTTAGTATTCCTATTATAAGCTCGTTGTCGGTTAATACTTGATAGTCAGTTAGCACTTAGTCAGTTAACAGTTAAGAGTAGAGTGACGGCTTTATTATTTTAGTTAGGCGTATCCTCTACTTTTTAACATTCCTAATTTTCACGTTTTATATCTTACTGGCTGGCTTGGGATTTAACGTGCTTTTCCTGTTATGACTGTTTAGGTTTCTTGTGATTGTCACCAAAAGACTTAACTAAAAGCTTGATAAATATCAATATAAGAACTGGATGATGGCTAATTAACTGGCGTGCCATTTTCATCGACGATAAGTGGCGTCGCACTGATAGCAGTATCTACTGTGGCCGAACTTGTAAGCTCAGGCGCTGCTCTATTATTAACCACTCGATTGACCGCTGGGCCTCTGCTAGGATTGACTAAATTATTTTCGTACATAATATCGTCATCGCCCAGCTTTACCCCTCTATCATCAACGACGGTGGTCAACAGCACCAACTCTGTGATGCCAACGGTATTATTGGCGATATCAATCAGATGGCTTTGCTGCGTTGGTGTCATACGTCCCATAATATATACCACGCCATCATTGGTGACCGCTTTAATCTGCGAGGCCTTTACGCCATCGCTGGCGGCGACTTTTGCCATTAGCTTGGAGGTGATATAGCCATCATGAACGGTTGCGCTATAGCCTTTTGAGGCGCTAACGTTTAGCTCATTGTAGACGTGACGGACGTCTGGCATAGAGCTAACCACTTTTTCAATTTCTGCTTTGATGGCTTCTGTTGGCACCTCACCGGTGAGCAACACTTCACTATTAAAGCTATCGACACTCATGCGGCTAATTTGCTGCAAATTTTCTTGCAAACCATAGACGTTAATCTTGACGGTATGTTCAATACTACGGTCGAGTAAGCGCTGCGGAATGGTGCGCTCGGTCATTGGCACGCCATACGTCCCTTCTGTGCTATTGGTCAAATAGTTGGTGGTACAACCAGGCGCGGCAATGCTGGTCAGTAGCATAATGCCAATCGCCTTGCAGCGTGATGAGCCCAAAATAGCAGTGCGCAAATGCATCCGTGTCATGATTTACCTCTTAGAACAGGGTGTAGTGTTTAACTAATGATTAGTGAATAACGCTTGTTAATGGCAATGATAAAAATATGATTAAATGAAGTATTTTTAAAGCCGCTACTTTACTGAAATTTTATGCTAGGCGGTTAGGCTTTTGGTAACGATAGCTTGATGCTTTATTTATTTTACTTTTTAGCTTAACCTGTAAACCAAATTGCGTTCCAGCTGTTTAAATTCGCAAAGTCCCTTTACCACGCTGAGGCGATAAAAGCGCCTTGTAGCCATTCTGGTTGAGTATTTTTTGGCGGCATTTCTTGAGTATGGTTGGTCTTATTGTTGGCAAGAGTATCGTAGGCAATCACATCAAAGCGGCACTCATACTCACTATATTCAGGATGCTGCTGCAAAAAATAGCGCGCTGCTTTGATAATTTTACGTTGCTTATTTTTGGTTACACTAAGCGCTGCATCACCAAATCCTGAACGTTGCCGCTGCCGTACCTCAATAAAAATAAGCGTCGACCACGCCTGTCCTTTTTCGATCATGATTAAGTCAAGCTCACCCACTTTCGGTTGTTGCCAGTTTTGCGCCACCAATGTCAAACCTTGCGCTTGCAGGAACTCGCACGCTTGCTGCTCAAAACGGCTGCCTTGACGCTGTGTTGGTGAAGTCAGGGTTAAGGGTTTGTCATTTACCATCACGTCTCTTTACTATCACATCTATAGGACAGCTGAACATTTGAGAATTATCATAGCACATCATGCTAAACTAACCACTTTCGCGTTTTAATTTCCGTATTTAACACTCCGAGGTTTTCATGTCTAGCCCTACCGCGATGCCAGCTTGTCTTTATATCGTTGCCACGCCGATTGGTAATTTAAGCGACATGACACCGCACGCCATCGATATTCTAAAACAAGTTGCCATCATCGCCTGCGAAGACACGCGCACCTCAGGCAAGCTATTGTCGCATTTTGGCATCCAGACCAAAGGTAGTAAGGATGAGGATACCGAAAAAGGAACGTCATACGATAAAAACAATACTGCCGAAAACGAGTCTGATAGCGCGGCTAAACAAAAAGGCCATCATAAGCTTTGGGCATATCATGAACATAATAGCGCCATTCAAACCCCCAAAATTATTGAGATGATTCAGCAAGGTCATTCGGTTGCTCTGATTAGTGATGCGGGCACGCCGCTGATTAGTGATCCCGGTTATCAATTGGTGCAAGCCGCTCATGCTGCTGGCGTTCGCGTTTCGCCTGTTATTGGCGCCTCTGCTGCCATTGCTGCATTGTCGGTTGCAGGACTGCCTTCAGACCGTTTTAGCTTTATTGGTTTTTTGCCGGCAAAAACCCACGGTCGCCAAAAACAGCTAACGGCTCTCAACTCACGCACCGAAACCTTGATTTTTTATGAAGCGCCGCATCGTATCATTGCCAGCTTAGAAGACATGGCTGCAATCTTTGGGGCAGCGCGCGAAGTGACGTTTTGCCGTGAATTAACCAAAACCTTTGAAACCGTGCATAAAAGCACGCTTGGGGATTTGGTTGCATTTGTCAAAGCCGATGACAATCAGCAACGCGGTGAAATCGTGGTCGTCGTCGCTGGGGCGCAAGTGACGCAGGACGCTGATGATATCAGTATTCACGATAACTTATTACAGCGCTTGCTAGAAGATTTGTCGGTTAAAAAAGCCGCTGCTTTGGCTGCTGACATCACAGGCGTCAAAAAAAATGCGCTTTATCAGCGCCTACTTGAGCTACAAGCGCCATAATTTTTAGCGACAAAACATAAGCTAAGCCCTGATAAATTAAGTACTGATAAACTAAGTGCTGATAAATGAAGCCCTTATAAGTTAAAACTGATAAAACATAAGTACTGATAAACTAAGTGCTGATAAATGAAGCCCTTATAAGTTAAAACTGATAAAACAAATGCTAATAAATTCATTGAGGAGAAATAGGCAATGTATGATGTGATGGCGATAGGTAACGCCTTGGTCGACCACGAATATGTACTGTCGGATGCAGCGCTAGAAGAGACTGAGCTCACCAAAGGCAATATGACGCTGGCAGGACTAGAAGAGCAGCAGCAGTTACTGGCTTATTTTAAACTGGCAGAAATTGCGCCATCAAAACAAGCGGGCGGCGGCTCAGCGGCCAATGCCATGTACGCTTTTGCAAGTTTGGGCGGCAAACCTTTTTATGCCTGCCGCGTCGGTGATGACACACAGGGTGAGTTTTATCTAAAAGACTTGCACGAAGCGGGCGTTGCTACCTCACCGCAGTCCATCCACGCAGGCGGCGTGACAGGTTCCTGTGTCGTTGCAGTGACTGAAGATGGCGAGCGTACCATGCAAACCTTCCTTGGTACGTCAAGCGATATTACCGCTGACAACGTCGATTTTGAGGCATTAACCAAAGCAGGATGGTTGTATTTAGAAGGTTATTTGGCAATGTCTGAAGGTATTCAGCCAGCGATGACCCAGTTGCGCCAACAAGCCGTTGTCCATGGTGCCAAAATCGCCGTCAGCTTTGCCGATCCTGCGGTGGTGAAGTTTGCCAAAGACGGTTTGCTGAATATGCTTGGCAATAAAGTTGCGGTGATATTTTGTAATAGCGAAGAAGCAAAATTATTTACCGATAAAAAGCAGCATAAATCGGCGGCGCGTGCGTTACTTGAGCATTGTCAAACAGCGGTGGTTACCGATGGGCCAAATGGTGCCATCATCGCTCATCAACCAAATGATGAGTCAGAAATTGAATTTTACGACATTCCTACGCCAGTCGTTGCCAATGTTATTGATACCAACGGCGCTGGTGATAACTACTCTGGCGCGTTTTTATATGCTTTATCGCAGCACTACAGTCTGCCAGAATGCGGACGACTTGCTAGCGAAATCGCCGCGCAGGTCATTCAGCAGTTTGGTCCACGTCTCGCGTCACAAGAGTATCAATATATCTCGCGCCGCGTTTTAACTGTTTAGCGGCTGAATATCTTAGAAAAACCTTTTATGATAAAGCACTTATAAGAAAGCCCATATCCTAGAATGTGGGCTTTTTCGCTTGCATTGATAACATCAATAACATAACAGCAAACTATCTTTTAATTAAGCGGCGGCAAGTGCTTGCTCTAAGTCGGCTTTGATATCGTCAATGTGTTCAATACCAATTGAGAGACGCACCATATCCGCACTAACGCCGGCGTTTTCTAGCTCTTGCTCATTAAGCTGACGATGGGTCGTGGTTGCTGGGTGACAAGCGAGCGACTTAGCATCACCGATATTGACCAAACGCGTAATCAGTTGCAGCGCATCGATAAAGCGCGCCCCAGCTTCAAGTCCGCCTTTTACCCCAAAGGTTAAAATAGCAGATGGCGTGCCCTTCATGTATTTTTTAGCAAGCTCATGCTCAGGATGGTCAGGCAAACCTGCATATTTCACCCACGCAACCTTATCGTGGTCGCGTAGATATTCAGCAACGGCTTGCGCGTTTTGTACATGACGCTCCATACGCAAGCTTAAGGTTTCCATACCTTGCAAGATACCAAAGGCGTTTAATGGGCTGATTGCCGCACCGGTGTTACGTAGCGGAGCGACGCGCGCACGGGCGATAAAGGCTGCTGCGCCAACGTCTTTGACAAAGTTGACACCGTGATAGCTTTCATCTGGCGTATTTAACAGCGGGAAACGCTCAGGATAATCGCCCCAAGGGAAGGTACCACTATCAACAATCGCCCCGCCAATCGAGGTACCCGTACCGCTCATATATTTGGTCAATGAATGAATGACAACATCAGCGCCAAACTCAAATGGACGGCACAGCGCAGGCGTTGCTACCGTGCTATCAATCACCACTGGCACGCCGTATTCATGGGCAATGTCACTTAGCGCTTGGATATCAACGATGTTGCCCAGTGGATTACCAATGCTTTCAGCAAAGACCATCTTGGTTTTATCATCGATTAAGTCGCGAATCGCTACAGGGTTTTTATGATCAAAAAAGCGCACTTCGATACCTTGGCGCGGCAAAGCATGAGCAAATAAATTATAAGTGCCGCCATAGAGCGTTGATACGGCGACGATATTATCGCCCGCTTCACAAATGGTTTGAATCGCATATGTGATGGCCGCCATACCAGACGCGACCGCAAGCGCCCCAATACCGCCTTCAAGTGCGGCAACGCGCTCTTCTAACACCGCAGTGGTCGGGTTCATAATACGGGTATAAATATTGCCGGCAACCTTTAAATCAAACAAGTCTGCGCCATGCTGGGTATTATCAAAGGCGTACGAGCTGGTATGGTAAATAGGCACGGCGACCGACTTGGTGGTGGGCTCAACACTATAACCGGCGTGAATCGCCAAAGTCTCAAGATGCGGGGTATTTTTTTTAGCTGCTTGTCCGTCACTCATATTCTGCTCCTAAAAATTAATGGCATACTAAAGTTATCAAAAACATTCACAATCAATAGTCGTAAAAAAAGCTGAGTTAATCATAACCCAGCTTCTTTATTAAAAGAATAGCAAATTTTTCATCTCTTAATGACGAATATTCATAAGTAATATTTATAAGCAAATAAACCAGTCAGTAGATACCCATAAAATATTACTATTATAAATATGCTTATTCATCACTCTTTATTTATAGTAAGCGTTTTCGGTACGGGTATGATCCGTGTCATCGATGACTTGCGTCAGCTCTGGGATTTGCTGCTTAAGCTGCACTTCAACGCCTTGACGTAAGGTCATATCAACCGCTGAACAGCCTTGACAACCACCGCCGAATTTTAATACGGCGGTTAAACCAACGCCTTCTTCTTCAATCAATTCAAGCAGCTGCACATCACCGCCATGAGCGGCCAAGCTTGGGTTAATCTCAGACTGCAAGACATAGTTGATACGCTCTTCGACACTGGCATCAGCGCCGACTTTTGGCACTTTTGAATTTGGTGCACGGAACGTCAACTGCCCGCCAAAACGGTCTTTATTATAATCAATCACCGCATCTTCTAAATAAGGCACGGACGCTGCTTCAATAAACGCCGCAAAATCATCATAGGTCAGTTTTAAATCAGCGCTGTCTTCTTCGCCCGGTTGATTGTAAGCCATGCAGCACTCTGCGCGCGGCGTACCAGGATGCTCAACGAAAATACGTACACCAATACCTTCGGTGCCTTGCTTGGCCAATAATTCTGCTAAGTAACCTTGCGCCGCTTCAGTAATGGTGATATTACTTTTGACTTCGGCTTGCTCAGTATCTAACGCTGACTCGTAATCGACAGCAGGATCTACTTGCGTGTCAGTTGGATTGTGTTCACTCATAATGCTTCCTATGTGTTATGACACAAGCGTTATATTGCCCACGTCTACTGTGTCGTCTGTGTGAGGTTGGGGCTAATGAAATTACCATCATTTTGGCTTATCGTTTTATTGCTCTGCCTGAGATGGTTATTTCTTTATCACTATTTATGGCTTCTATTATAGCGCACTTAGCGCGCAATTCCGACCGTACTAGTGTGAATTGGCAGTGGCTGTTTTAAGCACTTATGTTTTAAGCGCTGCTGCGTTAAGCCGTAGCTATTTTTAACAAGGCTCACTATAGTAAGCTGTCCCCAGCTTTATAGTATATAAAGACGGTGTGCGGACTTATCAAGTCTAGCGGGCGTTGAATACGGTTAACGCTTGTGTCATAAAAACTTTTGAAAAATGAATAAAAAAAATCTTAACTACCTTGAGAGCGTATTATGTTGACTGAGAATGTAAGTTTTGTGAGCACAAAAGATACCGTAAAAATCGCCATCTGGGAGGTGTTCGATAATGAAAAAAGCCATCAACGCTCTAACGATGCTGCCAATAAAGGACAAAATATTTTCTTAACGCATGGTACTTTTTCGGATAAAAAAACCTGCTTAAGAATTGCTGAATACTTAGCAGGGTTTGGGCATCATTGTTATATTATGGAATGGCGCGCTCACGGTGCAAGCTCAAACCCAAAAGATAAATTTAACTTTGAAACCGTTGCAACTTATGATTTTGCTGCGGCTTTTGCTTATTTATTTAGCGAATTAAAGCTCAGCAATTTACACTGCGTCACCCATAGCGGCGGCGGTGCGTGCTTAACGATGTTTCTCATTCAACATCCGCATTATATCGATAAAATAAACAGCGTCAGCATGTTTGCCTGCCAAGTGTATGGCGCGATAGTCAGCCCTAAAAATCATTTTAAAATTGTCGCCGCCAAACTGTTCACGCGCCTCTTCGGTTATATTCCCGCCAAAAAACTCAAATTAGGCCCGATTAACGAAAACTACTACACCATGAACCAATGGTACGAGTGGAATTTGCATAAAAACTTTCACAGCAGTTTTATTGAGCAAAATGATATCGATGCTAATGGTATTAAAAAAAGCGCTTTTGATAGTAACCGTCAACAAAGTGCTGCTGACAGTGAATTTTTTGATTACCGACAATATATGCCAACCATTACCACGCCCATTTATGCCATCAGCGCTAAAGGCGATAAATTCATCTCGCCAACTCAAGGTTGCTTGTCACTTTTTAACGACTTTAACCAGCCTACCAACAACAGCTCTCCTAACAACAATTTTGTCAACAATAACTCTCCCAACAACAATTCTGCCAACGTTTTTCGCGAATACGCGCTCAGTCATGGCGACTTGGACGATTATAACCATAGCCGCATCCTAAATAGCCGCCCTGCCGCCAAAGAGATTTGGCCAACCGTCGCCGCGTGGATTGACAAACATGCAGGACGCAGCGCGTAAAATCTGCATGATAAGGCTACATCTCCTAAAACTAACTTCACATAATATAACTGACTTAGATGGATGGGCTGTTTAGACTGAATCGAACTCAGTCATAAATCAAAGGATTTTTTTATGAAGTTATATATCATGCCGGGCGCTTGCTCAATGGTGCCGCATACCGCCCTTGAATGGACAGGGGCAGACTATGAGCTGGAGATTTTAGATCAAGATTCGGTGAAGTCAGAAGACTATTTGCGTATCAATCCGCAAGGGGCGGTGCCAGCCATCGTCGATGGGGACACCATTGTCACCCAAAATATTGCCACACAAGTTTATATCAATGCCAACTATCCGGAAGCCAATATCTTTGGCACAGATACTTCCCCTGCCGGACAAGCCAAACTTATGCAGTGGCTGGCGTTTTTAAATGCGGATTTGCATAAAGCGTTTGGTCCGCTCTTTGCTGCTGAAGGCTTTGTCGAAGGTGATGCGGCACAAGAGAACCTAAAGAAAAAGGCTAAGGAAAAGATCGTGCATCTGCTCAGACTGCCTAACGAGCAATTGGGCAAAACCGATTATCTAACAGGCAGCAAAACCACTGCTGATATTTATCTATACGCTGCTTTAACGTGGTCTAAGAAGTTTGCGATTGATTTATCTGACTATAAAAACTTTGATGGCTTTATTAAGCGTATCGAAGAAGATGCTGGCGTGACTGAAATCTTACGTCAAGAAGAGCTAGAAAAAATCGGCTCGCTATAGATTTTTATAACGAATTTTTAGAGACACCCTTTTAATGTTTTAAAAGGGTCTTTTCTTTTACAGTCAGCCTTAATAAAAACAGTTGGTCTTAAATAAAATCAAGACAACAATAAACGACGAGCCCATCCACATCAGCAATGTCACAGCACTAAACATCTTTGTACTTGTCAGCCTGATACAGCCTGTGTCAGTATTAGCCTCTTTGAGTTATTTTGAATGGATCATTGATCGCAGCAGGTTAGGAGTTGGTAGGTATGAATGAAGCAGCAGAACAGAGTTTGGATAAGCAACGTTTCGATAAGGAACGTTCAGACGCAAAAAACAATAAAGACTATCGCTATTTGGTTTTTATTGGGCGCTTTCAGCCGTTTCACTGTGGTCACAAAGCGGTGGTCGATGAAGCGTTAAAACGTGCCGATAACGTCATTATGCTGATCGGTTCTGCCAACCTACCACGCAGCCTGCGCAATCCATTTAGCGTCGCTGAGCGGGCGACGATGATAAAAAATGCCTACTCACCAGCGGAAGCGGCGCGTATTCACTGCGTCGGGCTGGATGATGCGCTCTACAATGACACGCGCTGGCTGCAATACGTGCAAGCGGGCGTCAAATCTGTCACGGGAGATTTAGAAAGCGATATTGGACTAATTGGCCATTCAAAAGACAGCTCGTCGTATTATTTATCCTTATTTCCAAACTGGGCGTCGGTTTCTGTGCCCAATTATCATAATTTATCCGCCACTCCCATTCGCGATAGCTACCTGATGGGCGCGACGCCAACGCCTGAGCGCACCCCTGAATCAACCCGCAACGTTCTCGATGACTTTAAAAAAACCGATACTTATCAAAACCTGCATGAAGAAGCTGATTTTGTCGATAAATACAAACGCCAGTGGGAGTCTGCCCCTTACCCGCCCACCTTTATGACCGCTGATGCGTTGGTCGTCCAATCAGGGCATATTTTGTTGGTTGAGCGCCGTAGTATGCCGGGGCGCGGGCTGTGGGCGCTACCGGGCGGCTTTTTAAACCCAAAAGAAACGCTTTTTGATGCCTGCATCCGTGAGCTACGCGAAGAAACGCGCCTAAAAGTTCCTGAGCCTGTGCTACGCGGCTCTTGCCACAGTCAGCATACCTTTGACGACCCTTATCGCTCGGCACGTGGGCGCACGATTACCCAAGCCTTTTATTTTCAGCTAAAAAACGACCCAAAAGGCTTGCCAAAAGTAAAAGGCGGTGACGACGCTGCCAAAGCCTTTTGGCTTCCGCTTGCTGAGCTTGATGCGACTATGATGTTTGAAGACCATTATGCAATTATCATCAAAATGGTTGGTTTGTAGGTTTTTATCGAGTGACTACCCTATCTGTTATTAACAACTTTCACGCCCAAGCCGATAGACGGCAATGGCTCACCGCCGCCACTGTTATTTAAAAAAACAGCTAAGGCATCTCAAAGCAGAGGAGTTCTGTGATGTATACCAGCAATTTAAACAATTTAATCTTAAATAGCGACAGCTATAAAACCTCGCACTGGGTGCAATATCCAAGCGGTAGCGAGTATCTGTCAAGCTACATTGAAGCGCGTAAAGGCGATTACGAGGTGGTGTTTTTTGGTCTGCAAGCCTTTATTAAAGAATACTTAAGCACACCGATTAGCCATCAAGATATCGATGAAGCCGAAACCGTCATTGAAGCGCACGGCTTGACCTTTAACCGTGCGGGCTGGGAGCTGCTGGTCGATAAGCATGGCGGCTATCTGCCCCTACGCATCGAAGCCATCCCTGAGGGCAGCGTCGTTCCAGCATCCAATGTGGTCTGCCAAATCATCAATACTGACCCTGAGTTCTATTGGCTACCAAGCTATATCGAAACGGCGCTCCTGCGCGCGATTTGGTATCCCTCAACCGTCGCTAGTGTCTCGCATTATTGCAAAGGTATTATTCGTCAGGCACTAGAAAAATCCGCCGACAATACCGAGTCGCTTATTTTCCGTTTGCATGATTTTGGTTCGCGCGGCGCTTCTAGTCAAGAATCTGTCGCCTTAGGCAGCCTTGCGCATTTGGTAAATTTTGCTGGTACCGACTCATTGACGGCTTTGGTTGCCGCCAGTCGCTGGTATCAGATGGATAAAGAGATGGCCGCTTTCTCTATTCCTGCTGCTGAGCACAGCACCATGACCGCTTGGGGCCGCGATGGAGAAACTGCCGCTTTTGCCAATATGATTGAGCAGTTTGGCGGCGCAGGTAAGAGTTTTTCTGTGGTATCTGACAGCTATGATTTATGGAATGCCATTGATAATATCTGGGGCGGTAGCCTAAAAGATGGCGTTAAAAATATGGGCGGCACTTTAGTTATTCGGCCAGATAGCGGCGATCCTGCAAAAGTCGTGCGTGAGGCTTTAGAGCGCTTGGCGGTAAAATTTGGCACGACCATTAACCGTAAAGGTTATAAAGTGCTACCTGACTATGTGCGCGTCATCCAAGGCGACGGTATCAGCCCGCAAAGCTTGGGGAGAATTATCGATGTGGTCTTAAACGCAGGCTTTAGCGCCGACAATATCACCTTTGGGATGGGCGGCGGCCTACTGCAGCAAGTCAATCGCGATACCATGAGCTGGGCGATGAAAGCCAGTGCCATCTCTATCAATGGCGTGTGGAAAGACATCTATAAAGACCCCGTCACCAGCCGCTCAAAACGCTCAAAAAAAGGCCGTTTGGCGCTGATAAAAAACAGCGATGGCACGTTAGAAACCATCAAAGCTGAAGACTTAGCCGCTAATACAGTTAACCTATTACGAGACGTTTATCTTGATGGACAATTACTCATTGAAGACAGTCTCACCACGATTCGGGAGCGCGCAGGATGGTAGATACCAGTAAAATGACAGCAGTGGCAAGAGACGTGCTATTCGCCCCTGTTTATCTGTATCAAGGGCACAAAATCAAGCGCGATACCGTGCGCCTGCCGGAGCCAAATGGCGACAGACACGGCCAGGTTCAGCTCAATAGCGCGCCTGATGCCTCAAGTCCTGATGCCTCAAATGACGATAACAAAAAGACGTTAACGGTAATGGTCGTTGGTGACTCAGCGGCGGCGGGCGTCGGTAGTCAAACCCAGCAAGAGGCGCTAGTTGGTCATTTGATTCCCATTTTGACGCAGCAACCGCTTATCCATACCACCTTTGATATCCTAAACTGGTCGTTGCAAGCGACGACTGGACACACCAGCTTTGATATCTTGCGCAGGCTCTATGTACTGCCTACTCCTAGCCAGCCTACTGATGTCATGGTGCTAAGTGTTGGCGTCAATGACACCACGTCCAACGTCTCTGTAGATAAGTGGCAGCAGCAAATTGAAGATATCATCGCTATCGCGCAGCGTAAATTTGGCGTGCGTGAGCTGATTTTTTTAAGCCTGCCGCCGATGGCACAAATGCCTGCCATACCTGCGCCGTTAAATAACTTTGTTGGTGCAAAAGCGGCCATCCTTGATGGTATGTTGCAGCAAATTTGTACTGCACATGATGGCGTTACTTACATGGCAACGGACTTTGCGCGTATGATAGAGGAGCATTCTAACGGCTCGCCAATCGATATCAGGGTGATGTTTGCCAGTGATGGCTTTCATCCAAGCAGCCTGATGTACGGTTATTGGGCCGAGCAAGTGGCAGAATTAATAGTCGAATTGCTAGAGTAATCTGCGACTAAGTTGAATAACTGAGGTTAAATAGCTGAGTATGGTAAAACTTAACGTTAAAAATTAAACAAAAAAAACCGCTGAATATTCAGCGGTTTTTTTATTGCTTAGCAACAGACTGCTTAGCGACATATATTTATACCATAAGTATAAATTATTCAGCAGAATCAGCAGCTTTTTTGCTACGGCCACCAAACGCACCAAAGCGTTTGTTGAAGCTTGCAACACGGCCTTCAGTAGACGTTTTGCGTTGTTCGCCAGTATAGAATGGATGCGACGCACTTGAGATATCAAGTGGGTAGTATGGGTACTCGACACCTTCGTATTCACGAGTGGCTTTGGTGCTAACAGTTGAACGCGTTAAGAAAAACACGTCAGCGTTAGTGTCATGGAACAAAACTTCTTGGTAATTAGGATGGATATCTTTACGCATAATAAACTCTCTATGTCCGATGTATGTACGGCGTTTTTGCTTAATGGCATCTTTTTTAACTATCAAGCACACTAACATACGTAACTGAGGCACTAAGGACATCTGTCAGTCTGGCAATTACGTCACTGGCTTATTCCAGCACCCAACACCACACCGCTGCTCACTTAGCCTTTCCCCAGCGGGAAAATCAAACCGCGATTTTAACGGTTTTTGCTGCTCGATGCAAGCTGCTTCTACGATAAGACCACGCCATAAGCGCGACTTAACGCCATGATGCTGAGTCAAAAAACCGCATAAAAAAGCAGCTATAAATAGCTACTTTTTATTTCTGTTAAAATTGCTCTGTACGCTATTTGGTTTTTACGATATGCCAAACGCCAAGTTTATTATCGCCATTTTTATCACCAACCTTGGTGTCATTGGCATAAAAATATAACGGCTTACCGTTTACTGCCCACTGATATTTGCCGTCTTCGCGCTGGAACGCCGCAAACTGCCCTGACGCTTTGGCATTACTCGGTGCCATAAACGCTGGCCAAGCGACCAGGCACGCAGAGCCGCATTCTGATTTATTCATAGAATCCTTATCAAAGGTATATAAGGTCATATGGTTGGTTGCATCGACCAACATGCCATTTCTACTGGCAACTGGCGCGGTATTTTTGACGGTCGCTTGTACATCATGCATGCCAGAATCGTCATTGCCAAACATGTTATTAAACGTAGAGCAACCGCTAAGCGCTAGGGTGCCAGAAATGACAGATAAGATAAGTAGATGTTTCATAATAACTTCCTTGTTATGGTGAAATTGAATAAAAGTACGATTAGATTTTTTCTTGTCGTCAAAAGGTTTGAATTTTTTTGATGATTAATATTTTTATCTCTAAGCATTTTTAATATAGCATAGACAGGACAGCAGACGTTTCTACCATTATATAAATTTACAAAAGCGCTTAAAGACCTCAACTAAGTAAACCAAAACCCTAACTTTACAAGAAAGCTGTTTGCCTGCCTGTGTTTTCATTGTTCTTTTCTCTCCGTTTACTCTCTTTTCTCCTCGCTTACCTTATCGCTATCTGCTGACAAAATTAAGCCGCAGCTTACTTATTTACCGCCGTATAGAGATTAGTTTTTCGTAGAATAACGCTATATAAAGTAAGAATGACTAAACAATGGCAAATGTGACTATGGCGGCTTAAGATGAATATTGAACTTAGCGCCCGCTGCACGCATATCGATAGCCTATCTAAAAACTGTTTAGTAACCAACTGTCTATAAATAAATCAGTCAATAAATACGCCGTGCATGCTCTGATAACGGGCATGCGCTTAAGGATATAATCACAACAATGACGCACACTTTTTTGCACAATCAAGCACCTTTAGCCAAACGGGTCGGTATCCTCGGTGGCGGCACGGCTGGGGCAACCATTGCCATTCGCCTTGCGGCATTAGGGCTTGAAACCTATTTATTTGAAAAAAACAAATCGCTTATCGATGGGCCACCGATGTGCCATTTGCATGCCGGCGGCAATCTTTATCGTGAAATCCCTGACGAAGATTGCATCGCATTGCTTAAACAGTGCATCGATATTTTGCGTCTTTATCCTTATACCATCGATGTGCGCCCGACGGTTTTTGCCGTGCCAACGCGCGATGAAGGCTTGCCCGAAGACTTGCTACCACGCCTTGATATTTTGACCGATGCTTATCGTAAACTTATCGAGCTAGATGCTAATAATAAGGTGCTTGGCGAACCTGAGGACTACTATCAGCTCTATAGTCATGAACGGCTTATTGAATTGTCCAAGCGCGAGCAAGTAGCGGTGCCACGCACGGTTGATGAATGGATGATACCAGTCGCTAAGTATTTGGACTTAAGTAAAGTCAAATTTCCGCTGATTGTCGTGCAAGAATACGGCTGGAATATCTTCCGTTTGGCAGCTTCTGCACAACTGGCTTTAGAAGAGTATGAGCATGCGCATGTGTTTACCGACACAAAGGTGCGGCAAGTGATGCCTGTTGATTGTGAAAACTGCTCAAACGCTGACCACCATGTGACCAAATGGCGTATCGATTATCAGCAAGCGGCGCGCTCTGATATTAAAACTGAAGCGGATTTTGAAAATGAAACGAACACGGAACCTCAAACGGAGTCTATCGAAGTCGATTACTTAATCAACGCTTGCGGTTTTCGTACGGGCGTCATCGATGATATGGTTGGCGTCAAAGTCACGCGTATGGTCGAGTTTAAATCGTCTTATATTACCCACTGGGATGGCACGGGCGGGCAGCTACCTGAGATTATTATTTATGGTGAGCGCGGCACCCCTGAAGGCATGGCGCAGCTAACGCCCTATCCCGATGGCTATTTTCAAATACATGGCATGAGTAAATGTATCACGCTGTTTGATGATGGTTTGGTCGCCTCTAATAAGAACAGCGCCCAACCGAAATTGCCATCGCAATACTTACACTATATCGAGGACGGCTGGGATAAAGCGCCGCTACAAGCACGTAGCCAGCAAGCGATTGATCATGTCGCCGAGTTTGTGCCGACCTTTCATAGCGCGCGTACGGTTGGTAACGCGCTATATGGTGGACAGCAAATACCCGGTCAGGACGATACCTTGCGCGTTGCCGATGTGAGCTTGTATTCTAATATCCGTTATGCGCGCGCCGAAAACGTCAAAGCGTCCTCTACCTTGATAGCGGCCGATCAAATCGTCGATGAATTGACGACGCTTGGTTTGGTTGATTTTGAGGCACCAGAAAACCGTCAGCGTTATGCGCATGAATGGGCGTATTTAGCGCACAATGATAGCTTAGCGATTGATGGTGTTGCCCGCAGTTTGGCTAAAGAGCGCGGCTTTCCGCTGGCGATGGCGTGCGTAAATCATGGTATCCATGACACGACTTTGGACAGTTTAAACGCTGGTGAAAGGTAAGTCATTGCAACGGTTTTTTAAAACCTATGAAACTTGAGAAATTGTTTAAGGGACGTAAGTGCTAAAAATAAAGCAAAAAAAAGGAGAGCAAGGCTAATAATACGCCCTACTCTCCTTTTTTAAATAAAAGCATTTATAGATAAAAATAGGCGCTTTTAATTACCCGCCATTTTTTCGGTATCGACGGCATCGTCTATTTTTACCACAGTTTTTAGTAGGTCAATCGCTTCGCTAATCGTATTGCACACCACCAAACGCTCAAGGTCTTGTTGCTTCATAAACCCTTGCTCAGCGGTGTATTGTAAATGCTCAATCATACAATCATAAAAACCGTTGATATTAAGAATAATCATCGGTTTTTCATGCTGATATAGCTGGCGCCACGTGGCAATTTCCATAATTTCTTCTAATGTTCCAAGCCCGCCCGGCAAGGTAATAAAGGCATCGGCGTACTCTGCCATGACGGTTTTACGGGTGTGCATGGTGTCGGTTAGATGCAGGCGCGTCAGCTGCTCATGGGCAATCTCGTGCTTAAGCATAAAGGTTGGAATCACGCCAACCGCTTCTGCCCCGCCTTTGATGACTTCATCGGCAACTGCGCCCATCAGCCCGATGCTGGCGCCGCCGTAAACCAAACCCAAACCATTATCCGCAAGCGCACGACCCAGCTCACGTGCTGCTTGTTCGTAAACCTCATTATTACCCGAGCGTGAACCGCAATAAACCGCCACCAGCGGCATCGTTAACGAGGCTTTATCTACCGCTTTTTCAATATTGGTAATATCTTGACTGGTAATAACTTCATAAGTGTCATTGTTAATTTTCATTTGCATAGAGTTTCCTTAATTGTTATAGCGATTTTTTCTTAAATACTTAGCCATTAAATACATGGCTATTGAATACTTAGCTATTAAAACATGATTGATTATAAGAGTTGTTTTTTTGATGTAGGTTAATTGGTCAAAAAACTATAAATGAAAATATTATTGAATAATGTCGTTCAAAATAAACCAGCTAGAACTGGCGTATAGAACTTGAAAGTCACTTTCGGCCCCCTTCCTACTTAAGTTTTATTTTACCATAAGCAGTGCTATTCGGCGGCCATCCCAGCGTCATCACATCGCTGAAGTGCTTTATTATTACGCAATTGCTACACGTTTAACATCAAGCACCACACACATGCGCCGCATTACGCAATGTTTTTATTTATCCAAAGCATTTGCTTATAAAAATGACAATTAAACATGACCCCCACCTATTAAGGTTAAACCATGGAAAAACCTCACAACAACAATCAAACGGATATTTATTCTTTAAGCATCATGACCGAGCGCAATCGCGCATTGGCAGCGACGGTTTATCGCCCTAAAAATGAAGTGAAAGCCGCGGTCATGATGGCGCCAGCGACAGGGATTAAACGCCAGTTTTACCATAATTTTGCCGCTTATTTAGCCGAGCAAGGCTTTGGTGTGTTGACCTTTGACAACGAAGGTATCGGCGAGTCGCTTACCACCGATTTGACGAAATGCGATGCCTCTTTAATCAGCTGGGGTCGCCACGACATGCCAGCCGTCCTTGATGCCTTGCAAGATGAATTTACCAATGCCACTTATCATTTGATTGGTCATAGTGCCGGCGGTCAGCTGATTGGTTTGATGCCAAATTATAAAGCCATTGCTTCGGTGTTGAATGTCGCTTGCTCATCAGGGCAAATCAAAAACATGGACATGCCTTATAAATTAAAAGCCATGGGTTTTATGGATGCCTTTATTCCACTCACCAATCTGACGTTAGGCTATACGCCAGCGGATAAAATCGGTATGGGAGAGCCGCTACCGCGCGGCGTCGCTCGTCAATGGCGCGAGTGGTGCAATGGCGCAGGTTATATTAAGACCGCTTTTGGCAAAAGTATTCACACCCATTTTTATGATGAAATAACCGCGCCATCTTTGTGGCTCGGCTTTAGCGATGATGACATTGCCAACAGTACAAACATGGACGACATGATTCGCGTCTTTAGTAAGATGCCGGCCGAAAAACGCATTTTTGCGCCAAAAGAGTTTGGCTTAAACAGTATCGGTCACATGGGCTATTTTAGTCGCAAAACCCATGCAAAAGCCCCTGAGCTTTGGCAAATGGCGACTGATTGGTTAAATAAGCAGCAATAGCTTTTATTTAAGTATAAACGCGCCTATTTAAGCTTGCCTATTGTTTGCTGCCTGATCTGCCGTCTCTTCGGCTTTGACGCGCTTGGTCAAAGCCGAATACAGCGACGGCTGCATATTATGAATGTTACCCAGCATCCATTTGACGTAGCTAATCGGCACGTCTTTAATCAGCATGCCTTTATGTTTGCCAAAGGGCATTTTGCTTATAGGATGGGCTTTATTAGCGATAGCATGAGCGGCCGCAAAGTCCGTCGGTGCTATCTTTAGGCGCTCGCAGCACGCTTGATACAGCAGATAACACATGCGCGCATCACCTAGCGCGTCATGAGCGGCAATCGTCATCTTGCTTGCCTCAGCTTTGCCCAATAACTGCTCGATACATTTTGACTGACCATAGGCGCTCCATTCTGGAAAGGCAACGCGCGCCAGCCGTACGGTACATATCAGCTTAGCAGACGGGCTACCTATCACCCGCCAATCAAAGCGTACATTATGGCCAATCAAATACTGTGGCAACTCAAATTGCTCGAGCTCAAAGCGCTCAAGACCGGCGACATCGTCATCGGTGATACCATGAATTTTAATGACGAATGGGGAAATCGAGCGACCGCTATTAAAGTATTTCATCCACTCAAAACCCGTCGCTACATTAATCGTTGCCACTTGAATTGGCCGTGGATCACGACCTTGATCGGTTTCGGTATCAATAATCAGCGCCGTGTCAGTCATAGAGTTTAGCCATCGTTATTTAAAAATAGGTAGCAGTATCGAGGTTTTCTATAAATTTTAAAAAATATATAAATTTTAAAAGCAGCGAGGTATTTATGGGGATAAAAGCTAGGGATAACAATGGCATACAGAAAATAGAGACGTTAACTTCTATAATATTAAATAGAATGAAGGCAAAAAATTAAAGAGACATCAATGCTAGCAGACGGCAATAACCCACCGCCAAACAAAGAGCCAAACAAAAAGCCAAACGTCTTGGGCCGCGTATTTAGTGTCTTAATCAAGGCGGCTGTGTTATTGCTGCTGTTATTTGTGTTCGATAAGCTTTTACCGAGTATCAGCCAGCAAACGCAGTCGTTTGTACTGGCAAGATGGCAACAGCTCAGCCTGTTACAACAACCATTACCCACCGAAAATAGCTTACCTAGCCCGCTACCGGGACGGCATTTAACGGATACGTGGGGCGGCGCGCGTAGCCAAGGCCGCACCCATGAGGGCATCGATATTTTTGCGCCGCGTGGTACGCCGATACAGGCAACCACGCAAGGTATTGTCAGTAAAGTTGGCGAAAATAATTTGGGCGGGCGCGTAGTGGTTATCATTGGACCGGGCGGCGCCGCACATTATTACGCACATCTAGAAGATTATGCCGATATCAGTCCAAATGACTGGGTAAATAGCGGCGATATTATCGGCTATGTCGGCGACAGTGGTAACGCCAAAGGCACAACGACCCACGTCCATTACGGCATTTATATCAATGGCAGCGCGGTCAACCCTTATCCCTTATTAAAAAAGCCTAATAGCTCGATTTAAGCCTTTAAGCTCTACACTTCTAGTAAGAAATTTAACGGTCCATCGTTGATACTGGCCACTTGCATATCAGCGCCAAACTGACCAGTCGCTACAGTGGGATGCTGAGTTTTTGCATAAGTCACCAATTGCTCAAATAACGCTTGTGCAGCAGCGGGAGCCATCGCGCCGCCAAAGTCAGGACGGCGGCCTTTATCGGTTTTCGCCATTAAGGTAAATTGTGATACCAATAGTAAGCCGCCACCCACTTGCTGCACATTTTTATCCAATTTACCAACCTTAGCAGGGTCATCAGCGTTTTCAAAAATACGGTAGGTGAGGATTTTATCAATCATACGCTGCGCACTTTGCAGGTTGTCATCTGGCCCTAAACCAATATAAGCCAATATGCCTTGCTCAATCTCACCAACGCCTTGCTCGTCAACAGTGACACTGGCACGGCGCACCCTTTGTATCAACGCTCTCATTTACGGCCTTCCTTATTTATAAATAGCTTACAGTTTATGGTCATACAATCATACCTGAGCATGATAAAATACCGCTATCAACTTGCCTATTAATAATTACATCGAACCCTATTTTGGTAATCTCATTATGAATTTATTTACGACCCTTCAACAATTTGTGCCACAGCAGCAGATGAGTAAAGTCGCTGGACGTTTGGCCGCTAGCCGTCATCCGTACGTCAAACGCGCGTTTATCCGCAGCTTTGCCAAAGCTTACAATGTCAGCTTGGATGAATACGAGCGCCAAAGTTTTAACGCTTACGAGAGCTTTAACGACTTTTTTACCCGTGAGCTAAAAGGCGATGCGCGTATTATTGATAGCAGCGCAGACGGTATCGTCAGCCCTGCTGATGGCATCATCTCGCAGCTCGGGCAAATCTCTGACCATAAGCTGCTGCAAGCCAAAGGTCGTCATTACGATATTGGCCAACTGCTTGCTGATAGCGAAGATGGCAAATATTTTGCTGATGGCAGTTTTGCTACCGTGTATCTCGCGCCGAGCGACTATCACCGCGTGCACATGCCATTTGCAGGTACTTTAACCAAGACCCGTTATATACCGGGCACGCTATTTTCTGTGAATAATGTCACGGCAGCCAACGTACCGGATTTATTTGCCCGTAACGAGCGCTTGGTTTGTCTGTTTGACACAAAATATGGCAAAGCAGCGGTGGTAATGGTTGGGGCAATGATTGTCGCTGGTATCGAAACGGTAGCAACTGGCAAAATTAGCCGCACCGATACTATCCAAGAAGCGCTGCACAATATGAGCTTTAAAAAAGGCGATGAGCTTGGACGCTTTTATTTAGGTTCAACCGCCATTATCGTTTTACCAAAAGCGGCAAAAGCCGATTGGCAAGATGGCTTAACGGCTAATAGCATTGTGCAAATGGGACAGCTATTGGGTGTTGCTAAACCCCAGTAATTTTTTTACTATTGATAAAAAGCCCAGTTAAACGTAAATATTGACGTTTAACTGGGCTTTTTGTTTTCTTTTTTATTTTTTATTTCTTTTTTGACAGTGACGTTGAGCTGCTATTTACGCATCAATCAACCAGCCTTGCTCAGTTGCAAAATCAATCTGCTCTGTTAGCCAGTCATGAATACTAGGAAAGCTGTCTTTAATAAACCCCAGTACGCCTGTCACTTGTGAGCGCGTCACCTCATGATCACTCCATGTTTTGCCGCCCGTATTTATATTTAACAAAAATGGCAAAATTCGATCGACCACTCTGAGCAGTTCGGCTTCTTTACTACTGCCAGTCTCTTGCGCTTCCCAAATCTCACTTAAGTTTTTAATACCATTGCCGGGCTCGTTTTGCAATCGCGCAATACCCTCGCGCTCTTCAACGTGAGCATCACCACGGCTATTGGCAAATAAAAAGGTATCCCCTGCATCGACTTCACCCAAATCGTGAATGAGCGCCATTTTAAGTAACCGCTCATGATTAACGTCGAGCTTAAACAATTCAGCGATGGACCAGCAGGCCATGGCCAAATGCCAAGAATGCTCGGCGGAGTTTTCTAAGCGCGTCGTACCCGTCACATAGCTGCGCCGATTGACGCGTTTTAGGGCATCAAGCTCTAATAAGAAATGGGTAACATCATTGATATCAATATTTGCGGTAAGATTGGGATTGGTTAATAACATAGGAGTCTCTGGTTTTTAAAAATTTATTGTGCTTATTTTAGCGTGTTACGTAAGCACTTATGAGATAGGCAGCGCTAAAATGAGAGCATGCCCTAGTCAACGATACACATTATCAACGCAGAAACCCTTGAGGTCAAAAACTATGAGGTCAAAAACTATCACAAAACAGCTTTTATAATGATAGTCCATAAAAAATAGCGCTTATATGATTAAGCGCTATCTGTGTCAAACAGCTGAAAATTTTTTTAGGAAGATTTTTAAAACTTTACAGCCGTTATTTAATCAAATTACTAATGGTCTTAAAGGCAGGGTCTTTACTGCTGCGGCATAATTCAAACAAAATGGATTCTACCGTACTGATAACCCCGCCAGCGCGGCGGATACGGCGAATCGCTTGTTTTTTATCATAAGGAAAGCGCGAGCCGACCGCATCACCAATGATAACCGGCTGCATGCCATTATCGAGCAAATCAAGCGCGGTTTGCATCACGCAAACATGCGCCTCCACGCCAAATAATAAGACAATACTGCGATTTTGCTGGGCCAAATAATGCCACGAATCATCGTTATCACAGGCGCTAAAGGTCACTTTTTCAAAACTTTTGGCGTTATCGTCTTCGAGTACCTCACGTATTTCAGGTAAGGTATCGCCCAGTCCTTTTTTATATTGCTCATTAAGCATGATAGGAATATCAAGAGCTTGTAGGCCTTTAATCAGAGTGACGGTTTTTTTGACAATATTTTCATGGTCATAGATGTGCGGCGTCAAGCGTTCTTGGATATCAATAATCATTGCTTGGGTATTTTCGCGGGCGATACGATAAGTGCGATCGGTAATCATGGTAGACATAGTACACTCCTTGTACGACTGACATTGATAACTAAATGCTAGTGTTGGCTTATAGGTTTTATTAATTGACGAGCTTATTTGCTTTACTGTTATTTAGTCACAGATTTCTGAGGGCGTCAATGAAGATAATTTTTAATAACAACTTATGCACACGTTATGAACATGAGGCCATGAACATGATGTAGTAACGCAATTTTTAGCATGCAGCCATAAAAAAACCCCAATCATAAAGATTGGAGTTTTTATTAAATAAATCAGACTAAAATTGCTCGTTAAAAAGCTTACACACGCTCAATCACAGTGGCGATACCTTGACCTAGACCGATACACATAGTTGCAAGGCCAATCTCAGTATCCATCTGCTCCATGGCGTTTAGCAACGTAACCGTGATACGCGCACCTGAACAGCCGAGTGGATGGCCGAGAGCAATTGCACCACCATTGATATTAACGATGTCTTGCTTATCGGTTAAGTTTAACGCTTTTAGTACCGATAGCGCTTGGGCAGCAAACGCTTCGTTTAGCTCGATGGTTTGCATGTCATCAAGGCTCATGCCAGCACGTTTTAGCGCTTTTTGCGTGGCAGGAACGGGACCATAACCCATGATAGCCGCGTCACAACCAGCAATCGCCATGCTACGGATACGCGCACGTGGTTTTAGACCCAAATCTTTGGCTTTTTGCGCGCTCATGACCAGCATTGCTGAGGCACCATCAGAGAGTGCTGATGAAGTTGCAGCCGTTACCGTACCGCCTTTTGGATCAAAGGCTGGACGTAGCTTTTGCATTTGCTCCATCGTTGCGTCTGGACGAATCACTTCATCGACAGTACATAGTTGCAAGCGACCAGCGGCATCATGGCCTTCGATACCGATGATTTCATTGTCAAAACGACCCTCTACCGTGGCAGCCCATGCACGGCGATGTGACTCAAGACCAAAAGCGTCTTGCTCTTCGCGGGTAATGTTATTCATACGGCCAAGCATTTCAGCCGTTAAACCCATCATGTTTGAAGCTTTTGCATAGTGCTTTGAGGCTTCTGGGTTTAAGTCAACGCCATGCATCATGCCGACGTGACCCATGTGCTCAACACCGCCAATGATGAAAATTTCACCTTGGTTGGTCATGATTTGCGCCGCAGCTGTGTGTAGTGCTTGCATAGAAGAGCCGCACAGACGGTTGACGGTTTGGCCTCCAGTGGTCTTAGGAATATCCGCTAGCAAACCGATGTTGCGGCCAATGTTTAAACCTTGCTCTAGCGTCTGGTTGACACAGCCCCAAATAATGTCTTCAACGTCACGGGGGTCAAAGTCGTTACGCTCAACCAAGGCACGAACCAATTCAGCAGAGATGCTATCAGCGCGAACGTGGCGGAACATACCGTTTTTAGATTTACCCATCGCTGAACGTACGCCATCTACGATGACCACGTCTTTTGGACTTAAAGTTGTCATACTATCTTCCTTTTCAATTTTTATTGTCAGTGTAGTCAGTCCAATTTAGCGCCATTACTTCGTCAATCTCGCTTAAAGCACAATACGCACATCTGCGCTCGATTTCCTTGTACTAACCCTAAATGTAACTCACTATAATCGTACGTCTGCTATTAAAAAATATTGATATTAAATATAAATAGCTTGCACTATCATCAGCAAACGTACGGCACTTCATCCTAGTAATGACCGCCCATTACGCCGTTGCGTAAAAGGTCTCGCCTGCTGCTGCCATGTCGCGAATTTTCTGCGGCGCTTCATAGGCTTTGCCAAGATGCGCGTATTTTTCGCATAGCGCCAAGTAGTTATCCAGACCCATTTGGTCGATATAACGGCATGGACCACCGCGGAATGGCGGGAAACCGACGCCCATAATCATTGCCATATCGGCTTCACTTGGCGTGCTGACGATGTTGTCTTCTAGGCAGCGTACGGTTTCATTACAGAACGCCAGCATGGTGCGGTCGATGATGGTTTGATCATCAAAGGTTTGCTTGTCGCTATCCGTCGTTGCTTTTAGCAGCTCATAAGTTGCTTCGTCAGCGACTTTCTTTGGCTTACCGCGCTTGTCAGTCTCATATTTATAGAAACCAACACCGTTTTTCTGGCCTAGGCGGTTGTTTTCATATAAATGCTCGATAGCACCTTTATAATCAGGCTTCATGCGGTCAGGGAAACCTTCTGCCATCACTTCTGCGCCGTGTACGCCAGTATCTAAACCGACGACGTCGATTAGGTAAGCAGGACCCATCGGCCAGCCGAATTTTTCCATGACTTTATCGACATGAGCAAAATCCGCACCTTGCTTGAGCAGCAAATCAAAGGCACCAAAGTATGGGAATAGCACACGGTTGACCAAGAAACCTGGGCAGTCGTTAACCACAACGGGCACTTTACCCATTTTAGACGCTAGCGCAACCGTAGTTGCAATCGCTTCTTCAGATGATTTCTCACCGCGGATAACTTCAACCAGTGGCATACGGTGAACTGGGTTAAAGAAATGCATACCAACGAAGTTTTCTGGACGCGCAAGTGCTTCAGCCAAATAAGTAATAGAAATCGTCGAGGTGTTTGACGCTAGGATACAGTCGTCTTTTACCAAATCTTCAACTTCTTTTAGTACCGCACGCTTAACCTTTGGATTTTCAACCACCGCTTCGATAACGATATCAGTTTCGCTAAAGTCGCCATAGTTCAATGTTGGACGGATACGGCTTAAGGTTTCGCCCATTTTTGCTGGGGTCATCTTTTTGCGTTCGACCATTTTGCTTAGCAGTTTGCTGGCTTCGCCCATACCAAGTTCTAATTGCTCAGACTTGATGTCTTTCATGATGATTGGCAAGCCTTTGCTGGCTGCCTGATAGGCGATACCGCCGCCCATGATACCTGCGCCTAATACGGCCGCCTCGTTAATCTCATGCGCTTTCTTGCTGTGCTGCTTGGCAAGTTTTTTCACCAATTGATCGTTTAAGAACAGACCAACCAAGCTCTCTGCTTGTGGCGTTTTCGCGGCTTTAGCAAAACCTGCCGCTTCTACTTCAATCGCTTTATCACGTGGCAAGTTTACGTGCTTTTCAATCGCTTCAATCGCGATTGCTGGCGCTGGGTACTGCTTAGGATTGGCTTTGGCAAAGATCATACCTTTGGCGCTGTTAAAGGCCATCGCTTGCTCAAGCTGGTTGAGCTTAACCGGATTTAGCTTCTCTTCACGCTTTGCTTGCCAATCAAGCTCACCTGAGATACATTTTTTGACCAAATCAATCGCCGCGTCTTGCAAGTCATCAGCAGGAACCGTCGCATCAACGAGGCCAAGCTTTAGCGCATCAAGTGGTTTTTTCGGTGTGCCTGTAGCAATGAGTTCAAGCGCATTGTCGATACCAATCACACGCGTACTACGCACCGTGCCACCAAAACCTGGGAAGATACCCAATTGGGTTTCTGGCAGACCGATGATGGCTTTGTCGCTCATAACGCGGTATTCACAAACCAGCGTCATCTCACAACCACCGCCAAGCGCTGCGCCATTGATGGCCGCTACTTTTGGAAATGGTAGGTCTTCAAAACGGTTAAAGGTGTCATTGATATTGACGACCCAATCTTTGATCTCGTTTTCTGGCTGCTTAAAAGAACCAACGAATTCTGTGATGTCCGCACCAGCGATAAAGACGCCTTTGCTCGAGGTGACGATTAAGCCCTTAACGTCATCGGCTTTTTCTAGCGCAGTCACAACTTCAGCAAACTGCTTATTGGTTTCAGCATCAAACTTGTTCACGCTCTCATTTTCGGCGTTGTATTGCATGTTGGCGATGCCATCCTCTAGCATAGTCACCGTAATGCGATTTCCTTGGTATACCATTTGAAACTCCTTGCTATATAACGAAAGCTACGGTTTAAAATTAAAAGCTTTAAAATTAAAGCCCATAGCCAGTTATTGTTAGAAAAACGAGTAATAACACCGCCAATCCACCGTCTTATAAAGTCAGTATGATTGAACAGTGCAGATGTCTTTATTATCCAGCGCTCATGTTTATTCATTTTTTGTGCCGCGTTTTACCACGCTTGCACCCATGAATACGGCGCTTTATTTATATACGATTGTTACCGGTACTGATGTTATAAATACTGACTGAGCATTGAGATGATAGGTTACTTAAAATAAGGTTAAAAACCCATCCGCTAAGTACCAGACCATTTTTACGCCAATTAGTGTAGGGGATTATGCCCCTGACTGTCACAAGCTAATACCATACTCGCAAGTCACTCTTAAGTCGATACCAACTCTTTACCTTGCTGCCAAGGTGCTTTAAGTGATGCTTTGTATACTGAGATTATATGATGAGTGCTATTCTTTCAATCTTTAGCGCTTTTAATCTTTAGAGCTTTCAATTCTAAGCGCTTTTATTTCTAATAGCGTCAATCCTGATAAATAGCATTTTCTATCTCTAACCCACTGCATCATCAGAACATATTCAACCGCTAAGTTAAATCAATAATACGTAACGAGGGCTTGTTGCATTATTACGATTTTTTAACAGGCCTTTTTAACATTAAGCCGTCAAAAATGCGTCATTGATAATACTTGCCGCATAAGCAATGTAATCTATCATGCTACACTAACGCTATTTTTATTATTGACCTGATAAATGGTTGGATTATGACTGTTTCCTCTTCTTCTACTTCTACGCCAAGCTTTACGCCTGCCAGCCTTGGGCCTTCAAGAATTATGTCCTTTGCTGGCTTTAATAATAACACTGAGCAATTTCATAGCGCCGTGCGCGCACAACTCGCACGAGATATCGAGATGCTGTTTGCTTACGCCGAGCTACCAAGCCCACTGCTTGATGCTTGCCGTTATGTGATGACCGGTCAAGGCAAATTGGTACGCCCACTATTGGTTGCCAGTGCCTTTGCCAGCGTCAATCAAAGCAATGCTAATGACGATGTTGTTAATAGCACGAATGAAAATGATAATTTAGAATCTCTGCTAGAAAACGACTCAGATTATGATATGTGCCGCCGCGCCGCACTGGCGGTAGAGCTTTTGCATACCTATTCGTTGGTGCATGATGACCTGCCTTGTATGGACGATGACGAGCTGCGCCGTGGTCAGCCAACCGCACATATTGTCTTTACCGAGGCAACCGCCCTACTGGCAGGGGACGTTCTACAAACACTTGCCTTTGAAGTATTAACCGCCGAGCTGCCAACCTTTGCGCCGTTTGATTCCGCCATCGCAAGCCAGCTATTTGCCGTCTTTACGCCTCGCGCCAGACGTATGGTAGCGGGGCAGATGCTTGATCTTAATGCTGAAGCCAGTACGAATATCACGCAAAGCGAGCTAGAAGCCATCCACCGTGATAAAACCGGTGCCTTAATTGAAGCGGCAATGCTGATGGGCGGCATTTGTGCGGGTGCCACAGCGCCGCAGCGCATCGCTCTACAAGATTGCGCGCAGCATATTGGTTTGGCTTTCCAAGTCCAAGACGATATTTTAGATGTGACCACCAGCACCGATACGCTGGGCAAACCTGCCGGCAGCGATGAAAAATTAGACAAATCCACCTATGTAAAATTGATGGGCGTTGAGCAGGCTACCCGCTATGCGCAATCGCTATTTAATGACGGACGCGCAGCTATTATTCGTGAATTAAGCGGTCGCGATTTGAACAATCGTGAGCTTAATATCAGTAAGGACAATGATGCGCTATTGGCACTAATCGAATGGCTTTGGTCACGTAAAAAATAAGCTTAGCAATAAACATTAAAAACGATAAAGGGTGGTTAACATGGACAGTACCCCTACTCCGCGTATTTATCTCGGCACGGGCGGTTATAGCGATACCGATTTACTTGGGACGCTGTATCCCACTGGCACCAAAAAAACGGACTTTTTACGCGAATACGCCAAGCAATACGGCGCGGTCGAGATTAATAGCACCTTCTATGCGCCGATCGGACAAAAAGCCTTTGCTGGTATGGTTGATAAAGCCTACGTGCAAGCGAATAGTGAGTTGAAGTTCGCCGTCAAACTGCATCAAGACTTTACCCATGCGCGTAAAGGCACCGCCGAACATGCTGAGGCTTTTCTAAACGCTCTATCCCCGCTCATCGAAGTGGATGCGCTCGCGCCACTACTACTGCAATTCCCGCACGGCTTTGACCGTACCCGCGAGCATCGGCTCTATCTCGCCAATTTGGTCAGTTGGTTTAAAGACTATCCGTTAGCCGTTGAGTTTCGCCATAACGGCTGGCATACCCCGCAAGTGGTTGATAGCTTTGTCGAGCAAGGCTTGATTTGGTGTAGCGTCGATTATCCCAAGGTCAGCGGGCTACCACCGTCACGGCTGATATTTACTCAGCGCACTGGCTACCTGCGCATGCATGGTAATAATCTAAACTGGTGGGATGCGATGAGCGCCAGCGATCGGCATGATTATCGCTATAGTGAGACTGAGATGCAGGACTGGGCGCAGGCGATTGCCAATCAGCGTCAACATTTTGATACGCTGTATATTTTCTTTCAAAATACCGTCAATGCCCATGCATATTATAATATTGCGATGTTAAGGGAAGCGTTGAGTAAGTTTGGGTTTGAGGTGCTTTAATAGAAAAATCATTGCTGCTTGGAGTAAGCAAATCATGCAACCATCAATAGAAATGACTGATAAATTTATCTTAGCAATTAATAATGTTTTAAAGTCAAAAGGTGACATGACACCTATGATTGAAGTTACTTCACAGCTGAAGCTAGTTAATTTAGATTACTGGGAACGCCTCATACGTGAGGAAGTAGCAAAATACTTAGTATCACAACCAAAGTGGGAAAGCTTGTCAAAAGCTATCAAATCACTATTTATTGAGCAAGCATCTTGGCTAGGACTGGTCAGTTGGGACGGCTACGAACGCGAAAAAAGTCTAAAATTATTGTCAGAGAGCGCTCCTAATGCTTTTTTTCTTATATTAATTGCTCGCAGATTAAATGATTGGGTTCCAGAAGTTCGTGTGGCTGCCAAAGAAGCTTTTATCTTAGTCAGCCGCAAAACTGACTCTAAAATTATTGCAGAAGCTTTGATAACCATTTTATCAAATTGGAATTCATGGGGTCGTATAGGACAAGAAAATAGAAATGTCATTTTAAATACTACTTTAAGAAAAGATGTCACTTTATCATTGAAAAATAATTTAATCACATTTGCGTCAGGAGCCATTCCTAGTTTATTGTCCCAACTTGGTCAGCTGCCTATTTTTGATGATTACCTCAATGAAATTGCTCATAATGCCATCCAGCCTTACGTAAGAGCTAAAGCGTTTCGTAGTTTGTTTGAAGCCCGAATGACATGGATTAGTGGTTATGAATGGAAGTGGATTGATAAAGCTTATGGCAGAAGAAAATTAATACCTGTTATTGCTGAACGAAAAATTGATGTGCATATACCTCTAATCGAATTGCTTAATAGATCAGCGTTTGACCGATCTTCAATTGTTCGCAGCGTATCAGCAGAATTTCTTATTATAAATCTTGACCGCCTAAAACAAGATGAAGTTAAATTCTTTGCAGAGAAGTTTGCTTTGGATAAATCCAATGCAGTATCAGAACGAGGTCAATTTTTATACCAAACCCAATAATTA
>NZ_DHYG01000054.1:0-9988 GCF_002414005.1 Psychrobacter sp. UBA5136
AGGGTTAAGGCTGGCAGAACAATCAAAAACCGTCGGTGCGACGGGATTAGCTTAGTCAATTTGCCTAACCGCTGATACAGATCATCGTATCAAGTATGGGTATTACCTAAGAAACCCCTACCTCTTTAGGTAGTGGGTAGTTCATAATAACCTGCAAGGAAGCAAAAGCCATGGATCAGACCGCCACTCAAACTTCACAAATCAACGCTAGCAGCACCGAAAAAGCCAGTGACGGCAAACTTATCAACGTCGCAGGCCCAGCCAAGCATAAATTTTATGACTTTTATTTAGATGAGCATCAAAATATGGCTTGTCGCCGTTTACATTTTGCCGGCAGTAGTTTTGGCTTATTAGGCTTAGCAAAATCCGTCAAGAACCGCTCAGTAAAACCACTGCTTAAAGGCATTGCCGCAGGTTACGCCTGCGCGTGGGTTGGCCATTTTTTCTTTGAAAAAAACAAGCCTGCCACTTTTAAATATCCCCTACAAAGCTTTGCTGGCGACATACGTATGTTCACCGACGTGCTACGCGGTAATTTAAGTTTAAAAGACCGCAAATTTGATAAAATTTAGTAAGCATAAAAAAACCAGCATGATAGCCATGCTGGTTTTTTTGCTTATTTAAAACTAAAGAACGTTGAACCTTTAGCTTTAAGCAAGCGGCTTAATATAGATGACTTATGCTTTTGCCATTTCTGCAAAAATCTCATCAGCTGCTTTGATAGAAGCGTCAATATCTGCGTCGCTATGTTTGATAGACATAAAGCCTGCTTCATAAGCCGATGGCGCAAGATAAATACCGCGATCTAGCATGCCATGGAAGAAGGTATTAAAGACGTCCATATCACACTCGGTCACTTCATCGAAGTTTTGCGGTACGCGCGTTGCAGCGTCTTTGACAAAGAACATACCAAACATACCGCCCAATTTATTGGTACGTAAATTAACGCCATGTTTGTCCGCTGCTGCTTGGAAACCATCAATAAGTTTGTCTACTTTCACTGATAATTGATCATAAAAACCATCGACGGTTAAGTCTTCAAACATCGCGATACCAGCGCGCATTGCTAGTGGGTTACCTGATAACGTACCCGCTTGATAAACGCCGCCAAGTGGCGCAATGCAAGACATCACTTCTTTTTTACCGCCAAAAGCACCAACGG
This sequence comes from Psychrobacter sp. UBA5136, assembly GCF_002414005.1. Lineage (GTDB taxonomy): Bacteria > Pseudomonadota > Gammaproteobacteria > Pseudomonadales > Moraxellaceae > Psychrobacter. Next base: position 1,163 of record NZ_DHYG01000054.1, read on the forward strand.
GTAAACCAGCACCGATGATTTTACCAAAGCAGGTTAAATCAGGGTCAATGCCAAAATGCGCTTGGGCGCCGCCAAGGCCAACGCGAAAACCGGTCATGACTTCATCAAAAATCAATACCGCGCCGTTGGCGGTACATTGCTCGCGCAAGGTATTATGGAATTCTTGCGTTGGAATGACCATATTCATGTTACCAGCGATAGGTTCCACAATCACGCAAGCAATCTCACTACCCCATTTCGCAAAGCAATCTTTGATCGCTTGTGGGTCGTTATAAGGAATGGTAATCGTGTGCTTAGCAAAGTCCGCTGGCACGCCTTTTGAGGTTGGCTCACCAATATCTAGCATGCCTGAGCCCGCTTTTACCAATAAACTGTCAGAATGCCCGTGGTAGCAGCCTTCGAATTTAACGATTTTATCACGCCCAGTAAAGCCGCGTGCCAAACGAATCGCGCTCATGGTCGCTTCTGTGCCAGAGCTGGTCATGCGAACCATCTCAACGCTTGGGACGATGTCGCAAATCTTATCGGCAACAGTGGTTTCAAACGGCGTTGGCGCCCCAAAGCTTAAACCATCATCAGCGGCTTGTTTGACCGCATCAATTACTTTTGGATGCGCGTGGCCCAAAATCATCGGACCCCAAGAGCCGACATAATCGATATAAGCATTGTCTTCGGTGTCATAAATCTTACTGCCCGCAGCACGGTGTATAAAAACAGGCGTGCCACCAACGCCAGCAAAAGCGCGGACGGGCGAGTTTACGCCGCCAGGAATATGCTTGCGAGCTTGCGCAAAGAGTTGCTCATTTTTAGTGCTCATAATTATTCTCTACTTATGGGTTTTGTCTTATTTTATTAATAATGCATTAGGCTTTTTTAACCACCGATGATTTTAGCTTCATGGGGCCAAAGCCCTCGAGCTTACAGTCGATATCGTGACCATCAGATGCATCAGGCAAGAGGCGTATGCCTTTTGCTTTGGTGCCAACTTTGATAATAGTTGATGAGCCTTTAACCTTTAAATCTTTAACCACGGTGACGGTATCGCCATCTTGCAGCTTGTTACCGACCGCATCACGAATGATGGCGTCTTGGTCTTCAGCTTGCGCCGCATCAGTTTCAGCCGCGGTCCACTCATGAGCGCACATGGGACATACCAGCAGCGCACCGTCTTCGTACGTATAATCAGCATCGCATTTTGGGCAATTGGGTAAGCTCATAATTTCCTCGTCAGCCGTGATAAATTGGGTGTATTCTTACGCTATCATTGTACCGTAACTCGCCAGCTTTAACCAATTGCTTCGGCTGCAAACGCGCTACTGTGACTAATTGCTACATTCGTCTATCTCTTAACGCGGACGTTTTTTAACGCACGGTGTTTTGTGCTACTCTGCTTTAACTGAATTTGATTTGTTAGCCATGTGCTTTTAAATGATAAAAGCTGCACATGGCAAAAAATTTAAGACCACCTTTAATAACTCAGTATTGACCACAATATCTGAGATTATAACGACTGATAAATAGGACAATAACAATGACTCAATCAAGCTTATCAACATTGCCACAATTTGTTCAACTAACCATTCATGGAGAGGATGCGGGAAAATTCTTGCAAGGCCAGCTGACCTCTGATGTCACCAAGCTCGGGCTTAGCTATCAAGCAACGGCGCTTAGCAATTTAAAAGGGCGCATCGACTTTGGGCTCTGGATTAAAAAACAAGACGAAAAACATTTTGACGTGGTTCTCAGTGCCGATTGTGCGGAGGCTTTTCAAGCGCATTTAAAAAAATTCGGCGCCTTTTCAAAATTTGACACCAGTGCGCCGGTGCCAATTTATCCTTGCGTACTCGATGGGGTGCCAACCTTTAGCCATAAAGACGAGCATAATACGCCAGCGGACACCCAGGCGTGGATGCAAGCCAGTCTCGCAGCGGGTAACTATTGGATCGTTGCGGAAACGCGAGGCGAGTTTCAGCCACAAGAGCTGCGCCTGCATCAGCGCGGCGGTATGGACTACGACAAAGGCTGCTACTTGGGTCAAGAGGTCATCGCGCGTATTTACTTTAAAGCGGCGCCAAAAGCGTTTTTACATTATGTCAGCGGCACAGGTGACGTGCCAGCAGCAGGCGATAAGCTAGAGAAAATTCAAGTGGTCAATGCGATTGCCGATAACGATACTAATGATAATGGCTTTAAAGCCTTGGTCGTTGCCCGCCCAGAGCAGCTAGCAGATAGCGAGCTTACGATATTAGAATTACCGCCAGCGCTGCAAGCGGATGTTGCCCGTCAAAAATAACGTGAAATATCTCATAGCCTTAAAAGCACTCTTACTAAAAACGCAGCAGAGCAATTTATGAGCCATATTGCAGTACTCGGAGCAGGTGTGGTGGGCGTAACCAGCGCCTGGTATCTACGGCAAGCAGGCTATGATGTGACCGTCATTGAGCGTGAGTCAGCCGCTGGTATGCAAACCTCATTTGCCAATGGTGGTCAAATCTCGGTCTCACATGCGACGCCTTGGGCAAACCCTAGTACGCCGATGAAAGCGCTTAAATGGCTGTTTCGTGAGGATGCGCCGCTGCTGTACCGTTTGCGTGCTGATAAGGCGCAGTTAAAGTGGGCGATGCAATTTTTACAAGAATGCCGCGCAGATAGAGCCGATGCCAATTTGGTGCAAATGGTGCACTTAGGGCTGTATTCGCGCGATGCCCTGCAACAGCTGCGCGCTGATATCGGTATTGATTACGAGCAGCAAAGGCGCGGTATCATGCATTTTTATACCAATCAGGCTGAGTTTGATGCCGCCATCGCGCCGACAAAGCGTATGCAAGAGCTGGGCTGCGAGCGCTATGTGATTGATATTAATAATGCTATTAGCCTCGAGCCTGCGCTTTATCCTATCGCTCATAAGCTCAAAGGCGCAACCTATACCAGCCGCGATGAATCGGGCAATGCCCACCTATTTACTCAGCGCTTAGCGGCGCGCTGTGCCCAGGCGGGGGTAAAGTTTCTATACGATACAGAGGTTTTGGCATTAAATGCAGACGCCCATTCTGCCCGTCCGCATGTGCATAGTATGACCATTCGGCCTAAGGGCGAAAACGCGCAGACCTTTAGCGCGGACAGTTATGTGTTAGCGCTTGGTAGTTATAGCGTCGCACTGATGAAACCGCTTCACGTTCATCTGCCTATCTTCCCCGCCAAAGGTTATTCAGCGACTTATCAAGTCAATCCGCGCGCGCCACATCTCGCGCCATTTGTTAGTCTCATTGACGATGAGTTTAAATTGGTCACCTCACGCCTTGGTGATAAGTTACGAGTCGCTGGGACGGCAGAATTTAACGGCTATAATATGGATTTAAACGCTACCCGCTGCGCAGCGATTACCCGCCGCGTACAGCAATTATTCCCAAAAGGTATCATTGCCAATTCTGTGCATTATTGGACGGGCTTGCGACCAATGACCCCATCAAACGTACCGTTAATTGGACGCGCACATCGTGGTCAAGTACGGCATGGCAGTCAAAATACGGCAGCGACCTTTGATAATTTATGGCTTAATACAGGTCATGGTACGCTTGGCTGGACCCATGCGTGCGGTTCGGCAAAGGCAATCAGCTTATTGATACAAGGCGAGGTGCCGCCCGTTGATTTTGACTTTGTTGGCTTAGCAATGTAAAACTGGTAACGTGAAAACTAGCAACGCAAAAAAAGGCGCTACAATTATAAGTTAGCGCCTTTTGTTACCTACCATACTAACAAAGCTTTCTATCGTTTACAGAACGACGCGCTCCATAACAAAGCCGGGTTTTTTACTATAATAAAGCAACAATACAAACATTGCTCGTACAGACAAGGCAGGCCAAAACTCATATATTGGTATCACAAGTTAGCCACTGGCTAGTTGTAGAGTACTTAAAAATAGTAATTAAAGCACAGTACTTAAAAACAGTATCAAATAGGCAATAACAACCATAAATAATAACTTGCCTTCTAAAGCGCTAGGCAGACTGTTGATTTAATTTTTTAAGTAATGAATGTTTTAAACAATAGGCATGTAGAAGCGCAACAACTAAAATAAGGATTATAATAATGAACGAACATACGCTAAAAGGTGATTGGAAACAGCTTAAAGGTTCAGTTAAGCAAAAATGGGCCGATCTGACTGATGATGACTTGTTACACATTGAGGGTAGCCGTGACAAACTGGTGGGCAAAGTCCAAGAACGTTATGGTCACAGCAGAGATGACGCCGAGCGCGAAGTTGATGCTTGGCGCACTGAAAATAATTATTAGTAGTAGCTAATAAAAGTTACTATCATGAATGAAACTACTTATAAAACCTTGTTAAAAGACCTGTTTTTATGAGTTTACCTTTATAAACACGTTATCGAGTAGAAACCGCATTATAATTAGTGCGGTTTTTTTATTTGTTCTTTCTACGCATCCATTTATATAGGAATTACTATGGTAAGTATTTACCGCATACCGCTTATATAAATAGATCGCCAAAACCCAGACACGATAAAACCGCATAGCAATGAATTGTTATGCGGTTTTATTGTTAACCATCCTTGTTACCCATCACTACTCTAATCGCTGCATCCTTGCAGGATATTGAGTATAGTGTGATAGCCGAGCATCCTGCCCATTTCTTCTGACTACTACTGGCATCATCTGCCTGCAGCACGGGTCATGTGTCCTTATTACAATTGCTGTTATCATCCTGATGCCAGCAATTGAACTATTATCCTTAATACGGTCAACTCAATCCTTGAGCCACATTCCCTTATGCCGTGTGTGTATAGTGTCAAATTATACGCCTAGTGTTAAGTCGCGTAAGCGTCATTGCGTGTAAGCATATGCTTACATCGGCTAAATCACGCGAGCAATTATAATATAAACCTTTGATAAGACTATGTTTATTAGCACGTAATTTATTCGTAAATTTCCTTAAGATTATTTAAAAGCAAAATTAGTTAGCGACATTTATTAAAGTTAGCAACGCCTTAGTCACCTAAAGTGTCGAATGCTTACGCAAATATTTGCAAAATTTACAACTTATTAACAGCAAAGACATGTATTAATGAGTTTTAAGCTCTACTATGGGCATGTAAGAAAATATTTCAGTATTAAAAAAACAAATATCGGCTTTACCTACTCGTAGTTTGCCCACTTTAGATTGCATACTAATAGAGTGTGATGACGCACGATGAAACCTGTGTGCCTTAAATAACCGTTCCTTATTCATATAATAGGCTATACCAAAGGAGATTTTATTGTGAAAATTCTACCCGCTTTTTCATTTAAGACCGCAATGTCTGCTGGTCTAGCGCTGACTCTACTAGGGACGGTGGCTGGTTGTGCTGTGGTTGGGCCGGGCTACGAAGACTACCCGATATATAGTGGCAACGGTGGTTATGACAATGCGGACTACAATCGCGTCAGCCGAACCCTGCGCAATGACTTACGCCGTAAAGGCTATCAAGTCATGGACATCCGCTCTGATAACTATCGGGGCAAGCGCGCAATTACTGCCATTGCCAAAAAGAGCAATCAGGTTTATGAGCTTAGATATACCTACCCTGATCTAAGGCTTATCAGCTCAAACAAACGTGCATATTCTAATATCTGGCAAGATGACAGATACGATAAAAACCGTTACGACAAAGACGACTATAGAAGAGACAAATACTACAATAATGGCAGATATAAGCATAATAAACGCTATAAAAACGATGATATCGAAGACAACATCAAACGAGATTCGCGTTATCCAGCCATTAAACAACGGGCGATTAATAAAGTAAGAGCGATGGGTTACCGCGTGGAAGATATCGAACTCGATGAAAAGAACGGACGCGGGGTGTTTGAGATTGAGGCTAAGCGCGGTTCGCAAGAGTATGAAATATTACTTGGCTATCCAAACTTAAATGTGATTAAGGTTGAAAAAGACTGATCCTTAAAATGTGAATCGTTAAAGTGCTCATAAGACGATGGGAAAATCTGTTATGAAAATGTTGACCTTTTCCGCCTTAAAAGCTGTGTTTGCAGCTGGGGTGGTGGCTACGTTAATCAGCGCTACCGTGGGTTGTACCACTGTGACGCCAAGATATGAGGGTCACAAAGTCTATCATCCAAACGCTCACCACCGAGGTAACGGCAAGTACAATAATGGTCGATATAAGCATGGCCGCTATAATCATAGCAACTATAAAACCAATAATGGCCGCCACCATAATAAAAAAGGTCATCATAAAAGCAATAACGGTCACTATAAGTACAAAAAACATCATAAAAGTAATAACGGCCGTTACCACAATAATGGCCACTATCAAAACAACCATTCCCGCTATTAATAAACTTACTGTTAAGCTTTTGGCATCGTTGACTACTTGGTGCCTTTGGTCAAATAAGCCAGCCCTTGGTTTATTTGACCATTTTTTATAACCTAAATTTTTATAGTACGATTTTGTATAGCACGACTTTTTATAGCGCAGTTTTTTAGCGCAGTTTTTTAGCACAGTTAACAGCGCATTTAACATCATTATAAGAGGATATAATGAAAAACAATTTTTTATTAAAAACCAGCGTCACCACTGGTATGATTGCAGCGTTATTGACGATAACGACAGGCTGCGTCACCGCACCTGGCTATAACGCCTACGGTGATCTTTACGAAGATATTTACAAAGACAGCAAGATCTATAAAAAACACAAAAAGACCATTAAATCTATTGATAAAGAGCTTTATCAGCCTGCTATCGAGCAACGAGCCGCCAATAAAGTCAGCAATATGGGCTACCGCGTCAAAGACGTCAAATATAAGAAAGGCGACAGTAAAATCAAAGTAAAGGCCAAACGCGGCGGTGAAGACTATAAAATCGAGCTTGCTTATCCAAGCTATCATGTGATTAAAATAAAAGAAGACTGATAGCTAAGATTAAAAATCTAACACTTCAATCACATCATAGGCAGGCGTTTCATAAGGATGCGCCTGCTTTAGTGCCTCAACAACTGGCTTAATATGAGCGGCAGCCACCACCATCTCAACCCGCCATTCATCAACGGTTGCAAGTTTATCCTGCGCGCCAATATGGGGATTACTGCCAGCCAGCGGCATAAACTGCCCAGTCCCTTTTACCTGCCAACAGCACTGCTCATAATCGCCAATCTTTCCAGCGCCCGCCGCAAATAAAGCAGACTTTACTTGCTCTAGCGCTTCATCTGGAATAAAAACGGTCAGTTTATACATCAGTTACTCCTTTAACCAAACATGAAAACATGCAGAGCCATTATAAATTTACTACTTTTTGGATAATGAAGGATGGTCGGTCCAAATATATCGTAATAACCAATCTTTTGCTTCCCCCGCATAATCAATGCCAATCCGTGGCCGCAGCGACACGGGTGGCTGACAACCATCGTCTTCAACCCAAAGCCCTGAGGCAGGCGAGATAGGTTTACCGTATAAGGTACGGTCTATGTGCAGGCGCTTAGTCAGCTTGCCAGGGCCAGCAAACTGGCTGGGATGCGTCAGTTGCTTATCTACGCTAAGCAATTGCTCGTCAATCAAGCGGGCGCTATCTTCTGTTAAAAACCCCGCCCGTATCAATACCGCTTCTGGCGACTCCGCCGACCCGCTGACTAAATTGAGCATATGATGGATGCCATAAATAAGATAAACGTAAATGACACCGCCTTGGCTATACATAATCTCAGTACGCGACGTGCGCGTGCCAGCATGGGCATGACAAGCGGCATCACCTTCGCCAATGTAAGCTTCAGTCTCTGAGATACGCATACGCAATATTTTTTGCGCCCCATCGCTATCGGTTACCTGCCTGCATAACACTTTGCCAATCAAATCAGCCGCCACCACGCAGGTTGGACGGGTAAACCATGTAGGTTCTAAAATGGTGGACTGCGTGTCAGGTAATACGGACTTTAACATCAATGATGACCTTTTTTCTTATTTTCTTATAACAACGTTTGGACATTTGGACGTTTGTATATTAACGGTATAAATTTAACATAAAAGTCGGCTCAATGATGTCAAGCGATAGACCTTATTACCTATTGCAACTGATGCTATACAGACAATTAACTTAGTCTAATAGTAAGCTTAAAACTCGCTATTCAAGTTTGAATTTAAAAAGCTAAAAACATCCAACACTAAAAAATACAATCAAAAGGATAAGACGATGAATAACTCAAATACGAACAATAATAAGCCGCACGATAACAGTGAACACAATGATAGTGAAAAAGATACCAGCCAGAATACAACGGTGAAAAATAACATTGCTAATCACGATTCTGACGCTAAACAACAAAAAATTGCTATGAACTCCAATAGCAACAATAATCAACATAATAGCCAGTCAGACAGCAAAGACAGCAAAGACAGCAAAGACAGCAAAGACAGCAAAGACAGCAAAGACAGCAAAGACAGCAAAGACAGCAAAGATGGTATGTCGTCTAATAATGACAGTAAAGATGATAAGTCATCTGATAAAGACAACAAAAACGACAAATCGTCTGATAAAGACAACAAGAATGACAAATCTTTGAATAATGACAATAAGGATAATAAATCATCCGATAAAGACAACAATAAAAACTCTGACAAAGAAGATAAAGACAGTAAAAATGATGACTCTAAATATGGCGACGACAAAGAGTCTTCTTTAAAAGAGACTGCAGCAATTAAAGCTAAAGAAATGGCAGGTACCTTAGCGGATAAGGCGGCAGATGCGATGGAGACTGCGGCTAAGAAAATTAAAGAAGCACGCAAAGATAAATAATATATAGTGAGTGAAAAGTAAT